>DATNHT010000147.1:0-45180 GCA_035604815.1 Opitutaceae bacterium
CTCCTTAGTGTCCATCCCGAGCTTGATGATCTTGAGCGCGACGCGCCGGCGGACGGGCTCCTCCTGCTCGGCCATCCAGACGACGCCGCAGCCGCCCTCGCCGAGCTTCTGAAGGAGCTTGTAGCGGCCGATCCAGCTCCCTGCGGCCTCCGTCATCGCGGGCGACGGCGGGGCGGCCGGCGGCGCCGCCATGAATCCCCCGGCCGACTCGTGCGCCCGGACAAGCGCCTCGACCCGCATGCGCAGGTCGTCGTCGCCCCGGCAGGCCTCGGCGAGAAAGCGCTGGCGGTCCCCCGCGGGAACCGCCAGCGCCTCGGCAAAGATCCGCTCCTCGCGGTCGCTGGATTCGGTCATTGCAGCTGGGCTAAGTGCCTTTGCCGGGGCGGGCGGCTACATGAGCGAGACAGTCGCGGGATTGTTGCGCATCCCGAGCGTCTCCATGAAGTTGACCGTGACCGCCTCATCGATTGGCAGCTCGACCGGGACAGGGATCAAGCGCTCGTCCAGGGCGGCCGGAGCGACCCGCGCGACCTCGCGCGTCGGTTCCGCAACCCGGACGGGGCCATAGTCGCGCGAGCGGGGCCTCGCGTAGTCCGCGAGGAAGAACCCGACCACCCCGGCGACGACGGAGAGTTCGACGATGTCCAAGGCGACCCTGGCGAACGGCACGGGGACGCCCATGGAGGCGGAAAAGATGAGGAGCACGAGGCCGATGACGGCCGAGAAGGACAGGATGAAGGGCAGGTTTTTCATGGGGGAGGAGGTTGAGATGATCTAGTGACTTCAACTCTCAAAGCGTAATCGCCCCCGAAAAGGGATCATTTTTGATTGGCGACGGAGCACGCGCAGGGCTCCAGGCATCCGACGGTGAGTCCCTGGCCGCGCCGGCTCCCGCCAAACCCGCCAGAGGGCCAGGCGCACCTTGCCGCAGCCACAGGGGCCGACTGCGGGAATGAAGATTCTTACGCTATTGCGGCGAAATGATTTTAGCGCCGCGCCCGGGGGAGGCATCGTTTTGCGAGGGAGCATGTCCCGCTCACAGATTGCACGCATGGACCTAGTCGATCGCGGGCCAATCGCCGGCTCGTCAATTGACGCCAAAAAACACGAAGTGCGCGCCTGCCTTCGGAAACGGCCCCGGCTGCGTCGCAAAGTCCGCGGTGATGATGGCCCGGCCGGCGTCATCAAAGGCGACCGCGGTGCCTTCGTCGTGCCAGAAGTGGCGATCGGCGTGATTAAGCGTGATATACCGATGGGTGCCATGGCCGGCGAACAGCACCACGACGCCTCGGCCGTTCGGGGCAATCTTTTCATGCACCTCAGGGGTGCCGCCCACCGGCCCGCAATCGACCGGGAAGGCTTCCGTGATGTCGTCGCGAACCGCCTTGTATTTCTCGAGGACGCTTCCAAACAGGGCGACCCCCTTGTCGGAGATCGCCGGCAGGTCGCCCCAGATCCCGTCCTGACCCAGCATCAGGGAGGCCAAGCTAAGCATCTGGTTGTTCTCGGGATCGTCCGGCAGATAATGCGTCAGGAACAGCGTTGAGGGAATCCACCGGTCGAACGCAAGCGGGCTGCGGCAGATCCAGTCGCGCGCCGGGCCCGGGTAGAAGAACAGGTTCCAGTTGCCGTCCGGCGGCAGCGGGCAGTCGTAGTTCTGATTGTAGGGGCCGTTGTTGATGAGGAAGTACTTGCCCGCGCTCAGGAATGCCAGGCCAAAGCAGCGCCCGGACTCCGTCATGTCGAAATCGCAGATCGCATCCGGAACGGCGCTGCTCACCAGCTCGGCGACATGCGCCATGGCCAGCGGCATCTGGAAGGCGTAGCAATCGCCCCGCTCGCCCGCGGAGTTTGCGGCCGCCCCATGCCCGTGATTGGGATCGTCGCAGCCATACTGGTCAACGGCATCAAACTTGAAGTAGGTCACGCCGAGTTCCCGGTTGAGCCGGACCAGCTCCCCGGCGAAGTCCTGGCCGAAACGGCTGACGACGCAGCAGCCCACGGAGGCCTCGGTCTCCCAGACTTCCCACGGGCCGGGCCGCTTCCCGTCGAGGGTCCGGACGCAATCGTCGTGCGTCTTCAGCATCTGCGAGGTCAGCGCGGCCGTCGTCGGGGCAAACCAGAGTCCCAGCTTCATCCCGTAGCTGTCGAGCCTCGCCTTCACCTGCTTCAGGCCGTCGGGAAACCGCAGCGGGCTCGGCTGCCAGTCCCCCGTCTTCTGGAACCAACCGGTGTCGACCACGAACACCTCGACGCCCATGCGGTGGGCGACGTCGATTTCCTGGAGCATCCGCCCCAGATTCATCTCGCTCAGGTAGGGCTTGCCCTTCCAGTGCCTGAGGCGCTCCTGATAGTTCCACGTATTGTAGAATATCCGCGGCTTGCGCGACTCCGGGCTGATGGCGAGGTGCCTCAGGACAAAGCTCCGATAAGCCTTTTGCAGCGCCAGGCGATCCCCGCAGACGGCCTCCAGCTCGAACCACACGGTCGAATACGGCTTGTCCGGCCCGATCTCCTCGCCCGCCCAGTAATTGCCCTTCACCGCCTCCAGCGAGACCGAGCGATCCGGCGACAGGCGGTAGTGCAGGAACTCATCCGGCGCCGTCGAGCCGTGTTCGTACGCCACCAGGAGCTGCTCCGTGTCATCGCCGGCCAGCAGGATGGGTCCCATCGCCTCCTGGCGATCGGCAAAGAGCCGCGGGTCGAGCGCGCGCTCGACAGGCATGTAGCAGTGGAATTCCTCATTGAATTCCGAGAGGCGGAGCTCGGCGGCGCTCGGAAGGTTGGCGAGCGACAGGCCCAGGTAGCGGATCCGATCCGTCCCTTCGGGCTTGGTGAGATGGCGTGGCCGGTCGCTAAGGATCTCGTAGTGGAAGCGGACCACGGGATCATCCTCCGCGGCCCTGAAGACCACCTTGAGCCGCAAGCCGGTTTCGCCGACGACGTCGCCGATGAACGCATACTCGCGGCAGCCGTTGGGCAACTCTTTTGGAGACCCGAGCGGCTTGACGGCGACGAGGCTCAACGCCACATCGCGCTGATCCACGCTGATTGTCGGTGCGGCAATGCCGTGCCGCCTGCCAACGCCCTTAGCCGCGTAATCCCAGAGGTCCGATGAACCCGCGTGGAACCCGATGGTTGCAAAGCGGGTTTGGATGCCCGGTGGCTCGACGGCGGACGGCTCCAGGTCCGACGCAGCAGCCGCAAACCGCGCGATCAGCGCCAGCGCACCTGCCGCAATCCTGGAAATGCCGGGGGTCGTTCTCCGGCCGATGAGATATTGGCGCGCCATCCAAGACGCGCGGGAACTCAAACCGCACGCGTCTTTAAACGTTATGTATTCAATCGCCCTCACGGCTGGAATGAGAGTCCTGTAAACATTCTTGTATGCCATTACGCAACCCAAGGCATGGAGCCCCGCGCTGGCTTGCGCGGCGGGAGGCGGGCGATCACACCGGCGCGATGCCCCCCGCCGGCCGGCTGCACGCGTCAGTGCGCCAGCCCAATCAGCACCCTCCGTTCATGGGCGTGGACCCGCAGGACATGGCCGGAGGGATCCCATGTCATCGTGGCGCCCTCCATTGAGGCGGGGGAGCAGGAGCCCAGCTTGAACAGCTCCTCCGAGTCCGCGTCGTACTTCTCGTATCGGATCCAGGATTTCCCGTACTCGATCGACCGGATCACCGAGGAGGTGCGCAGCAGGTGATCCTGGTTGCCCGGCGCCAGCTCCGGGTCCGAGGCCATCGCGCGGACGAAGTGCCGCACGAAGTCCCCGTAGCCGTCCGTCAGCCAGTTGTCATCGCGCGGGTACTGGTTCTTCCCGTCGCCGTCCACCCAGTAGGTGGCCCAGTTGAGCCTCCGGATGGCCGCGTCCCTCGCGGACCAGTCCCCGGTTTTCTCGGCGTAGAGCAGCTCCGCGGCCGCGTGGCGGGACGTGTGGCTGTTGCCCGGCACAAGGTACTGGGTCTGCTCGTTGATGACGACCACGCCCCACTTGTCCGCCTCGTGGTTCGCGAACCTGCCGTAGGACCAGTCGAGGATGGCCCTCGCCTTCGCCCTCCATCCGGGATCCCAGCCTGGGTGCTCCAGGATGTAGGCCGCGAGCGTGTCGGCGTTGATCTCCGTGTCGGAGTAGTCCTTCGTGCTCACGTCCTCGAAGAAGGGCCCCCATCGGTTGTTCGCCAGGGGGTATTTCTTGAGCCAGTCGGCAACGAGCCGCGATGTCTCGAGGTACCTCTCCGGCTGGCCCTCGTTCAGGGCCGCCAGGTCGTCGAAGAGCCTGAGGGCCCCCGTCCAGTTGGTCGTATAGGAGGCCCTGTAGATGAGATGGTCGGTGTCGTTGCGCTCCTCGTGGATCTTTCCCGTCGCGCAGTTCACGCGGAAGGGCCAGGGCGAGTTGGCCTCGTCGCCGGGCGTCACGTTGCGCGCCAGCCTGTCGGCAATCCGGATCGCGCGCTCCAGGTAGCGCCTGTCGCCGGTCACCTTGTACAGCACGACGAGCTCCGCCCCGAAGCTCGCCGCCTTGTCCGGCTGCAGGTAGCCGGGGCCCGCCCTCATGTCTCCGTCGTACCGGCCCGACTGCTCCTCCATGTTGTAGGGATAGGGAAGCCCTCCCCAAAGCTGGTCCTCCGGGGCGATTCCGTGGGCCATCCAGTAGTCGGCCATCAGCCGCATGTTGTCATGGAGCGCAGGGTCCCCCAGGTACCCGTAGAGCAGGTTCCACGACGAGAGCGCCATGTTGATCTGGTCCCCACCCAGCCCCCGGGGGTCGTCCTTGTCCGCCCTCCAGACCTGGTGGAGCAGGTAGTACGGGACCCCGTTCGGGCAGGCCCTCATGGTAATCCAGAAATTCCAGACCTTCCGGATCACGTGGTCGTAGGCCTCCGACGGCCCGTCCCCGTACCAGGGGACGATCCTGCCCTGCGCGTCCGTCCTCACCTCGTGGTAGCCGAGGCGCTCGGCCGCGCCCGAGCGCGCGGGCAGCAGGCACGCCGCCGCCCACGCCGCGAGGAGAAGGAGGGCTGGGCCCGCCGGGCGCCTGGGGAAGACTCTCATGGGATTCCCTGCGACCAACGGGCCCGCGCCGCGTCAGAAGGCGGCATTGCCCGGGGTCCGGGAAAAGGGGATCACGTCGCGGATGTTCGGCACGCCCGTGGCGAACATCAGCATCCGTTCGAACCCGAGGCCGAAGCCCGCGTGCGGCACGGTGCCCCATCGGCGCAGCTCCATGTACCAGCGGTAGTCCTCGGGATCGAGGCCGTGCCGCCGGATGCTGGCCTCGAGGACATCCTGGCGTTCCTCGCGCTGGCTGCCGCCCACAATCTCCCCGATCCCGGGCACCAGGACGTCCATCGCGGTCACCGTCCTATCGTCGTCGTTCAGCCTCATGTAGAAGGGTTTGATCTCCTTCGGGTAGTCGTAAACGGTCACGGGGCACTTGAACACGGCCTCGGTCAGGTGCCGCTCGTGTTCCGACTGGAGGTTGGCCCCGTAGGCGACCGGGTGCTCGAAGCTCTTGCCGCTTTCAACGAGCAGCTTGACCGCCTCCGTGTAGCTCACCCGCTGGAACGGCCGCTCCAGGACGAAGTCAAGGCGCGCGACCAGCTCCTTGTCCACGAACTTTGCGAAGAGCTCGAGGTCCTCCCCGCTTGTCCGGGCCTCGCTGATGAGCGCCTTGACGAACTCCTCGGCGAGGTCCATGTCGCCCGCCAGGTCGCAGAACGCCATCTCCGGCTCGATCATCCAGAACTCGCTTGCGTGGCGCGAGGTGTTCGAGTTCTCCGCGCGAAACGTGGGCCCGAAGGTGTAGACCTTGGACAGCGCGCAAGCGAACGCCTCGGCCTCCAACTGGCCGCTCACGGTCAGGTACGTGGAGCGGCCGAAGAAATCCCGGGAAAAATCGACCGAGCCGTCGGGCCCCTTGGGCGGGGCCGCGGGATCCAAGGTCGTCACCCGGAACATCTCCCCCGCCCCCTCGCAGTCGCTGCCGGTGATGATCGGGGCGTGCAGGTACACGAACCCCCGTTCATTGAAGAACCTGTGGACGGCGAACGCGAGGCGGCTGCGCATGCGGAAGATGGCCCCGAAAAGGTTCGAGCGCGGGCGCAGGTGGGCGATCTCCCGCAGGAACTCCGGCGTATGGCCCTTCTTCTGCAGGGGGTAGCCCGCATCCGAGGGACCGACGATCGTCACCTCCTCGGCGCTGAGCTCCCACTTCTGCCCCTGTCCCTGGGACGCCACGAGCCGCCCGCGCACGGCGACCGAGGCCCCGGTCATGAGGTGCTGCACCTCGGCGTAATTGCTCAGGGTCGCGGGGGCGATTACCTGCAGGTTGCGCAGGCAGGAGCCGTCATTGACTTCCAGGAACGAGAAGGTCTTGGCGTCCCGGCGCGTTCGCACCCAGCCCCGGACCAGCGCGCTTTCCATCGGAGCCGCGCTGCAGAGCGTCTCGCGGACGGTGATCGGTCTTTGCATGATCTCATGCAAGGCCTCCACGGCGCAGCTGAAAAGGAAATTTCTGCCACCGCGAAGCCATGGCGACGGGAGCGCAGGAGCCCAGTCGGGCGCGGCAGACGGCGGGATCCGCGGCGCGGGTTCACGATTCTCGACCCCGTTCCAGCCCGGTGGCCAACCGACGGCGCCGGCCGGGAGATTGCCGCCGGCGCCTTGCCATTCGATCGTCCCCCGAGGAGCGGCAAACCTGCCCCTGAGCCGCCAGCCCGGGCCAACAAAGCCCCGGCTGGCGAAACCGTCCGCGGGTCAGGACGCCCGGCGCGCCCTTCCGGTCACGGCAGATAGAAGACCTCCCTCATCATGGGAAACCTCTCCCCGGGGCGCAGGTCCGCTGGCGGCGCAAACAGCGGCGCCATGGCCTGCTGCCAGCGAAGGTTCACCGGTTCGTTCTCGATGCGGCTCCACGTAGCCTCGAAGTCCGCCGCCCGCAGCGTGAGGATCAACATCTCGTCCCTGCGGTAGATCGAGTACTCGTGCACGCCCGCGCCCTTCAGCAGCGCGAGCATCTCCGGCCACACCGCGCGATGCGCCTCCTCGTAGGCCTCCGCCGCGCCTTCGCGCAGGCGCAGGACGAAGGCGTACCGCTTCAACGGCCGGGCCTCAGCGGGCATGGGCGCGGGGACGGCGCTCACCAGCTCACCACCGTCACGGCAAACGGCTCCAGTTTGACCTTGCCGCCGGTCACGGCCACGGCGCGCGCGGGGCCGTCCCCCGTCTCGACATCGACAGCCAGCGCGGCCGCCTTTTGCGCCTCTGGAAGCGGCACCTCGATGGCCCGGTCCCGCTTGTTGGCAAGCAGCAGCTTGCGGCCCGCGGGCGTGACAAAGGCCTGCGCGGCCAGGTCCCCCGAACCAAGGCCTCCAAGCTGCGTTTCCACCAGCGCGTCGCCGGGGTGGAAGGAATCCTTGATCAGCTTAAGGACCCAGAAACGCGCGTTGGGCTTGTTGTTCTCCCAATCCATCATGCTCACGCTGGGAAACTGCGTGGGATAGCCGACCAGCTGCGACTCGCCGATGATGTCGATCTGCAGGCGCGAGAGTTCGATGAAAAGGTAGGCGTAGAGCGCCCCGGCGAGGTTCCAGTAGGCCGGCGGAATGGGCTTCATCACGTACCCGGGCTGGCCCTGCAGGAGATCGTCGGAGGAGATCACGCCCAGCTCATCGATGTCCGTCCGTGTCTGTGGGGAGAGGCGTTTGCGGAGGAGCTCGACGTAGCGGACCGCCGTCAGGAACCCATCGGCCTGGTCGAAGTAGGTGTACTGCCAGTCGGCGATCGTCTGCGCCGCAGTCGGGATGGCGTAGAAGTGGTAGGAGATGTAGTCGAGCGGGATCCCCGGCTTGTGGTTCGCGGGATCGAGAAAGTACTCGAAGTAGCGCGGATTGTAGCGGGGCGAGGCCAGGACCATCCCCATGAACTTGGTGTCCGGGCTGACGCGGCGAATGCCCTCGACGATTGCGTCGTAGCGCGCGGCGCACTGCTCGGGGGTCGTCGCGTGCTCGAGCTCCGGCTCGTTGAGCACCTCCCACATGGGCAGCTTGAAGTGGTAGCCGGACTCGTGCCGCACGCCGTTCTCATCCGTGAAGCCGCCATTCACGTACCAGCCCACCAGGCGGCCGTAGTAGTCGCCCAGTTGCCTGCCGCTTGGGTCCCTGAGCTCGGTCCCCTGCGTGTAGTTCCAGGCCACCTGGTTGGGATCCGCAGGATAGGTCACGGGCTTGTCGGTCTTGAAGAGCCACGCCGGCATGGTGCTGAAGTTGACCACCGTGGGATGCCCGTCCGTCGCGGCAAGGAAGTCCCTGGTCATGGGGTCGATGAGGCTGAAGTCCCACGAGGTCCCCTGGGGCGTGGGCGGCTCCAGCTCGGCCACGGCCAGCTTGGGATAGGGCAGCCATGGCACATAGCGCACATAGTCGGCTCCCAGGTCCTTCACGGCCTTGTAGGAGGCCGCACCGAGCGGCTCGCCCGGTCGCAGCGGCGGGTTTACCACCACCTGCAGCGTGGGCACGGATCTCGAGACCACGGTGGTCTTGCCCCAGTCTATCGCGAGGGTCGGCGCCTGCTGGCCGTAGAGTCCCGCCGCACCCAGGCAGGCCAGGGCCGCCAGCAGCGGCCGTGTGAGGCCGCGCACCCGCGGCTCCCGGTGAAACCGGCCCGTCGTCACGCCTCCTCCACGCATCGCGCGCTCCCTGCGCATCCTCACACAGCCGGTTCCCAGCCCGGTTCGTAGTCCCGCCGCCAGAGCTTCATCGCCTCCTCGTCGTGGAGGATGTGGCCGTCGGAGGGATTGCAGTCGATCGAACGGCCCATCCGCTGGGCTATGTTTCCCAGCTGGGGCATCAGCGTGCTCTTGTGGCCCTCCACGATCGGCGAACTGAGGGGGCTACCGGTCCGGATCGCATCGATGAAGTTCTTCATGTGCATCCGGTCAAGGAGGCGGTTGCCGGCGGCGGTCGTGGTGGTCAAGGGGTTGGTTCCCGGGTCGGCCGTCGACTTGACCTTCTTGTACTTGCCGTCGAACACGGTGTAGGCGTTCCCGGCAAGGACCACGACTCCCTCGGTGCCGTAGATGGCGACGCCGCGCTGGAGCCCGTCGGTCTGGAAGCCGTTGCAGCTGCGCCCCTCCCAGGTTATCGCCTTGTCCCCATCAAATTCCCAGCCGATCAACTGGGTGTCCGGAGTCTCCCAGTCGTCCTTGTAGCGGTAGCGTCCGCCGGTGGACGTCACCCTGGTGGGGAAGTCCACGCCGAGCGCCCAGCGGCAGACGTCGATCTCATGCACGCCGTTGTTGCAGCACTCGCCCGTTCCCCAATGCCAGAACCAGTGCCAGTTGTAGTGGACGAGGTTGCTCCTGTACGGCCGGCGCGGCGCCGGGCCCTGCCACAGCTCAAAGTCAAGGGTCGGCGGGACGGGGACGACGGCCCCATGGCCGATGGACAGGCGGTCGCCGTCGTACCAGGCCTTGGCGTAGTACGCCCTTCCGATCACCCCCTCGCGGATCTCCTTGACCGCGGCAAGGACGTCGGGGTAGGAGCGCCGCTGGTTGCCCATCTGCACGAGGCGCCCGTATTTCGAGATCGCCCCAAGCAGAAGCTCGCCCTCGTGCGGGTTCTGGCTGCACGGCTTCTCCACGTACACGTGCTTTCCCGCCGCAAGGGCGAGGACCGCCATGGGCACGTGCCAGTGGTCGGGGGCGGCGATCGTGATGGCGTCCACGGTTGCGTCGTCGAGCGCCCTCCGGAAATCCTTGATGGCCTTCGGCTGGGCCTTCGGCGCCTCCTTGGCGGCCTCGTTCATCCCCTTCGCGAGCGCGCCGTCCTCCACGTCGCAGACGTACGCGATCTCCACGCCATCTATCGCCGCGAGCGACTGGATATGCACAAGGCCCTGGCCATTTGTCCCCATGATGGCCACGCGGACTCTGGCGTTCGGGCCCTGCGCGGGGACCGCCTTCAGCACGGAGGGCAGCGCCGCGGCGAGGCCCAGGCCCAGGCTGGCAGCCGCGCCGTTCCTGATGAATTCCCGGCGGTCGATCGGATTGCTTGTGGGGCTGGGGTTGGATTCTGTGTTCATTTCTTGCGCCGGCGTGCCGGTGTCAGGGGTTGATTGATGCGCATCGTTGTATCGCGGACGGCCAACTGGTCCCGGTGGTCCCGCAATCGGGGCATGGCGCTCGTGGGGGCTTCCGAAACCTGCCTCCTTTGTGATTAGGCTCTTCCGCATTCTCTGGCCGAATTCGGGCGTGTTGGCGATGATACAATTAGGGAGGAGCCCGGCGCCGCCCCGGACGAAAGTCCCATGATTGAGACCATGAGCCCAGTAGGGGAAGAGGCCAAACAAGATTGCCCCTCGCGCATATGTCTTGTGTTGTCGAAGACGCCCGAAAACAGAGGGCCCCCGTTTCCCGTGCCCGTGGCCCCACGACCGATCCGTCCACCCACGCCGGCGACCAAGGAACCCCAACATGAAAACCGAAATAATCACCGCCGCAATGTCGCGCCGCCAGTTTCTCGGCGGCGCGTTCGCCGCCGCCGCAGTCACGTCATTGCCCGTCCTCGCCGCCGATGAGCCCGCCGTTGCCCCCGTCCCGGCGCAGCAATACACGCGCAAGATAAAGCTCGGCGTGGTCGGCAACGGGGGGCGCGGATCATGGATCGCGAAGCTCTTCCACGAGCACGGCGGCTACGACCTCTGGGCCGTCGCCGACTATTTCCAGGAGGAGGCGGACAAATGCGGCGCGGCGCTCGGCGTCGATTCGTCGCGTAGGTTCTCGACCCTTTCAGGGTTCAAGCGGCTCATCGAGAGCGGCGTCGAGGCGGTGGCGGTGGAGACTCCGCCGTATTTCATCCCCGAGCAGGTGACGGCCGCCGTCGACGCGGGGCTGCATGTCTACATGGCGAAGCCGGTAGCCTCCGACGTCCCGGGCGCGCTCCGGGTCCTCGCCGCCGGCCAGCTCGCGACCCGCAAAAGCCTTTGCTTCATCGTGGACTACCAGCTGCCCACCGATCCGGCGAACATCGAGGCCGCCAGCCGCATCCGCCAGGGCGCCCTGGGCCGCTTGGCGCAGGTGGTCTCGTACGGGTTTTGCGGCGGACAAAGCGATCCGCCCAGGACCGCGAACCTCGAGAGCCGGCTTCGCCACCTGATCTGGGTGAACGACGTCGTGCTCGGGTGCGACTACATAGGGAATTTCGACATCCATGCCATCGACGCGGCCCTTTGGACGCTCGGCCGGCGCCCGGTCTCGGCGTCGGGGGCGTCGGGAGTCTACCGTCCCAGCCCCCACGGCGACGCCCGCGACATCTGCTCCGTTGTCTACGAATACGCCGACGGCGTCGTGCACGAGCACATCGGCCAGGCGCTGCACAACAACGCGGAGTCCGATCTCCGCGCGACGTTCATCGGCACCGAGGCGGTGGCCCAGCTCAACTACGACGGCAAGGTCTTCATACGCGGGGGCCCGATGCACTACAGCGGGATCTGCTCGGACAACTACACGGCCGGCGCCAGGCGCAACATCGCGCGCTTCTACAGGGAGATCACCGAGGGCCGCGCGGAGAACGAGACGTGCCAGCGCGCGGTCGACGGCGTTCTGACGTGCATTCTCGGATACGAAGCCGCGGCCCGCCGCGAGCGCCTGACGATGGACCAGGTCCTCAAGGAGAACAAGAGCCTCCCCATAGACCTTGCCGGCCTGAGGACCTGACCTCCCGGCGCAGGCCCGCCGGCGGCTTCGGTTCCGGGGGACCGGGCCGTCGAGGCGCCGATCCGGGTCGATCCGAAGCGTGTCTCAAAGAGTCGGTTTTTTGAGTCGCCAGCCGCCGCGTCGGCCAGTATACCCGAACCCGAAAGTGTCACCGAAGACGCGGCGCAACTAACTTCCAAGAAAACCCCGATTGGAGAAACACAATAACATGAAAACCTGCGGAATCCTCAGCCTTCTCACCTGCGCCCTGGTGTTCACCGCGACAGCCCGTGCCGCAGATGAGACAAAAACGATCAGCGGTGAGGCCATGTGCGCAAAGTGCGAATTGAAACTACAGGACCACTGCCAGACGGTCATACAGGTGAAGGAAGGCGACAAGACCGTCACCTACTATCTCGAGGCCAACGATATTGCGAAGGCCTTCCACCCGACAGTCTGCCATGACCGCGCCGAAGTGACGGCCACGGGCACGGTCAGGACCGTGGACGGAAAGCAGGTCATGACCGTCAGCGCGATCGACGTCAAAAAGTAGGCCGAAGTTCCCGTTCCCGAAACCGGCGATGCCCCGGGGCAAGCGGTGCCGGATCGCGCGTTCATCATTCACGGTTACCAGGGCTACCCCGGGGAAGCCTGGCAGCCGTGGCTCAAGGGCGAGCTCGAGCGGAAAGGCTATGAGGTCGCGTTGCCCGAGATGCCGCATCCGGACCGCCCGACCATCCCGGATTGGGTTGGATTCATCGCGCACCTCGTCGGTAAGCCGGACGGGAGGACGGTCATGATCGGCCACAGTCTCGGCGCCCAGGCGGTGTTGCACTACCTTGAATCGCTGGGCGCGGCCGGACAGTCGGTGGGGAGGACCGTCCTGATCGCCAGCAGTTTCCCCGGCGGGTTGTCGCCCGAGGCCGCCGATGAAAGGACCGGCGGCGACCCGGCCCTGCGGCCTTGGCTCGCCACCGGGGTGGACCCGGACAAGGTGAGGAGGGCGGCGGGAAGGTGCGTCGTGATCCTTTCCGACAACGATCCCTACATTCCGTTCGAAGAGGCAAAGGCCTCGTTCCAAGCCAACCTTGGCGCCAGGATCGTCGTCGAGGCCGGCGGGGGCCATTTCAACGAGGACGACAAGATCACCGAGCTGCCGGCGGCCTTGGCGGCAGTGTTCTCCTAGGCCGAGCCCGGCGCCGGGCGGCCCGGCTCCCCCATTTCGGTCACGCTCCGGAGCCGTCGCTGAACCTC
This sequence comes from Opitutaceae bacterium, assembly GCA_035604815.1. Taxonomy (GTDB): domain Bacteria; phylum Verrucomicrobiota; class Verrucomicrobiia; order Opitutales; family Opitutaceae; genus Palsa-1447. The sequence goes on from DATNHT010000147.1 coordinate 12,950, forward strand.
ACCTTGGCGTGCGTGCCGTCGCAGAAGGGCTTGTTGAGCGACGCGCCGCAGCGGCACAGCGTGTAGTGGTCCTGCGTTGCCGGCCGAGCGTCACCGCCGAGCTTGGCCCGGCGCACGTGGTACGGCCCGTCCTTCTCCACCCTCACCTCGGTCTCGGCGGAGTAGCCGTCCACCAGCTTCCCGCGCAATTTGTAGAGCAGCGATCCGGACGGGCACCGCCGGATCGTGGCGATCACCTGCTCCGCAGGCGAGGCGTCGGGATGGGAGACCCGCCGCCCGGCCTCCTTCGTGAAGAAGGTCCGGGGCGCGCCATCGACGCATTCGCCGGCGTGCGCGCACAGGCTGAAGTCGTCAACCACGGAGATCTCCTTGCCCGCGAATTCGGAGGGAGGGCGCTCACTTGTCCGCAGGCGCCTTCCGGAAAACCCCGCGGCGCCGTGGGAGCCGTCGCAGTAGGGCTTTTTCTTGGAGGCGCCGCAGCGGCAGAGGAAGATGGACTCGGCGGTGTCGACCGTCTCTCCGCGATCGTTCTTTAGCGCCCGGATGCGCTGCGCGTGCAACGGTCCGTTCTCCGTGGGGGTAATTTCAGCATCCATGAGGGCCAATTAAGCGCACGCTCACGGGATACTCAAGCAGGCGGTGCCGTGCTTGACTGCCTCAATTGCATGGGAGCAGGGTAGCCGCATGCCCCTGCCCCGCCTGATCAGCTGTCTCCTGGGAGCGGCCGCGCTGGCGACGGGATCCCATGTCCGCGCCCAGGCGCTGGAAGCCGGCGTCGCGCAGGTCGAAATCACCCCCCCGCCCGGTTTCCTGCTGGATGGGTATCCGGATCCCGGGCTCGTGCGCACCGCGACCGGTGCGCGCGATCCCCTCTACGCCCGCGTCCTGGTCTTCAAGGCGGGCGCGACGCGGCTGGCCCTGGTGGACCTCGACCTTGAGGACGTCTTCAGTCCCGACTACATAGCGAAACTGCGCGAGGCGACGAGCCAGGACGTTTCGAACCTGCTGGTCGACGCGATCCACACCCATTCCGGCCCTCCCCTGGACTCGAGCCCCTCGTCCCCGGTTGGCGCCTGGTACGCGGCCTCCGTGGGAAGGATCTCCTCCGCCGTCCATGAAGCCGCGGCGCGCACAGTTGCCGTGCGCGTTGGCGTCGGCTACGGCGTCGCATTCATCGGCCACAACCGCCTTCGGATCGAGCACGACGGCGGGATAAGCTGGTTTGAGAAGAACTGGACCGGGACTCCCAACGCGCTGGTCGATCCCACGGTCGCCGTCCTCCGGATTGACGACATGGGCGGCAGCCCGCTCGCCATCCTGGTCAACTATGCCTGCCACCCCGTTCTGTACGGGCCCGACAGCCGGCTCTATTCCGCCGATTTCCCGGGAGTGATGACCGCAGTCGTGCAGAAGGCCATGGGCGGCAAGGCCCTCTGCTTCTTCCTCCAGGGAGGCGCGGGCAACATCAACCCGACGCATGCGGTCTCATCGCTTCAGCAGGGCGCCGTCGAATTCTGCAGGCAGGCGGGGACCGAACTGGGCGGCGTCGCGGCCCGGGTCTCCCAGGGCATCCAGACCTCCGCAAGCGCCGACCCAAGCCTGCAGGTTGCCGAGGACACCGTCACCCTGCAGCCGCGCTGGAATGCGCAGAAGTGGCGCGCGGCCCACCCCGAGGATGCCGAGTTCATCGCCAGCCTCACCCGGCCTGAATACAAGGCGCCTGTCACCACAGTGCTCATCAACAGGCAGATCGCCCTTGTGGCGCTGCCCGGCGAGCCCTTCGTGGAGCACCAGATGCAGTGGCGCGCGCGCTGCCCGGTGGCCCACGCCTTCTTCCTCGGCTACTCGAACGCCGAGCTCGACTATTTCCCGACGATCCGCGCGGCCTCGTGGGGCGGCTATGGCGCCTCCCATTCGTCGACATGGGTCCAGGTCGGCGCCGGCGAGGAGATGGTGGACCGAGGCCTTATACGCGTGTTCCAAATGCTCGGGCGGCTGAAACCAACCCCGGAGGACCTGCAGCCGTGAATCTGCGCAAGGCGATAGGCTGCCTCGTCCTCCTGACGGCGGCCCTGTGCGCGCCGCTCCGCGCCGCGGCCATCCGGGCCGGCGTCGCGCGGGTCGACATCACGCCGCCGGCCGGCCTGCCGATGTACGGGTATTTCGACCGCATCGAGAAGCACCAGCTTTCCACCGGGACGCTCGACCCCCTTTACGCGCGCGTCGTCGTGCTGGAGGCGGGCGGCAGGCGGATGGCCCTCGTGACGCTCGACCTCGGGCGCACGTTCAACGAATCGTGGCTTGGCCGGATGCGCGCCGCCGCCCTTGAGGCCAGCCACATTGACGTATTGGTCGTCAGCGCCTCCCACACCCATTCCGGGCCCAACATCCTCGACGAATACCCGACCGGCGGCCCTCCGGCGTGGGAAGGCGCGGTCTTCGACAAGGTCCTCCAGGCGACCCGGCGGGCGGCGCAGGACCTCCAGCCCGCGCGGCTCGGCACTGCGTATGGGAACGCTTATGTCGGCTACAATCGCCGGCGCGTGAACCCCGACGGCAGCGTCACGATGCTGTGGCTCAACCCGGAGAAGGTCGCAAACGGGCCCGTGGACACCACGGTCGGCGTCCTGCGCATCGACCGCCAGGACGGGTCGCCCATCGCGGTCCTTGTAAACTACGCCTGCCACCCCGTGGTCTTCGGCTCCGACAACCTGCAGTACTCCGCCGATTTCATCGGGCCGATGGCCGGCACGGTGGAGGGGGCGTTCGGCGGGAAGCCCCTCTGTCTCTTCTTCCAGGGCGCGGCGGGCGACATCAAGCCCTACTACGGCTCGACCCCTTTGAACAAGGGCGCCGCCGAGAGGAACGACTGGACGGGCCGTGAACTCGGCACGGAGGCCGCCCGGCTGGCCAAGGGCATCGAGACCGAGGCGTCGGCCGCATCCAGCCTGGACTTCTCCGACGACGTCATGGCATTCGACTGGCGGTGGGATCCCCGCAAACTCCGCGACGGCCTCCTGCGCGCAAAGGGCCCGCTGATCTTCCAGGATCACGTGGGCGTCCTCGGCGAGGGCTCCATGCCCGCAAGGCTTTCCCTGCGCGTGACCACGGTCCTCGTCAACCGCCAGATCGCGTTCGTCACCATGCCGGGCGAGCCATTCGTCGAGTTTCAGGTCGGATGGCGCAACCGCTGCCCCGTGCGCAGCTGCTTCTTCCTCGGCTACACGAACGGGTATTACGACTACTTCCCCACCATTCTGGCGGCGTCCCAGGGCGGTTACGGCGCGGGTGATTCGGACACCTATGTCGAGGTTGGAGCGGGCGAGCGCATGCTGGACCGCGCGCTGGTGCGCGTCCACGAGATGCTGGGCGAACTCGGCCAGGTCCCGATCGCGACTCCCTGGGTCGCCCCCCCCGCAAGATAGGACCCGAGCCGTCGGCCCAGGGGCCCAAAGGCGCCGCGAAGGCAAGCCGCGCCCCCCAAGATGCGCTCCAAACCAGAACACCCCATGAAAAGCCCCAATCTCACGATGCTCGTGGCCCTGACGGTCGCCGCGGCGCCGGTCCCGTGCATGGCGGGATCAGGCCGCGCCGACATGGCCATCAACGTCAGCAGCAGCGGCCGCTATTTCGTCGACGGGAACGGCAGGCCGCTCTTCTGGCAGGGCGACACGCAATGGGAGCTCTTCCATTTCTTCTCGGCTCCCGATGCGGAAACGCTGCTGCGGAGGCGGCGCGACCAGGGTTTCAACGTGGTCCAGGTGATGGTGACGGGCGTGTATCCCGAATGGGACGCCATGAAGGGGGTGAAACCCCCGACCGACTCGCTTGCCTGGCTGGACGGCAATCCGCTGACCCCCAACGAGGACTACTTCAGGCGGGCGGACGAAATCGTGGGAAAGGCGGCGGACCTCGGGATGGTGCTCGTGATCGGCGTGTACCATGCCGCGGACCAGGACAAGGGCCGGATCAACCTTCAGAACGCGGGACCATGGGCCAAATGGCTGGCGCGGAGGTACAGGAGCGCGGGGAACATTGTCTGGAGCATGTACCCGCATGCAGTCGAGGCTTCCGAGCCGGTTGTCCGCGCCACGGTTCGGGGCCTGATGGAGGGCGATGGCGGCGCCCACATGATCACCATGCATCCGGACCCCTCGCCCACCTCCTCGAGCTTCATGCACAAGGAGCCCTGGCTCTCCTTCAACACCCTTCAGACGTGGAGCACCGACTTTGCGAACTACTACATGGTGGCGGCCGACTACGGGAAGACACCCGTCAAGCCGGTCGTTGACGGGGAGGGACGATACGAGGGCGAGGACGGCACGACGCCATTCGAGACGCGCCGGTCCGGCTACTGGGCGTGCCTGGCGGGCGGCTTCTACTCGTTCGGGCACAGGGACAACTGGATGGCCCCGTCGAGCTGGCGCTCGTGGTGGGACACCCCGGGGGCCTCGCAGATGCGGGTGCTCGGAAGCGTCTTCAGGTCCGTCGAGTGGTGGAAGCTCGTCCCCGACCCGACGATCCTTGTGAACGGAACCCAGGGCGATGCCGCGGCCCGGTCGGCGGACGGGGACTGGATCCTCGCCTATCTTCCCAATGACAACCCCGTCACCCTCAGCCTGCGCGGCTTCACGGCTTCCCGCTCGGCCACGGGCTGGTGGATAGATCCCCAGACCGGGGCGAGGACAAGGATCGGGTCCCTTTCCACCGCAGAGGACCACGAATTCTCGCCGCCGCATGGATGCCAGGACGCGGTCCTGCTCCTCGAGAACCGATCCCGGTAGAGGCGCCGCGGCGGCCCGGGGCCGAACCGGGGCCCTCAGTCGGAGAGGATGCCGACATGGCCCGGCCCTCGCGGCAGAATCGGCCAAATGTCCACGACCCTCCCCTCCTCCACGACGTGATAGGCATCGTAGAGATTGATGGTTGAAGGGGCGTAGCCCGGAATCAGCTCGGCCGTGTCCCCCAGGGAGAGCCGGCACCGGTCGTCCACGTCGAAGATGGCGTGCTCCTCCGCCAGATAGCGCGGTTCGTAGAACGGGTAGTCCGCGAGGGAGGGCGGCCCGAAATCGATCCCGACCGACTTCCTCCCGCAGTCGAGGACCAGTGTGGCGCCCTGGTGGGTGATCACCGTGCCGAGGACGGTCAGCGCCGGCACGAACCTAGGCGCCAGGACGCCGTGGAACCTGTCCATCAGGACGTAGGATCCCGCCTGGACCTCGGTCACGCGCGCGTCGTTTCCCGTGATCTCGCAGGTTCCCGTGCCGCCCGCCGAGACGACATCGCAGGCAAATCCCGCCCGGACCAGCGACTCCGCCGCCGCGCCGAGCCGATCGAGCGCGCCGGCCACCTTCGCGGCGCGCTTCGCCCGGTCGGCCTCGCGCATGCAATGCCCCTCGTAGCCCTGCACGCCCCGCAGGCGCAGGCCCGGCAGCCGTGCCACGTGCCCCGCAAGCGCGACGGCGGCCCCGGCGGAGCGCACCCCGCCCCGGCCCATCCCTATGTCGACGTCTATCAGGACGTCGAGCCGGCCGCCCGCCGCGCGCAGCGCATCGGCGACCTCGGTCGCGTTTCGCGGGTCGTCGACGGCGAGAGTGAGCCGGTGGCCCCTCGCCCCAGCCGCGAGCGCCCGGATCTTCTCGCGACCGACCACCTCGTTCGCGATCAGGACGTCATCCATGCCCGAGCGGGTGAGCACGATCGCCTCCCAGACCGTCGCGGCGCAGACACCCCCCGTCCCGGCTCCAACCTGGAGCCGCGCGAGCTCCGGGCTCTTGTGCGCCTTGAAATGGGGGCGAAGCGCGGCCCTCCAGCCCTTCCTGAGCTCCGCCATGGTCTCGATGTTGCGCCGGACCTTGTCCAGGTCGAGTATCAGCGCCGGAGTGACCAGTTCGCCGCGTGGCCGACCAACGGCGCGGCCGTACGCCTCGCGGACCTGCTGTCTGATGCGATCGATCATCCCTGGGGCTCCGAGAGGAAATCGGCAAAGACGACCGGCCCGCCGCGCTCCGCCGAGGCGTAGGCGGCGAACGTCATCTCGAGCGTCGAGAGGTTTTGCGCCGCGGGCTGGGGCGCGGCCCCGGCGCCCGTCATCGCGTCCGTGAAGGCGCGCTCGAACAGGTAGAATGCCTCGACATAGTCGTCCAGGCTCGAGCGGGCTTGGTCGAGGACAGTCGCGTGGTCGCGGGCGACGCGCAGGCGCGCCGCCCCGCCGCGGGTCATGGTCCCCTCGTAGAAAGCCTCCCCGCGGTCGCCAAGAAGGAGCGCGGCCCCCTGGCCGAAGCCGCCGTCCTTCCACGCGATGTCCACGACCGCGGTCGCGTCAGGGTACTCGAAGGCAACGTGGGCCAGGCTCTCGCCCCGGATGCCGGCACTGACGCGGTGGAGCCTGGCGCTGACCCGCTCGGGCGTGCCCAGGAGCGCGCGGACCATGTCGATCAGGTGGACCCCGTAGATCAGCAGGACACCGAGCTCCGACCCGCGGCAGAATTCCTGGGGGGGCAGCGCCGGGTCGTTCTGCTCGAGGCGCACCCAGCGCAGCGCGCCAAATGCCCGGCGCCGGTGCTCTCCCAGGACGTGCCCGAACCAGGGACGAAAGACATGGTTCTCATGGACGCTGAACAATTTCCGGTACCCGAAAAAATCCCCGACCAGCCGGCGGGCGTCGCCCAGGTTGTCGCAGAGCGGCTTCTGGCAGATGACGTGGAGCCCGGCGGCCTTCGCCCGAAGGCAGTGCTCGCGGTGGTCCTGCGGAAGCGTGAGAATGTCCACAAAGTCGAGCCGCCCCTCGGCGAGCGCCGCCTCGAGGCTCCCGTGCACCGCGGCCCCCGGCGCGAACGCGTCGCGCCGCTGCAGGGCGCGGGCGCGGTCCGGGTCGGCGAGCGCGACAATCTCCACCTCGGGGATGCGGGCCCAGCCCCTGAGGTGGAACTCCGCTATGTTGCCGCAGCCGATGACGGCCCCGCGAAGCCTTGTCCCGCTCATGGCTCGGTCGGGAGCGGGGCTGCGGCCTCCGGGGCCCCGTCCCTCCTCAGCTCACGGGCGCACAGCCACAGGCCCAGCAGGCCCGCAAACGGCATCACCCCCGTCATCAGGAAGGCCGTGCGGAAGCTGTGGCTCTGCTCGATCGCGCCGCCGATCAGCAGCATGAAGCCCCCTCCGGCAAGCGAACCCAGGCCCCCGAGGAGGCCCGCCGCCGTGGATATCTTCCTCGGCGAAACCTCGGAGACAAACGCGAGGTAGTTCACGACACAGACCCCGGAGCCGAACGTCGCCACGCATATGAGCGCCGTTATCGCGTCCAGGTCGTGAAGGCGGGTCGCGGCCGGGATCGTCGCCATGCAGAGCGTCCCCAGGACTGACATCGCGAGCCGCCCGCGCGCCGCCCCCATCCGCGCGGCAAGCAGGCTGGCCACCGCGCCGCCCGCAAAGAAGCCGATGTCGAGGGCGAAATAGGCGATCACGAGGCGGGCGGCGAGCTCCTTGCCGAAGCCCACCCCCGCATACTTGTCGAAATACCGGGGGAGCCACGTGATGTAGAAATACTCCAGCGGATTGATGAAGACCGTCGCCAGCGCCAGCCCCCAGAACGCCCGCGAGCGGAGGATTTCGGCGACGCCCGACGGTCCGGCGGCATGCGTCGAGGGATCTGCGCCCGCCTGCTCGTCCTCCGGGCTCCGGTTCAGCAGCCCGTTCGAAGTCAGCCGAAACCACCCGGTCCAGGCCGCAACCCAGAGAAGCCCTATGGCGCCGCATACCGCGAACGCGGCGCGCCAATTCCATGTCTGCGTGAGCCAGATGATGACCGGCGGCGCCACGAGCGCGCTCACGCTGAGGCCGTTCTGGAAGATCCCGATCGCAAGCGAGCGCTGGTTCGCCGGGAAGACGCGGGCGACGACGCGCAGGGCGAGCGGCCAGTTGGGCGATTCGCACACGCCCAGGAGCATGCGGGCAAGGAACAGGCTCAGGAAGCCGACCGAGAGGGCCGAGGCTGCCCCCGCCAGCGACCACGCCGTCACCGCGACGGCATAGGCCGCCACCACGCGGAACCGGTCCAGGACGGGGCCGACGAACATCTGCGCCAGCCCGTAGGTGAACATGAATCCGAAGAACAGCTTCCCCAAGTCGCTGTCGTTCAGGCGCATCTCGTCGGCGATCTTTGTCGACAGGACCGAGATGGTCTGCCGGTCGATGTAGTTTATCAGCGTGGCCAGGAAGAGCAGGCCGCAGATGATCCATTTCGAGTACCGTTTCAATTGGGGGATCAGTCGAGGCCCAGCAGCCGCGCGGGATTGTCCCGCACCATTCGGCGCACGTCGGCCGCCGAGAACCCGGATTGGAGAAGGCGCTCCGCGTAGTCAGCCAGGCCCTCGAGGGGCGTGGGCAGCTGCGGAAGCCCGTAGTCGGTGGCGGCGATCGTCGTGGCCACCCCGACCGCCCGGATCTGCCCGACGAGGGTCTCGAACGGGACCGTGGCCTGGAGGTCGGGCCGCGTGCTCACCAGGCATCTTTCGAAGAACACGGACCCGCTCGACGCCAGCTTCTGCTGCACGGCGACCGGCATCGCCGTCACGCCCCACTCCGGGTGGGTGACGCTGATCCGGCTGACGCCGGCCGCCAGGGCCTCGTCGACGAGGACGCGCGACTCCTCGGGCGAAAGGTGCCCGGTCGCAAGGATCGCGTCGGCCTCGGCGACCTGCCGGAGGATAAGCGCAACGTCGTCCCGCAGTCTCGCGCCATCGAAGATCGTGAGCCCGCCGCGCCCCCCGAGGTGCCTCTGGTGGTTGGCGGCGGACTTGGTCGGCATCCATACCTGGGTGGCGCCCATCTTGAGGGCCGCCTCCACCGCGCGGGGGTTGAAGCCGCCGGCGGCGGCGTTGAGCACGATTCCGCCGAAGACCCTGATGTCGGGAAAGAACCGGTTCAGGAGATACGCGCGCCCGCAGGTGCAGGCGTGGTGGCACTTGAGCACGAGGCCGGCCATCCCGGCGGCGCGGGCCTGCTCGACCAGCTCCAGGTCATCCAGCTTCCTCGGGATCACGTCCGGGGAACTGTGGACATGCGTGTCGATCGCGCCCGTGAGGATCTCCGCTGTCGTCATTCAGGGCTGGGCCGCCTGCTTGGGACGACCGGCCGGCGCCCCAGCGCGGGCCGGGCCCCGGCGGCCGATAAGGGGGATAGGGGTCACTTAGGGTTGTGCTCCCGGGGACCGGCCGCGCGCCGCCGCCATGACGGCATCGAATGCCGGCTTGGGCTGGCAGGCGCGGTCAAACAGGAGCGGATAATTTGTGCGGCCATACACCGGGTAGCTGTTCAGCCATGATGTCGCGTCGGTCGCGCCCCAGAAGCTCACGCGCTGGATCACATCGCGGTGCTTTAGAAAGACCGCGAACAGATCGGCGTACCTCCGCGCCAGCTTCTGCTGGACGGAATCCGGCAAGCCGCCCGTGTAGGGGTCTATTTCCGCGGTCAGCGCGATATGCATCGGCTGCTGCGAAAACTCCGCCTCCTTCACAGGCGGAAGCACGTCTATGTCCATCTCCGTGATCATCACCTTCACCCCAAGCTTGGAAAACTCGGTGATGGTCTCGTCGACCTCCCCGGGGGTCGGCGTGTCCAGCCCGTAATGCCCCTGCAGGCCGACGGCGGCGATGCGCACGCCCTGCGCCTGAAGCTTCCGGACGAGGGCGATGGCCGCGTCCCGCTTCGCGACGCTCTGGCGGGAGAACTCGTGGTAGTAGTAGAATTCGTTGTAGTACAGCTGGGCCTGGGGGTCGGCTTCGTGGGCGAACTGGTACGCCTTCAGCAGATAATCGTCGCCGCATGTCTTCTCCCAGGACGTCTTTGTCAGCGTGCCGTCGTAGCTGAGCGCCTCGTTCACGACGTCCCAGCCGCCGATCTTGCCCCTGTACCGCCCGACAACCGTGAGAATGTGCTCGCGCATCCGCGCCAGCACGGTGTCGCGATCCGCCGGATTGCCCTTGTCATCCTCGAATACCCATTTCGGCGTCTGGTTGTGCCAGACCAGGTTGTGGCCGACGATGAACATTCCGTTCCTCAACCCAAACTCGACGTAGCGGTCCGCGGCCGTGAAGTCATACACGCCGGGCCTCGGGTGCACGGATCCCCACTTGAGGACATTTTCGGGGCTGATGGCGTTGAATTGCGCCTTGACGAGCGCGGCCGCCCGCGCGTCGGTCTCCTCGAACTGCGAACTGTCCAAGGCGGCGCCGATCAGGAAATCGCCCCTCAAGGCATCCTTGAGCGCCGCCTGATCGGAGGCGCCCGCGGACGGGCCCGCCGCCAGCAGGGCAGCCAGGTTGGCCGACAGGAGGGGCAGGCGCATGCGATCCAAATTCATGGGCATTCGGGCGATTCTATCGACTGACGGCGTGCAGGTTTTCCGCCCGGGCGTTGACCTCGGTCATCGCCTGGGTCAGCTCGGCATAGGTCTCGTCGCGTATGTTGACGACGCCATAATTTGAATTCTCGCCGTCGAAGCGGCCCTCCTTCGGCTCGTCGCAGTGCTCGAACCAATGATAGCCCACCAGGCTAGGGTTCTGCAGGGCCCGGGTGACGTATTCCCGGAACGCGGCGGCGCGCTCGGCTTGCGTCCTCACCTTTGGACCCGCCCCGCGTGAGTTGGGTAGCCCGCTGTCCTCTGAGCGGAAGGAGAATTCGCCGATGATCAGCGCCTTGCCAAAGGCGGCGTAGCGCTCGACCGTGGCCCGCGGATCTGGCTGGTAACAGTTGAACGAGATCACGTCGACGTACTTCGCCGCGGCCGCCACGACGGGCTGAGACGGGAAATAGGCAAAACGGGGGCCCAGATTCATGTGGTTGGGGTCGGCGGCCCTGATGGCCTCGCTGGTGACACGGAAGTACCGGTCGGCCAACCGCTCGAGGAACGCGTCGCAATCGGCGGCAAAGGCGGCGCGCTTCGGGTCGGCTTCGTTGGCGCGCCGCTCGGTCTCCTCGTTCTGCATGTAGACCGCCGGGCGCACGACGGGCGGGGCGATCGACGTGGCGCCCGCCACGTCGCCCCAGGTCGCGAATCTCGTGTTCCAGACCGCGTTGAGCCCGGCCACGTCCTGGTAGCGCTCCCGAAGGAGGCCGACGGCCGCCCTCTTGCCGGGGACGCTCGCAGGCAGGTCGAGGAACATCGTGAGCAGCTCGTCGGGACCGCGCCAATCGGGGCCCCAGCGCAGTTCGTTGTCCGTGAACCACCCCAGGACCCGGCGGTCGCCGGCAAGCGGGGTGCAGACCTCGCGGGCGCGCCGGCGGGCGGACGCCTCGAAATCGGGATCGAAGACATCGGGGAAGACGCCGTGCAGCCATGCCTGGTCCTTTGTCTTCTGGCCCACGAATTGCGCCCCGAGGTCGACGATGGGCGCATAGGCCAGATGGCCGGTGCCGACCGCGATATCGGCCACGGCGTCGTCGGACCACGCGCCGAGAGTGTTGACCCCCCAGCCGGCCAACCGCCGCGCGGTCGCCTCCCGCCACGCCGCGGGGCCGCCGTACTTCGCCTTGTTGGTCTTGAGATAGGGGGAGACACTCGTGCCCTGGATTGTGTCCTGCGCATACCGCACGGTCGTCACGCCCTTCGAGATGAAACGGTGGCCATCGGGGTCGATGAGCCACCAGCGGCCGTCCACCTGCGCGGCGTGAAAGAAGGGGGGGGTGGTTGCGCCAGCGGGAGCCCCGCCAGCGGGCGACCGACGGGCGACGAGGGCGACCGCAGCCATGAGACATGCCCGTCGGGATACCGTGCGCATGACGCGGCATCGTTCCAACCATGCCCCGCGGAGACAAGGGGAATGTCCGTGGGCCAGGGCGGCGCTTGGCCGCCGGTGGACTCAAGGCCGACCTGTCACCCCTGGGGGCGGCCATGCCCGGCGGCTCAACGCCCGCCGCTCGGGCTGGCCCGCGACCGAGGCGATGGCCGCACTACAGAAAACCAAGTAGCGGCTGCCACGAAAATAGGCCCTCTTGGGATTTGAACCGCGCATCCGCGCGGACAATTCGTCTCGGCATGGGCGGCTTCCAGCGCTTGCGGAGGGAAACGGATGGGTGCCGGCGACCTTGCGCCGGCGGGGCCGGAGGCTTGCGTGCCCCCGGGTCCGCCCGACATGGTTTCGCGCATGGCTGCATCTGAGGCCGGCGCCGAGAAACCCCCGCCCTCCCGGGCGGCGGCCCTTGCGAATCCGTACTACCCCGCGGAGCTTGCGGAGCGCGAATGGTCGAAGGTCGTGGACCGCCGGGAATTCGTCCGGAAGAACCTCCCGGGGGACGAGGGCGCGAACGGCAGGGAGCCGAGCGCCGACTGCCTGCCGCCAGGCGGCGGCAATGACTACGTGGGATTGGCTCTTTCCGGGGGAGGGATCCGGAGCGCCACGTTCTGCCTCGGGGTCTGCCAGCACCTGGCGGAGGCCAAGTTCCTCCGCCGCGTGGATTTCCTCTCGACGGTGTCCGGCGGCGGCTTCCTCGGGGGATTCGTCGGGGCGTGGATCCATCGCAAGGGAATCGCCGCGGTGGAGACCCAGCTTGAGAACAGCGAGAGCCAGCCCGTCCGGTTCCTGCGGGAAAACGGCCGGTACATAGCGCCCAACGGATCCGGCGACATCGGCGTGGCCCTGGCCAGCTACCTGCGGGGATGGGTCGCCCTGCTCTGCGCGCTCGGCCTCATGCTGTTCACGCTGACGCTCGCCGGGTCCGCCGCCCAGGAATGCCTTTCCGTTACGCTTCCGACCACCTGGACCTCGCACCCGCTCCTTTCGATCGACCACTTCGGGCATTTCTGGATCAGCCCATGGTGGCTTGCGCCCTATGCGGCGGTGGTTGTCTGGGTGATCCCGTTCGGGGCCGCGTTCTGGCTGCTGGGCGACAAGCCCCTTCGACTCGCTCCCGTCATAGTCGGCTTCCTGGTCCTTACCGCGTTCCTGGTCCTTGCCTACATGGGCAAGCAGCCCGCCTCATGGAAGCACGTGCTCCGGACGGACCTGAAGGGGATCGCGGGCATACTGCTCCTGGCTGGCGCGACGTTCCTTTGGACGCGCTCGTACAAGCTCAAGGGCAAGGTTGCACCGAAATTTGTCGCTGGCTTCGGGTTCGCAGTGGCAGGCGCTGCCCTCTTGGCATTCAACGGGTTCCATTGGACGTGGCAGACAAAGGGCCACTTTTTCTCGCCGGCGCTGGTCCTGAGGCAGGCCCTGCGCCTCTACGCCCCGGATCTTCACGCGCCGCCCTTCGAGACGAACCTGGCCTGGGCATCGCTGACGCTCCTCGGATACGTGTGGACCGTGGCCTTCTCGGGCGCCGCCCTCACGAACAACGTGGACCTTGTCCGCCGCAAGCTGACCGAGATCATGGCGCTCGGCATCTGGGTCGTGGCGGGCTTCTCGCTATTTGCCATGGTCGACACCCTTGGCGGCACCCTGTTCAAGTTCCTCCTCCAGGGCAGGGACGTCGACTGGTCCTCGTTCAAGCGGCTGTGCGCCCTCGCTCCGGGAGCCTCCGTGTCCCTCGTGGCGGCCCTGAAGGCCCTTCGCAAGCTTCCCATGGCGTCGCCGGTGAAGATGGGGGCGGCCTCGCCCGTCGCGCTGATTGTCGCCGTCTGCGCCAGCCTCCTCGCGATCGGGTGCGCCTCGTTCCTGAGCCTTTGCGCCCACGTCCTGGCGTACCGATGCGGCGCCGTCACGCACCATTCCCTGGGCAGCGAGAACCCGGTCGATCCCGGCGCCTGGATCACGCTCCTCGAGCTCGTGGGAGTGCTGCTCCTCGTCGTCCTGACGATCGGGCGCACCAAGACCCTGCTAAACCTCTCGTCGGACCTGCAGCTCTACACCGCCAGGATCACCCGGGCCTACCTGGGAGCGAGCAATCCCGAACGCCAAGACAACCCGGCGAAGCAGAACGTCACGCAGCCTGAAAGGAACGACGACATTCCCTTCACGGAGTATCATCCCGAGCTAAAGGGCGGGCCCCTGCACATCCTCAACGCCACCGTAAACGAGACGATCTCCGGGCGCTCAAACCTCGAGCAGAAGGACCGCCACGGGTTCTCGATGGCCCTCGGTCCCGCGGGGATAACGACCGGGCGCGTCGCGCACGCCCTATTCTGGAGCGTCCCCTTCGTCCCAAAGCTGCATTTCGCGAGGCGCATCCTGTCCACAAACAGGATAAGAGAGGCCGGCAGGTTCCTGTCCGAGCGTTGGTCCCGGCTCAAGTTGATCCTGCCGCTAAAGGGTCCCGTGTTCCACCCCTTGGCCGCCGATCCGCAGAATCCCCGCGTTCACAGGGTCGAGGTGCCCACGCTCGGCGGCTGGATGGGGATTTCGGGAGCGGCCTTCAGCACGGGCCTGGGCCAGCAGACGAGCAGCGCATACAGCTTCCTCGCGGGCTTCTTCAACATCCGGCTGGGGTATTGGTGGGACAGCAGGATAAACCCGCCCCTGCGCACGGGCCCCCTCCCCCTGGGCTTCCGGGAGTGGCTGGGCTACACCGTCTCCGAGGTCTTCTTCGCACAGAGCTACCTGCTCGACGAACTCCTGGCCCGCTTCCACGCGCCCAACGCGCGCCGCCTGTGGAACCTGAGCGATGGGGGCCATTTCGAGAATACCGCAGTCTATGAGCTCGTGCGCCGGAGGGTGTCCTTCATCATCATGTGCGACTGCGGCGCGGACCCGACCTACACGTTCGAGGACGTCTCCAATCTTGTGCGCAAGGCCCGCATCGACCTCGACGCCGAGGTGACGTTCCTCGACCGGAAAGAGCTCAAGGCCGTCCTTCAAAAGGACCTATGGCCGCTGTTCGGCCACCCCGACGACTTTGCCGGCGCCACGCCTGGCCACTGCCCCTACCAGGCGACGCTGGCCACGATCGACTATTTCAACGAGGGCACGCCCAGGGGATGGCTGCTTGTGCTCAAGCCGTCGCTGCACGGAGATGAGCCGCTCGATGTGCGCGATTACTTCACCAAGAATCCGTCATTCCCCCAGGAGTCGACCATGGACCAGTTCTTCAACGAGGCCCAATGGGAGGGCTACCGGCGGCTGGGCCGCTTCATCGCCGCGCGGGTCCTAAGCGCCGCGCCGCCGGCGCAAAATTCGAGCGGCGCCAGGGCCTGGCGCCCCGCCGAGCTGTCGAGGCCCGCGTAGCGCGCCGCCAGGGCGGCCGGCACGGTCAGGGCGCGAATCCCCGCAGATCCCCCGGGGATTTCGGCCGCGCAAGCCTGCCTTCCCGAGGGCCGCGGCGCTCATGGGGTCGAAATTTGGCGTGGCGCCGGGGTTCCCGGTTAAGTAGGCCTTCCAGCCTAGCAACGCGCCGCAGCCGGAGATGGACAACCCAGCACATGATCCCGCCGATTCCGAGTCCGCCGCGACCCTGCCACCCATGAAGACCCCGCATTCCCAACAGCCCGCACCGGCTCCAATCGGACTCCTGCGGAAGCGATCGCTCGCCGGCCGCTGGTCCCCCTGCCTTGCCCTCTCGGCGATTCTCACGGTTCCTTCGCTTGCGCAGTGGAACTATCCCGCCACCAAGACGGTCGCCGTCACGGACACGTATTTTGGGCGAACGTACAAGGATCCCTACAGGTGGCTGGAGAGCCTGAAGGACAAGGATGTCGAGGCATGGTTCAAGGCGCAGGCCGAGCTGACTGATGGGATCCTGGCGAGGATCCCGGGAAGGGACGCACTCGTGGAGGAGTGGACCGCCCTGGATAAGCTCCAGCCGGCGACGTACAGGTCCATCATTTTTGAGAATGGCCGGGTCTTCTACAAGAAGACCCTGGGGGGCGAAAACGTGGGCAAGCTCTACTTTCGCGAGGGATGGAGCGGCGAGGAGAAGCTCCTGGTCGACCCCGGCACATACAGGGCGGGCGTCACCACGACAATACAGAGCATGGTTCCCTCGTTTGACGGCCGCTACGTCGCCCTGGGGTTCACGTCCGGCGGGGCCGAGTACTCGGAGCTCAGGGTCCTGGACGTGGACCACGTCACGTACCTGCCCGACAGAATACCCCTTTCCGCGGGCCCTATGGGCTGGACGCTGGACAACACAGGCTTCTTCTATGACTCGGGCAAGCTGACCGACACGAGGAGCCTCGACTTCAAGCTGAACCGCAAGAGCCGGCTCCACAGGCTTGGCGCGGACATTTCGGCCGACGTCGACCTCTTCAGCAACGAGAGCAACCCGGAGCTGGGCATCACCCCGAAGGAGATGCCTGCAACCTATATCGACGAGACGTATCCCAACTACATCTTCGGGGAGCTGCAAACCGCCCAGAAGGAAATGCGGGTATATTATGCCCCCGCCTCGGATCTGGGCCGCACCCCGCTGAAATGGGAGGTGCTGTGCCAGACCTCCGACAACCTGGTCCAGGGCTTCGAGTGCCACGGGGACTACGTCTACGCGGTCACCCACGAGGGCGCGCCCAACTACAGGGTCGTGCGCACCCAGGTGAGGCACCCCGATTGGAAGCACGCGGAGACAGTCGTCGCCGAGGCCACGGATGCCGTCCGATCCATCGAGAAGACCAGGGATTTTCTGTTCGTCACCTATTCGAACGGAATCGAGGGGCGCATCGTGAAGGTGGACTTTTCCAACGGAAAGACCTCGCCGGTCCCCCTGCCGTCCTCCGGGATCGTCGGCCTTCGCTGTCCCGACCCGCACTCCAACCGCTGTCTCGTCGCCATCACCTCCTGGACGTTCCCGACGACGCTCTACGACTACGATGGCGGGGCGGGAACCATCGCGAAAAGCATCTTCAACACGGCGGTCGACTACCCCGGGTTCGAGAACCTGGTCAGCGAGGAGGTCGAGGTGCCCGGGCACGACGGGGTGATGGTCCCCCTCTCGATCATCCACGTGAAGGGCCTGGCGCTCGACGGGAAGAACAGCTGCATCCTGACGGGCTACGGCGCCTATGGGATAAGCCAATCCCCGAGCTTCAGCATCCTTGACTCCGTCGCCCTGCGGGGAGTGGTGCTCGGCATCGCCCACGTGCGCGGGGGCGGCGAGAAGGGCGAGTCATGGTACAAGGCCGGCTTCAAGACGACAAAGGCCAATACCTGGATGGATTTCATCTCCTGCGCCGAATTCCTGATCAAACAGGGCTACACCAGCCCCCGGAGGCTCGCCGGCGCCGGAACGAGCGCGGGCGGCATCCTGATCAGCCGCGCCATCACCGAGCGCCCCGACCTGTTTGCCGCGGCTGTCTGCAACGTCGGGGACGCCAATGCCATGCGCCTGGAGTTCCGCCCGAATGGCCCGGGCAACATCCCCGAATTCGGAACGGTGAAAGACCCTGTCGAGTGCGCCGCACTCTACGAGATGGACGGGGTGCAGCACGTCCAGCCGGGGTCGAGCTACCCGGCGCTCCTCGGCGTCGGCGGCTGGAACGACGCCCGGGTTCCGGCCTGGCTGCCCGGAAAGCTCGTGGCGGCGGTGCAGGCGGCGAGCGATTCGGGAAAGCCCGTCCTCATGAAGGTCAACTACGACAACGGGCATTTCACGGAGGAGAAGACGGTCACGTTCAGGAACTTTGCGGGCCAGTATGCGTTCATGCTCTGGCAGACCGGCCACAAGGATTTCCAGCCCGCCAACTGAGCCCAGCGGCCTCCCCCGGGCCCGGCAACCGCCAGAACAGTTCCCCCGCCGATGGCGCTGATCCAATACCTGACCAACGTCCATTTCGAATTCGGGGCTGTCCGGCTGCTCAAGCATGAGCTGGCCCGCCTGGGAATCCGGGCGCCCCTGCTCGTCACCGATAGGGGAATCGCCCAATCCGGCATCCTCCAGCGGGTGCGGGCCCATCTTCCGTCGATCGACGCCGACCGTATCTTTGAAGGCACCCCGCAGAATCCCACGGAGGCCGCGGCGGCGGTCGCCGCCGCCCAGTTCCGCGCCCGCGGTTGCGACGGGATCGTTGCCATCGGGGGGGGCTCACCGATCGACCTCGCCAAGGCCGCCGCGCTTATGGCCACCCATGGCGGCTCGCTGGAGGATTTTGCCGCGGCGGCCGGCGGAATCGACCGCATCACCAGGGAGGTCGCGCCGGTCATCGCCGTTCCGACAACGGCTGGGACGGGCACCGAGGTGGGCCGCGCCGCTGTGATCGTGATGGAGAACGGCCGGAAGATGGCCGTCGTGAGCCAGTACTTGGTGCCCCGCTCCGCCGTCTGCGACCCCGAGCTGACCCTGACGCTTCCCGCCGGGCTTACCGCCGGCACCGGCATGGATGCCATCGCCCATTGTGTCGAGACCCTGCTCTCGCCCGCGGAAAACCCGCCCGCCGACGCCATCGCCCTTGACGGACTGGCCAGGGGCGCCGCGCACATCGAGCAGGCGTGCGCCGATGGTGGCGACCGGGGCGCGCGCTGGGAGATGATGATGGCGTCCCTCGAGGGAGGATTGGCCTTCCAGAAGGGCCTGGGGGCGGTCCACGCAATGAGCCATCCCCTGGGGGCCCTGCGCGGCGTCACCGTGCACCACGGCACGGCCAACGCGATCCTGCTGCCGGCCGTCCTGCGGTTCAACGCGCCGAGCGCCGGGAGCAAGTACGCCCGGATGCGGCTTTCCCTCGGCCTGCCGGCGGGGTCCGACGTCGCGCTTTTCTTCGAGCGGCTGGCTGGACGGATCGGTCTGCCGAGCAGCCTGCGGGCAATCGGCGTTGCGCGGGAGGAGCTTCCCGCGTTGGCAGAGGCGGCGGCCATGGACTTCTCAGCGAGGACCAACCCGAGACCGGCCGATGCGGACGCCTACCTGCGCCTCTACCAGGAGGCCTATGGCTGACGTTCACGACGGGATCATCGTGGGAGGGGGGCACAACGCCCTGATCCTCCAGGCCTACCTCTGCAAGGCCGGGCTCGATGTCCTCCTTGTCGAGCGCAAGAGCCTGGTCGGGGGCGCGCTGGCCACGCTCGAGGATCCGCGCCATCCCGGGTTCTACCACAACACCCACGCGTTCTTTCAGAGGGCGATCACGACCATGCCGTGGTACCGGGACCTCGAGCTGGAGCGCCACGGCGCCCGCTACATAGAGCCCGAGCTAAACGTAGCCCTGCTGACCTCGGACGACCGGGTGCTCGAATGGTGGACCGATTTCGACAAGACCGTCCGGTCCTTCGCCAGTTTCAGCCGGAAGGACGCCGACACCCTTTGCCGCTGGCGCGACGAGTTCGTGCCAATCGTCAGGGAGATCCTTTCGGTCGAGGCCCTTTCGCCCCCGCTCCCCCCGGAGGAACGCAGGGCGATCCTGAGTCGCAGCGCCATGGGCCGGCGGCTGCTGGAGGTTAGCCAGCTGTCCCCGCTTGAATTCGTCCACCGGGAGTTCGAACACCCCACGGTGAAGGCCGGGCTGCTCTTCTTCAACGGGCTGAGGGAAGTCGACCTGCGGGCGCGCGGCTTCGGCCACCACATCGCGTCGCTGCTGGCGTCGCCGGCCAAGGCGCAGATGTCCGCCGGCGGATCGGCCGCCCTGGCGCGCGCGCTGGAATCGGCCGTCCTCCGGGCCGGCGGAACAATTCGCACCATGGCGACCCCCTCCCGCATCACGACAGAGGATGGAAAAGCCACGGGAATCGTCCTGGAGGGGGGGGAGACGGTCAGGGCCCGCAGATTCGTCGTCTCCTCGCTCAATCCCCACCAGACCTTCTTCGACCTGCTCGGCGAGGGCCAGTTGCCCCCTGGGATTCGGGACAAGGTTGCCAACTTCCGCTACAACCTGATCGGCCCCCTGTTCAGCCTCAACCTGAACCTGCGGGAAGCGCCGCGCTACAGGGCGGCGGCTCAACACCCCGAACTGGAACGGGCCTTCATGGTCATCATTGGCCTGGACCACGTGGACCAGTACCCCGAGATCGTCCGGGACCACGAATCGGGGGCGATCCCCCGGACGGTGATGTGGGGGGCCTGCCCGACAATCTTCGACCCGACGCAGGCGCCGGAGGGATGCCATACCGGTTTCATGTGGGAAAAGCTCCCCTATCGGCTCCGCGGTGATCCGAGCAACTGGGACCGGGAGCGCGAGGGGCACGGCCGGGAAATGCTCAAGCTCTGGTGCAAATACGCCCCAAACCTCGAAGGGGCGGTCATCGACTCCTTCACTCGCTCGCCGCTGGACCTGGAGCGGTGTTTCGTGAACATGCGCGAAGGAGACTTGCTCGTGGGGGCGTTCACCAACGGCCAGGTCGGATACCATCGCCCCTTCCCGGGGGCGGGCCATTATCGCGCCCATATTGCCGGCCTCTACCTCTGCGGCGCCAGCAGCCATCCCGGTGGGAACATCACGGGCCTTGCGGGCTACAACGCCGCCCAAGTCATTCTTGCGGACAACGGCATCGCGGCGGATTGGCCGCCCGCGCCCGTTCGGGCGCGCCTTTCCGCGCTCTAGGTCGATCTCAATCCGCAGGTACCCGCGGCGGGCATGGTGGGCGAACCCGGGGCAACGCTGTCAGGCTGACGGCGCCCGCGCTGCCACCGCCCCCGCGGCGGCCGGCACGTCACGCCGTCAGGCCGCGGAGGTCGGCCTCGATCCTCCTGTTCTCCCTCAACAAGTCGTCCATCGTGAGCTTTGTGCGGCGAAGGGCCGCCTCGCGGCCGAGGAAGACGGTCAGCACGCTGTCCACGGCGCGCGGCACCGTCGCATTTTCAAAACGGCCCCCGACGATGCTCTCGTAGAACGCGGCGATGTTTCGCTCGACGCCGCTCTGGTAGAGATTGTCGACGGTGCCGACGTAATGCTTGGGGCCGCCGCGCACCGAGGCCTTTCCCGCGTAGGCGAGGAGCGCATTGGCTTCCTGCCCGGAGATGTGGCACACCAGGCCGCCGCCCTCGGAACTGCTGTTGTTGGGCAGCGCCTGGCCGAAATGGTTGTGCACCAGGCCGTCGGCATACTCGTACACCACGGAGCAAACGTCGGGACTGTCGCCGTGCGGGTGGGGCCGGCAGATGCGCGAGGCGCCGCTTGCCGCCACGGGCCGGCGGCCGAGCACCCAGATCGCGGCATCCAGCGCGTGAATATCAAACGCGTTGATGTAGCCGCCGCTGAGCGCGAGGTCGTTGTCCCATGTCAGCTGCTGCATCCGGCTCTCGAGCGTCGCCGTCTTCGGGGGATCGTCATGGCCCGAGAACACGCCCACGGTCTGGACCTGCGCGATCGCGCCCAGCGCGCCGGCGCGCACGCGCTCGGCGACCTCGATGTTCGACGGATCCGTCGGCATCTGAAAGTCGACCATAAAGCAGCGCTGCCTCTGCGTCGCAAGTTTGCCGGCGGCCGCGATCCTCGCGGCGCCGGGGACGTCCACCGCCACGGGCTTCGCCATGTAGACGTGCAATCCCGCCTCCACCGCGGCGCTCGCCTGTTCCGGAAAGAAATACGGTATCACCTCGAGCACCACCGCCTCGACCCCGCTCTCGATCACGCGCCTATAGCCGGAAAGGCCCGAGAACCGGCGCGCCCTGTCCACGCCGAGGGCGTCGCCGCACTTGGCGGCAACGCTCGGGAAATAGTCCGCCACCGCATGCAATTCGTAGCCGCCATGCGCCTGGAAAAGGCCCGCGATCCAGCTGCCGCGTTCGCCGTTTCCGACCACGCCAATCTTGATCTTGCGCTTGTAATCGGCGGAGGGCGCCGCATCGGTCCCCGAAGCGCGTCCGATCTTCCCCGCCAGCATTGCCGCGGAGGCCAACGCGCCAAATGTGCCGCCAAGAAAATCGCGGCGGGAGCAGTTCGAGAGACCTTTCATGGATACCTTTGTTTGGGGTTGGGAATGAGGCGGGGGCCAAACGGGGCTCCAGCACGCTGGCGCCCGGGAAATCGCGGCATCACGGGGCCCTCGCGGTCGCGGTCAGCGCCCGCCAGGCATGCATGGTGGATTCCAGGGTCTCGCGCTGGTCGCCCTTCAGGCCGTAAAACTGAATACCGACCGGGCCGAGGTAGTCGACGTCAGCCAGGGTCCTCAGAACGCCGGCCACGTCGTAATCGCCGTCGCCGAGCCGCTTGATGTAGTTGTCCCAGCCCGGGCCCGGCTTGTCGGACGCGCCGCAGATCGTGACCATGGCCAAACTCGGCGCCACGCGCCTGATGATATCCGGGATTCGCCCGCCATTCCCGGCGGCGAGTTCATGGCACAGGTTCAAGGTGACGCCCACGTTGGCGCGGCCCGACCGGACTGCCAGGTCAAACGCGTGTTCGGCCGTCGCCACATAGAGGTTGAAGTGCGGATACAGCACGACCCGCAGCCGCGCGCCGGCGGCCAAATCAGCCACCTCCTGCACCCGCTTGAGCGCCTGCGCCTCATAGTCGCCCGGATGCCCGGGACTGCCGATCGTCAGCCATAGCACCGCATCCGTGCCGTGAAGAAGCTGCACCGCCTCCTCAATGCCGTCGGGCAACGGCTTCTCTCCCTGCAGCTGCGCCCCGAAATAGATCCCGTAGAGCCTGAGGTTTCGCTTGGAGAGCTCCGCGAGCCAAGCCTTGAGGTCGGCCGGGTTGGTGTAGTCATAGCTGATCCCGCCGAACCCGATCTCGCGCAAGGCCGAGGCTTGCCGCTCCGGCGACCAGATTCCGCGACCGACGCCGTTATCCATGGCGAAAACCTCGAATGAAGGGCCGGCGGCCTTCGCGAACCGGGTCGTCGCCACGGCCAGGGCAAGCATTGCCAGGATGCCTCGCACAATGCCCAAGGAGCGCGCCGTCAGCCCCCGGTGTGGGGACCCGTTGCCCTCGACCTGAACCGGCGCGGCCGAACTCCGGAACGCAATCTCATGTGCGAAGAGCATGGGGAACCTAGACGGCCCCATCGTGCAGATAAGCCTGTTGCCCACGAGCAAATTGAAGCTGCGCAACCGGGCCTGTGAAAGGGAAGCCAGGCGCTTGTGATGCCGTCCGGATCGACCGGGAACAGAATCCGGGACCGGACCTCTCGGCGAATCGGCCGGCAGCGCGGCCGACAGGCATGAGCCAATTGTCGCAATCGCGCCCAGGGCCAGGCGTCCCCGTCGTCCCAGCCGCCGCCCCTAGGTTGCATTCGCCGGCATGACCAGAGACTTGTCCTGCATTCGCGCCCGATAGGCGCCCGGGGAGACACCGGTAAGGCGCTTGAAGAGGACGCACATGTATTCCATGTGCTCAAAGCCGGTCAGCTCGGCGATCTGCTTGAGTGGAAACGCGGTCTCAAGGAGGAGCTGGCGGATCTTCCTGATTTGCACCCGGCGGATCTCCGCCTGCGGGGAGCGGCCGATGTGCTGGCGGAACTTCCTCTCCATCTGGCTGCGCGACGCGTGGGCGTGCCGCAGCACCTGTTCCACCGTTATCCCGCTGCAGGCCCGCTCCCTGATGAAGCTCAGGGCGGACACGACGTTGCGGTCCGCGACGGCGAGAACGTCCGTAGAGTGCCGGGTCACGACTCCGATCGGCTCGACGCGCTGGTCAAATGACGCCACCTTGCGCCCCGCGAGTATGTCGCCCAGCAGGCCGGCCGCGCGGTATCCGGACTGGTACGAGTTGAGCGCCACGCTTGAGAGGGCCGGATCGGCCAGCTCGCACCGGATGGGATCGTTGTTCGCGCCGAGGACGGCGACCTCCTCCGGGACCAGCATGTCGGCTGCGTGGGCCGCGTTGATCAGCTGCTGCGCCCTCAAGTCTATGCAGCCCATCAGGCCTATCGGCTTGGGCACCTCCTTCAGCCAGACGGCCAACCTGCTGATCTGCTGCTCCACCCAGGACGGGGTCGTGTCCCCCGGATAGACGATGTCGAACGACGCGCATTCGTGGCCTGCCCGCCGCACCGTGTCCATGAACCCGTCCCTGCGCTCGCAGGACCATCCGAGGTCTGAAAAGCCTGCAAAGCCGAAGTTCTGGAAGCCCAGCTCGATGAAATGCTCGGCCCCGAGGCGCCCGATGGCGAAATTGTCGGGCCGGATCTTTGGCACGCCGGGAAAGGGATCCGTGTCGTTGAGATCCACCAGCGGGATTCTCAGCTTGGCGCAGGTCCCCACGAGCTCGGGCGTGGTGTGCCGGCTGATGACACCGTGCCACCTCTTGCTGCGGATCCACCGCGGATCGGTCTCGGAGAACGCCTGATCGTCGTGGAATGCCGTCCAGAGGTGATGGGTGTGCTCGAAATGCGCGATACCCTTGAGCATGGCCGTGCTCTCCTCGAATCGCGTAAGGAAGATCAGCAGCACATTGGGCTTCTTCACGCCCCAAAATTGCTAGCATGCGCTCGGGCAGGCAAGTGCCGGCGCAGGTCCCCCAGCCAGTCTCTCTTCCCGGATGCTCAGGGCCGCCGGGGGCACGGGCGACTGCCGCAGGCGGCGGCGTGGCCATGTAGACCATCAGGTTGCCCAGGCGATGCCCTCAGGCCGCCCACCTGTTTCCATGTGCTCTTAGGAACATCCTTTCTTTCAGGGCTATACAACGGCAAACATGCTGAGGTGATCCGGCGTCGTGCAACGGCGTGTCACTTTTGGGTGGCGGCCCGAATCGCCGCTGCGCGCCACGAGCGGGCGCGGATCGCGCACGGCGCCGAGGGGGCGCGCTGGCTCGGGCCGCGGCCCTGACGGACGCGGGAATGATCAGCCCGGATGAGATGAAGGGGCTCACATGACCGGGCTCGTTAGGCACAAATCGAAGCCACTGCCGCCGCTCGTAGACGCTCGTTGCGGCGCCGTTCTTTTCTGGTAGCGCTGCATGGCACGATCGCAGCTACTGGTTGCCGCACAAAGGCGAGACCCATCCTGCAATGCACCTTCCCCGACCGATCCTTTCGTTGGCCATAGGGGCCCTGGCGTTGATCGGCCCGGCCTCCGTCCGGTTTCGCGCAGCGCCAGTCGGCGGCAACCACCCCGCCTCGGGTGCCTTTTCCCCGGTGGGCCCCGCGAACTGGGGCACGTCCAGCTGGCCCCTGGGCTCGTCGTACACGGCAGGGTACGGCAGCACCCTGGAGGTGGGCGTGTATTCCGCTAACGCCACGAACGTGGTCCTGGAGATCTATCTCGCCGACACCGGGTCCGACGCCGCCTTCGACTACACGATGGCGAAAGGGCCTGACAACGTCTGGCGGGCTGCCGTGGCCAATGTGCCTGGACTGGCCCTGTACGCCGTCCGCGCCTGGGGCCCCAACTGGCCGTTGAGCAGCGCCTGGGCGCGAGGCAACTCGGTCGCCGGCTTCCTGAGCGACTGCGATTCGCTGGGGAACCGCTTCAATCCGAACAAGGTTCTCTATGACCCCTATGCACGGGAGCTTTCCCACAACGTGGTCACTCCGGCTCTCCTGGCCGCCGGGGAAGGATACGGGATGTATCTATCCGGCGGCGGCGCGGGCTTGACCTATGCCGGTCCCATCACGGGAGGAGCAGCCATTGACCAGCGGCAGGTGGACACCGGGCACTGGGCCCCCAAGGCCGTCGCATTCGCGGACTCCACGGATACCGGGCCCAGGCTGAACCTGAATCCAAAGGACGCCATCATCTACGAGACCCACCTCAAGGGGCTGACGGCTCACCCATCCAGCGTGAAACTGACGACGCTGCTCAGCCGTTATTCGGGCTTCCAGGACGCGGCGAACGTCCCCGACAGCCTGCGCGGCACCTATGCCGGAGCCGCCTGCATGGCCGGCTACCTGAAGGACCTGGGCTTCAACACCGTGGAGTTCCTCCCGGTCCAGGATACCAACAACTCGACGAACTCCACGACTGCGCCCACCGCCGCTGCGGGGCCCGGATACTGGTGCTACTGGACCTACGGGTTCTTTGCCCCGGACCGGCGCTACGCCAGCAATCAGGCCCTGGGCGGCCCCACGGCGGAATTCAAGAAGATGGTGGCCGCCTTCCACAGGGCCGGAATCGAGGTCTACCTGGACGTGGTCTACAACCACACGGGCGAAGGGGGGCTCCAGGACAACAACAATCCCGCAGTGGCGGAGATCGACGGGTTCCGGGGGCTGGACAACAGCTCCTACTACACGCTCTCCCCCGGCGCCCCGGGCTACTACTGGGTTTCGACAGGCGTCGGGGAGAACTTCAATTGCGGCTCCTCCCCCGTGCAGAACCTGGTGATGGATTCACTGGCCTACTGGTCCGGCACGATAGGTGTGGACGGATTCCGGTTCGACCTTGCGGTGGAACTCGGGCGCAACGGGTCTTCCGGCTTTGCGACCAGCGGAGCGATCTCCTCGCCTCTCCTGGCAAACATCGCCTCCTGGGCCGGCGCCAACGGAGTCAAGGTCATCGCCGAGCCATGGGACACGAATGACGGCAACGAGATCGGGAACTTCCCCGCGGGATGGGCCGAATGGAACGGCAATTACCGGGATGCGGTCCGGCTCGCCATGACCGGCAACCTCTCCGGGATGAACGGGGTGGGCTACGCCGACGCCTTCTACGGGGACTACGACCAGTTCAACGGGGCCGGCGGCCCCCACAAGTCCGTGAACATGCTGGTGTGCCACGATGGATTCGGGATGACGGACCTGGTGAGCTATGCCTCCCAGGACAACGCCGGCCTTGCCTGGCCCTTCGGCCCGAGCGACGGGGGCAGCGCCAACAACGAGAGTTCCACCTGGGGAGGCAACCAGGCGGCCCGGCGCCAGGTGATACGGTCCTTCTGGACCTTCCAGGTCCTGAGCCGGGGCCTGCCGATGGTCGTCTGGGGCGACGAATTCGGGCGGACGGCGAACGGCAACAACAATGCCTACAACGTCGACTCCGCGGCCACCTGGAACAACTACGCCATGATCGACACCAACAGCCCCGACACGGTGGCCACCGGGGATGCCACGGGCGGAACAATGGCCTACGCCAACAATCTGGGGACCTTTGCTGGCGCCACAAACGGGAACTTCGCATTCCTCCAGTATCTGCTGCACCTGCGGGCTGCCCATCCCGCATTCCGGCAGCAGGACTACAAGGAGCCGGTGAGCTTCACCAACGCCGACGGATCGAGCGGCTTCAGCGAATGGGCCAATCCGTCCGCCACGATCTACATCGCCGGAAGCGCGGTGGGAGACCAGGACTTCGCGGTCATGAGCAATCTCTCGGGGTCAAGCGTCACCTACACGGTGCCCGCTGCTCCTGCGGGAACCCACTGGGTCCGGCTCATCGACACGAACAGCTGGGCGGAGGCCTCCGGCAACTGCTGGGGCCCCTCAAGCGGCGCAACGATCGGCGGGACCTACGGCGTGGGCAACCAATCCGTGGTGGTCCTGGAGGCGGTGTCCAACACCCGCTAAACCCATGCCCCGGCATTCCGACAGGACCGTTGCCCCGGGGGCGTGCGCATGGCCGCGCGGCCCCACGCAGACCCGTGAGCCGGCCCGGCTCCCGGGAGTCGCGTCAATCTCAGAACCTCACGACAGCCCCGACCTCCAGCGCCTTGGTGTCGGTATTGGCGTCGGAATTGAAAAGCCTGACATTGTTGATCGAGTCGATGTACCGGAACCCGACCTTCATTCCGAAGTTCGGCCCGACGTTGAATTGAAGTCCGGCCGCCAACTCGGCGCAAAGTTCGGTTTCCTGAGCGGTCAGCTGGGGCGCGGGGGCGGCCACGGCAGCGTTGGAGTAGGTCAGTGTCTGGCGCACTTGGCCGAGTCCGCCCGCGCCCCCGAGATAGAGTTCAAATGCCGAATGCCGCTGGTCGCCGCCGAAGATGTTAAGGGGAAATGAGAAGCGATAGGCGATCTGAAGGGTCTCGACCCGCTCGTCGACACGGGCGGCTCCGTAGACCGGGTAGGAATAGCTGAAGTCAGGGTTGAAGACGGTGAACTCAAGGCCGAGGAAATGCTGGCCGGCAAACGAGCCGCCGAAATCCGCACTGAAGCCCGTCGTATTCCATTGGTGGAAGGCGTAGGGAAAGGAGACGTCCGCCTGCAGCGTCTAGGCCCGTCCCGACGCCGCCGCGACGGCGAAGGCAAGCGCGATAAGGCAACCCGTCCCCATTCTCATGGGGCAATTGCCCTCCTCCACGCTCGATGGCATGAGTGCATGTGAAGAGCTTGTCGGCAGAGGGATGTCGAAGTCGGCGCCAGAGACTTCTTGAGACCCTGGGCGAGGGTCAACGCGCGGGGCCCGGATTGGGTGCTGTTCCAGACACGGCGTTAAAGAAGCAGGGGCGGTACGCGGGGCGGGTGACCGCGCCTCAGGAAGCCGCGGGCGCGGAGGGCGCCGACGGCGCTGTCTGAACCGCACACGCAGGATCGAGCGGCACCGTCGGGTCGAGGAAATGCAGGTACGTTTCGAGCGAATGGTAGCAGAGCAGGCTGCACTGCGTGCCGGCGCCCGAATTTATCTGGTATGCCTCCTCCACGTGGGTGTAGCCGAATATCGGTGGCGGCAGAGTGGGTACGATGTCCGGGGCGTTGCAGATGCGGTACGAGTCCGGCACGAGGCCATCGCACCAGGAAGCGAACGTCTTCTCCCCGACGGCCGGGCTCGCAAGCGTGTAAACGACCGGCGAATTCACGATCCGGGAGCCCGCAAGGTCAGCTGCGACCAAGGTCGCCAGCGCGCCTCCCAGGCTATGGCCACAAACGTAGACCTGCCCCACATTCGCGGCGCCAATGCCGGCAAGCAGGGTCTGGACCGCGGTCCTGAGTGGAGCGGAAGCCTGTGTCGGGGCGACGCGCAACGATTCGAAGAGGGTTGTGAACCCGTCCTCGGTTTCGGCTCCCGCAGGGGCGCCGGACACGGGACAGGCGCGGCGAACGAAGGCGGCGTCCGCCATCCAGTCCCAGATGCTCTCGGTGCCCCGTATGCTGACGACAATCGCGTACGGAGCGGCGGCGGACTGGGCGACAAAGCCGAAGGGAACATAGCCGTCCACCTTGTCCCACTGGTCGTCCCCGTAGATGACGCTGATCAATTTGTAGGTCGCGTCGCTCAGCTTGAAGCTGGCGGGGGCGGCTGCGCCGCGAATGTTATAGGCATCCTGAACAAAATGACCCAGTTCTACGGCGATCGAGGTGTCGAATGGCATGGCGGGAATATTCTGGAATCTCTAAGACGAATCGAGGCGCTCCTACTGGGCATCGCTCACTTGGCTGACAGCCCGTTCAGGCGAAGAAGTGCGGATACCGGTGAAAAGCGAGCCATGCAGTGAATTTTTTGGGTGGGCCAAGCCATCGCTACCCAAGAAAACGCCTAGATTTAGGTAGCGCTGCCACAAGCTTCGGTCTCAATATCTGCAGTCATGCATCGGCCGCCGCCTTCCGGCTCATGATGAAACACCTGCTGCTTAAAGCGATTCGCAACGCCGCCGCGCCCCGCCGCCTTCGCGCGGACGGCGCCAAATCGCGCGCGGGGATGCTCCGATTGCTCCCGCTCCTCGCCGCCCTCGCATGCCCCGGCGCGGATGTCGCGGCGGATTTCCCGGACCTGAGGGCGGTTCCGCCCGATCTTACCGTGCCGCCGGTGGAGTCGCGGGCGCCTGCGCCGGGCCGGCGCGTTCGGATGACCACGGAGGGTTGGGAACACACTGCGGTTTACCATGCGGTCTATCTGCCGTCCGACTGGAGGCCCGGCGCCACGTTCCCCATGCTGGTCGAGTATGCCGGCAACGGCGGATACTCCAGCCCGTTTGGCGACGTATCGCTCGGGACCGTTGAAGGGAGCAGCCTTGGCTACGGACTCACCGCCGGCAAGGGTGTCATCTGGATCTGCATGCCATTCGTCGGGCGCGCCGGCGAGAATGAATTCAACGCCGCCGTTTGGTGGGGCGACGCCGATGAGACGGTGCGCTACTGCATTGCGACGGTGCATGACGCCTGCCGTCGCCTTGGCGGCGACCCGAGGCGTGTCATCCTGGCGGGATTCTCTCGCGGCTCCATCGCATGCAACTACATCGGCCTGCGCGACGAGTCGATCGGCGCGCTCTGGCGGGCGTTCTTCTGCCATTCGAACTACGATGGGCTGAAGGTGAACTGGCCCTACCCAGGTGCCGACCGCGCCTCGGCGCTGGTTCGCCTCCGCCGACTCGGCGGAAGGCCGCAGTGGATTTCGCAGGAGGGGAGCGTTTCGGCCACGCAGGAGTATCTCCAGGGCACCGGCGTGAAAGGTGACTTCACGTTCCAGGCACTCCCGATTCGGAACCACTCCGACCAATGGGTGCTGCGCGACACCCCTGCCCGGACGGCGGCCCGTGCGTGGCTTCAGCGCGTTCTCAATGCTCCCTGAGCTCGATGCCTTCCAGGGTGAATCCCTGCGCTGACACCGGGATCCCGCCAAGGGCGGCGTCATCAGCCGCCCCGGCCGCTGGCAGTCGCCAGCCAACATGCACCGCGAGGTGCTCTGTGCGCTTAGACCTGTTCGCGGATGAAAACAAATGACCCGGCACGCCGCCGGCATTCGCCTTGAAAAGCATGAATGACCCGCGCCCGCTCCACATTCTCGGCATTGGGCTTCTCCTTTGCGGGGCCGCATACGGAGCGAGCTACCCGGTCAAAGTCGGCAGCACGAATCCGCGCATTCTGGTCGATCAGGACAACACTCCGTTCCTTATTGTGGGCGATTCGCCCCATGCTCTGATCGTGAACCTCTCGGAGCCCGATGCGGCATCCTACCTGGCCGACCGCGCGGCTCATGGATTCAACAGCTTGTGGGTCAACCTGCTCTGCGTCAGGCCCCAGGAGGGGCGCCCGGACGGCAGCCTCCTGGACGGAACCAAGCCGTTCGCAAATGCGATTCCGGGCACAGGCTACTTCGACCTCACCACGCCGAATGAGGCCTATTTCGCCCATGCGGACCGGGTTATCCGAATGGCCGCGGCGAACGGGATTGAGGTCATGCTCGACCCCATAGAAACCGCAGGGTTGCTTCAGACTGCGCTCCACAATGGTCCCGCCCGTTGCCGGGCATACGGGCAGTACCTGGGTAACCGTTACAGGAATTTCCCAAACCTCATTTGGCTGAACGGAAACGACCTCCAGACGTGGGGCGTCGCGGCCGATGACGCGGTGATCACGTCGGTGGCGCTGGGCATCAGGGACAGGGACACGAACCACCTTCAGACCATAGAGCTGAATTACCAGGCGAGCAGCTCGTTGGACGACCCGAACTGGGCGCCCATCGTCGGCCTCAACCTCGCCTACACCTATTTTCCGACGTACGCCGAAGTGCTTCATGCCTACAATCAGTCGGCCACCACCCCGGTGTTCATGGGAGAGGCCAACTTCGAATTCGAGCGGAACGACTCCACGGACGGCGGTTCGACGCGCAATCTGCGCATGCAGGAATACTGGGCGATGCTCTCCGGGGCGACCGGTCAGCTTTACGGCAATCACTATATCTGGAGATTCCTGCCTGGCTGGCGGAGCCATCTCGACTCGCCTGGCGTCGTTCAACTAGGCTACATGGAGAGCCTGTTTGGTGCCCGGAAGTGGTATGATCTGGTGCCGGACCAGACCCACGCCTTCGTCACCGCGGGCTACGGCAGTTTCGTCTCCAGCGGATCATTTGTCGCCAACGACTATGTGGCCGCCGCCCTGACGCCGGACGGATCGCTCGGCATGGCCTACCTGCCACAGGGTGGGACGATCACCGTCGCCATGACCAGGCTCCGCAACCTCGTGATGGCCCGCTGGTTCGACCCCAGCGCCAACGCCTTTACTCCCATCGCCGGCTCGCCGTTCTCCAATGCCGGCACGCGAAGACTCACCTCTCCCGCCAGGAACAGTGCCGGCGACCCTGACTGGGTATTGGTGCTGGAAACGGCTGCCAGCCCATAACCAGAATCCTGGCAGCAGTTGTCGGCGCATCGTCTCCGATGCCGCCGAGCAGAAATCCGGACTTCGCGGCGATCAAAATCCCACGTTAGCCATCCCCTTGAGTGAAAGCATCTCCCGCGTATCGGCGGGGGAGGCGACGTCCAGCGATAGATTCTCGAGCATCGTCCGGATTCGGCGCACTTGCTCGGCACTGGACACCGCCAAACGCCCTTTCTCGAGATAAAGGCTGTCTTCGAGGCCGACCCGAACATTTGCGCCCATGATTGCGGCCATTGTGATGAGCGACATCTGATGGCGACCGGCCGCCAGGACCGACCAAAGATAGCCATCTCCAAAGAGTTTGTCTGCAATACGCTTCATGTGGGCGACATTCTCAGGATCGGGACCGATGCCGCCGAGAATGCCAAAGATCGTCTGGATAAAAAGTGGCGGTTTAACCAGGCCACGGTCGAGAAAATGCGCGAGATTATAGAGATGGCCCACGTCATAACATTCAAATTCGAAACG
>DATNHT010000148.1:0-24437 GCA_035604815.1 Opitutaceae bacterium
GCGCGATCGCGCTGACCGCCGCGTCCGACGGGCTCGCCTCGTCGACGCTCGAGATCGCCTCAGGCCCGAGCCCGGCCCAGGGCGCGGCCTCCAGATAGGCGAGAGGCCCGGTCAGGACGGGCCCGCCTCGTTCAGCACGTCCCGGATGACAGCGGACAGCTGCGTGATGTCATAGGGCTTCGCGACCATGCCCCGGAATCCGTGCTTGCGGAAGTCCGCCATCGCCAGGTCGCTCGAATAGCCGCTCGACACGATCGCCCTGACTCCGGGATCGATCTCGCGCAGGATGGAGATGGCCTCCCTGCCGCCCATGCCCCCGGGAATGGTCAGGTCCATCACGACCAGGTCGAATGGCTTGCCGGATTCCCTGGCGGCGCGGTAGAGCTCGATGGCCTCCTTGCCGTTGGAGGCAGACCCGAACTCGAGCCCCAGCCGGGTCATGAGCTTTTCGGCCAACTTGAGGATGGGCGCCTCGTCGTCCATGAATAGGACGCGCTTGCCCCGCGCGACGCCGGCGGCCGCCGTATTCCGGGCCGGCGCGGCCTGCGGCAGCGGCGCCGCCGGCAGCCAGATCGTGAACACCGAGCCCCGCCCGACGACGGAGCTCACTTCGATGTGCCCCTGGTGCTTCTTGACGATGGAGAAGACCGCCGCAAGCCCGAGCCCGTGGCCCTGCAGCTTCGTCGTGAAATACGGCTCGAAGATCTTTCCGAGGTGCTCCGGCGGGATCCCGGCTCCGGTATCACTAACAGTGATACGAATGTAGTCGCCCTCCGCGAGGGAGGGGCGGGCCCCGGTCGCGACGTGCTCGCTCGAGGCCGCTATCCGCAGCGCACCCCCGTCGGGCATGGCCTGGCTTGCGTTCATGGCCAGGTTCTGGATCACCTGGCTGATCTGGGCCCTGTCGACATTCGCCGCCCTGAGGTTGTCGGGCACCTCGAACTCGCTCTTCACGTTGGATCCCCGCAGCGCGAAGGTCGCGGCCTCCCGGATGACCTCGTTGAGGAGGACCGCGGTCCGCACCGGATCGCCTCCCTTCGCGAAGGTGAGCAGCTGGAGCGTGAGCTCGCCCGCGCGCTTCGTGGCGCGCACGGCCTCGTCGAGCAGGTTCGCCTCCTCGGGCATCCCCGCAAGGTCGACCTGGAGGAGGGTCAGGTTGGCGAGTACGGCGGTCAGGATGTTGTTGAAGTCGTGCGCGATGCCGCCGGCGAGGATCCCGACCGATTCCATCCTGGCAGCGTTCTGGAGCATCTCCTGCATCCTCTGGCGCTCCGTGACGTCGCGAAGGACGAAGACGGCGCCCACCCGCTTGCTGGTCGAGTCGGCGACCGGCGCCATCCGGCCCTCGACGAGGCGCATCGAGTCCGAGCGGCCCCTGAGCATCGTCCGGGGGGGGATCTCGGCGAGCGAGCCGCCCTCCAGGATGTCCTTGACCGGCAGGACGGTCTCAAGCCCGCTTTCCGCGTTCATGAGCCTGCATATTTCGGAGACCTCGCGGCCGACGGTCTCCGCCGCGTTCCACTGGATCATGTCGGCGGCGGCGCGGTTGATGAAGAGGACGCGTCCTAGGGCGTCGATCGTGATCACGCCCTCGCTCATGGTTCCGAGGGTCACCGCGAGCCGCTCCTTTTCGGAGGCGAGCGCCATTTCGGCGTCGCGCCTCGCCGTGATGTCGACGATGACCCCCACGAGGTTCCATCTGCCGGGACCCTGCTGCGTGACGGATACGTGCTCATGGACGCAGAAGGCGTGCCCCCCGGTGATGACGTGGAATTCCTGGTCGTAGTCGGATTTGCCCTCGCGCAGGGCCCGTCTGGAGGCCTTCTGGATCTGCGCCCACTCCGGCACGATCTCCTGGGTCCAGAGCGTGTTCTGCCCCGGGACGGGTTCCTTGCCAAATATCCTCCGGTACAGAACGGAGGGCGGTATGAACATTTGCCACTGGATTCCGGTGTCCGGGTCCCCTGTGACGACGGCCTGCCAGAGCAGGCAGTCCGCCTGCTTTAGGAGCTCCTCAAGCTGGCCCTCCGTCTGCCTGCGGGCCTCCTCGGCCTCATGGCGCTTCGTCGCGTCGACGATCACGCCGGCGAGGTTCCATTCGCCGGAGCCCGCGGGCCGGATCGTCACCTCCTCGGAGAGCCAGTGCACGCAATCGCGGCCAAGGATGCGGTATTCCTGCTGGTATCCGCTCAGCCCGTCGGCAAGCGCCCTGGCGGAGGTCAGCTGCGTCCGCTGGTGATCGGGGGCCTGCTCGTTCTTCCAAAGCCCTTCCTCGTTGACGAGGGCGGCCAGGCGGTAGATGGGGTTCTCATGGAGCTGCGGGGGCGTCCGGATCTTCCATTGATACGTCGATCCGTCGCGCAACACCCGGGCCCACCAGAGCAGGATGTTCGACCGGTCGAGCGTATCGAGGATCATGTGGTAGTTCTCGAGCTTGGCAACGGTTGGGTCGTCCGCACCCTTCGCAGGGGCGGGCGCGGGCGCCGCACGCCTCGCGCGAAGGCGCATGAGGCCGACAGCGGCCAGCCCGCCCAAGCCCGCGGCAACGAGCGCCACGATTGCGACTGTTAGTGATGCAAGAAGCACGGCGAGAATGGGATTGTGCGGCGCTATCGCACAGGGCCCCGGGGTAATCGACACACCTGAAGGCGATATGATCCTTTGGCGGAGGGAAACCCCGACTGGAAACCCTGTCAACCGCGCAGCCCCGGGGCGGCGGCTTGGCGCGGGATCACCCGCCGCGCCGGTAACCCGCCAGTCCCGCGTCCCGGATGAAATGGTACTCGCCGTCAATGACCCCCGAGGCCGCTCCCGCTTCCGCGGCCCCTGGCGCCGCGATGAACGCCTTCGCCCTTCTCTTGTCTCTCACCTCAAACAGGAAGAAGACCTCGTTCGGCCTCACGGCATCGCGCCAGAGACCCGTCAGCAGGAGCCCGGCCGCCTCGTGGGCGCCGGCATGCGAGTCAAAGACGCGCTTCCAGCGGCGAAAGTCGGACACCCGGTTGCGGCAGAGCATGTACGTCATTGCGAAGGGTCCCAAACTGGTTCGGTGGCCGGGCCGGTTACTCCTCCCCGTCGAGGTAGTCAAGGGGAGCGGAGCGGATGAGCATGCGCTCCGGCGAGCGCACAAGCCATTTCTTGCTGTCGGGATAGTGGCATGTTTCCCCAAGCGGATTGTCCGCGACGATGTACACCACGAGATTCGCCGCTCCGTCGTTGATCAGCTGGTGCGGAAGCCCGGGGCCGAATATGAAGGCGTCGCCCGCCTCCACGTGCGTCATGCCGTCCCCGTCGCGGACGACCCCGTTTCCCGAGATCACGTGGTAGAACTCCCACTGGGCGCTGTGCGAGTGGAAGGGACATGCGCTCTTTCCCGGGGGTATGCGGCAGATTTCCACGTCGAAGGGCTGGCGCTTTGCCAGGTCGGTCGAGGCGGGGTCGCGGCCCAGCTTGATGGAGATGTTCTTGTCCGCGCTGGAGAACTTGCCTCTTGGCGAGCTCCAGGGTTCCTCCGGAATGTCCCTTGTATTGATCTTCTTCATGGAAACTGTGTCGGCGCGGCGCCTTGCCAGGGCCCGATCGAGCGCTCAACCGGGCCGGAACCGGTCACCCATCGTCGAGGTGAAACTTGTGCAGGATCCGGTGGAACACCGGCGCGAGCACGACGGCCACCGCCGAAAGAAACACGACGCCGCTGAACAGCGCGTATGCCGAGGCGAAAAGCTTGGCGGCCGTGCTCGTCATAGGGTCCACGGGCCCCATCCCCGTCAGGATCATGGAGGCATTCAGGACGGCATCGATCCACTTGAGCCCCGCGATGAAGTGGTAGCCGGCGATCCCGGCGGCCAATGCGACCGAGACGATCCCGAGGGCGAGCAGGGACGAGAGTGCCAGGCGCCTGAAGAATCGCGGCCACGGCAGCAGCTTTTCGCCTTTTTTCTCGTACATGGAGTTCGCTCGGTCGCGGGGACGCCGCTGCGACGATGCGTGGCAGGATTAACGGCGCGCTTCAAAGCGATTCTTCAGGGGTGTTGCCCCTGGCCGAGCGCACGGGGGCGACCCGTCTACGGGCGAACGGCCGGGACCTTGCCGAGCCCGGAGCCCCTGAACTCTTTCCATGCCCGAAACTGCGCCGACGCAGCCGCGCGCGCCGCCGCGAGCAGCCGGCGCCGGGCGCTCGGACCGAGCGACCGCCCGTAGCCCATAAGGGCGTCCAGGTTGGCGCTCCCCTTCCAGCCTGCGCTCCTCAGGTGCGCCGACGCCATGAGGCGGGCCCATTGCCTTATGAATTCCTCGTAATCGGCGGCGGACAGCCGATCGACGACGATGCGGTCGTCGGCCGGCTGGAGGGCGTGGACAATGTAGGAGACGGGCGCGGTGCGGATCCACGAAAGCCGCGCGATCGGCACATACTGCATGAAATGCTGCACGGTCGCCACCCGCTCGGCCTCGCTCGGCCATTGCGGCTGTCTCACTCGGAGGAAGGCCCGCGGCGCCGCCGGGGCGGCGGCCTTCATGTCGAGGATGAGCGGGAGCCTCCTGCCCTTAACGAGGATGATGTACCGCTCGAGCCCCAGGCTGCCGTTGCCGGCAATCCGGC
This sequence comes from Opitutaceae bacterium, assembly GCA_035604815.1. GTDB lineage: Bacteria > Verrucomicrobiota > Verrucomicrobiia > Opitutales > Opitutaceae > Palsa-1447. Next base: position 4,601 of record DATNHT010000148.1, read on the forward strand.
CGCAGAGATCCATCACGCGGTAGGAGCCGGCTTCGGGCTGGCGCCGCGCCCAGGTTTCGAACTTCCGGCGCGCCGCCGCCTTCGCCGCGCGGTCGAGGGCGTAGGAGTGCCCCGGGCGGAGCCTCAGTCTTCCCCGGGCTGTCCACTTCGCCAGGAAGTCCTTGCGGCTGCGGCGCTGGACGTTGTCGAGGAGCCGGGCGATGGGCCCCTCGGCCACCTCGGGCTCGATATGGCCGGGCTTGCCCCCCTCGAGGGTCAGGGCGTAGGTGGACACAAGGAGGCGCGCCAGGAGCGGCTTCCCGAGGACGTGAAGCGCCGCTAGGGCGCGGCCGATCTCCCAGTCGACGGGGGCGAGGCAGCATTCGTCAAAATCGTTGAGGTCGAAGTAAGGCACCCGGTTCGCCCCCCTGTAGCTTCCCAGGTTCTCCAGATGCGCGTCCCCGCAGATCCACGCCGGCGGGGAGCTCCCCGGCGAAAGCTTGGCCCAGGTCCTGAAGAAAAGCGGCGCCGTCCCCCGGAAGAACGCGAATGCGCTCTCGCGCATCTTGGTCCACTTCAGGGCGAGCAGAGCCGGGTCTCGGCCGTCGTTATAGTCGAGGATCATGTCGGTTGTGGTCATGCGGCCGGGGGCGCGGGGGCGCGATCGGGATTCGTGGGTCAAAGGCACAGGTTCCCTCGGGAGGCGAAGGTGGGGAATCGTGACCGGATGAACGTCGGAAGCGAAGAAGAATTGACACAAGTTCATTAAGTGCAAACGTTTGTCTCGCCTGCGATTCCACCCTGGCGCACATTCCAAAGGGACTGCACGAGGATGTCCGCATTCGCCCCTCCCGGGCCACTCAACATCGCGCCCCACTGCAGCATGGAAACATCGAACAGCGGACCGCAGTGGCTTAGGATCGATCCGCACCGGCGCTCGGTCTCGATCGATTCCTCGCACCCGGATTTCTTCGGCGATCCCTATGCCACCTACGAGCGGATCCGGGCCGTCATGCCGGCCTTCTATTGGGAGGAGCAGGAGCTCTGGTGTTTTCTTAACGCTGCGGATGTCGGTGCGATACTGCGGGACCGCCGTTTCGGCCGCGAGCTTCTCCCCCTGCCAGGCCAGCCGGCCGTGCCCGCGCAGCCCGTTCCCGGGCACGTGGCCGTCTTTCACGAGGTGAACAGCCTCTCAATGCTCGAACGGGAGCCTCCCGTCCACACGAGGATGCGCACGCTCGTGAACCGGGCCTTCTTCTCGAGCAATATCGAGCGGCTCAGGCCCAGGATCACGGCGATGGCAAACGAGCTGATCGACAAGATCATGCCTGCGCGGCGCGCCGAGCTGATCGCATCCTATGCGACCCCTATTCCCGTAGTCATCATTGCCGAACTCCTGGGTGTCCCCCCGGCGATGGCGCCCCAGCTTCTGGACTGGTCGCACCGGATGGTCGCAATGTTCCAGCTGGACAGGACGCAGGAGATCGAGCTCGCAGCGGAAACGGCGAGCAAGGAGTTCTCCGGATTTCTGCGCGGCTACGTCGCCAGGCGCCGCACGATGCCGGCGGACGACCTGATCACGCACCTGCTGGCCGCGGAGGCGACCGGCGACCGCCTCTCGGAGGACGAGCTGATCGCGACCTGCATCCTGCTGCTCAACGCGGGCCACGAGGCGACCGTCCACGCAATCGGCAACAGCGTGAAGACGCTTCTGGAGAACGGGACGGACCCGAGCGCGGCATTCGCCACCGAAGCCGCCACCGAGGCGACGGTCGAGGAGTGCCTCCGGTTCGATCCCCCCCTTCACCTCTTCACCCGGTACGCCCAAGAGGACGTGGAGGTCGCCGGCGTCAGGCTGGCGCGGGGAACCGAGATTGCGCTGCTTTACGGCGCCGCCAACCGGGACCCCGCCCGTTATCCCCGGGCGCACGTCTTTGATCCCGGGAGGCCCGTGGCGGGATTGGCGTCCGCGCACGCGGCATTCGGCGGAGGCATTCATTTCTGCCTCGGCGCACCGCTGGCCCGGCTCGAGCTCCAGATCGCGCTGCCGACGCTCTTCGAGCGGCTTCCGGGGATCTTCCTTCTCGAACGGCCGCGCTACCGCGACAACTACCACTTCCACGGGCTCTCGGCGCTCAACGTCGGCTGGACCTGACCCGGCAGAGGAAGGAGCGGCGGCCGGGGCCGCCCCCAACGGGCCTATGCGTGCGGCTGCGGCCGGTCGTGCACGGTGAATACCTTTGCGAGGAGAAGCACGGCAGCCAAGCACCCGTAGGCGACAGCGTATGGGGCCGCGGGAAACAGCGAAGCCGACGTCTGGGGGGCGCCCACCAATCTGTCGACAAGCGGCATCGATCCGACCGCGTCGCTGGGCACGAATCGCCAGGAATGGAGGAATCCTAGCAGGCTCAGGAGGGCCGCAGCCAGCGCCCATAGCGCCGCCAGGGCGAGCTTCCGGTCTATCACGAGGACGGTGATCGTGGAAAGGATCAGCGCGCTGCAGAACGTGCCCTGCCCGATCGCAAAACCGCCCTCGATCGACAACCCGGCGTCGTGGAAGGACGAAAGAAGTCTGGGGCCGAACGCCGGGCCCGACGCCGAGCCCGCCCCGGCGATCCGCGCGGCGCTCATCATGGAAAACGTGGCCCAGGCCAGGATGACGGGAACCATGCCCATGATGACCGCCGGCCAGTGCCGCTGGGGCGTCGTCTCGAAGGCCTGGATCGTGATGATGAACCCGATCCAGATGATGATCGCCAGTCCGCAGTCCGCGGGAACCGCCCACACGATCGGGGACATGGCGCCCGTCAGGCAGACGATCGTGACGAATATCCCGTTTGCCGTCGAATAACCCGCGCGGGCGCCCATCCGCTTCCATGCGGGATGGCCGATGTAGAGGGACGTCGGGAACGGGGATCCGAAGCAGGCCGCCGCGAACGTGCAGGCCCCGTTGACCAAGAGCGAGGAGCGCGGCGAATAGGAATCGCCGGCGGCGGCGGCGGACTCGATGCACTGGAGCGAGGCGAGCAGGTTGAGCAGGCCCATCGGCAGGATGACCGAGAGGTAGGGAAGGAATTGGCCGCCGGCGATTCCCCCCAGCACGTCGGCGACGACGGGCACCGGGGGCCGCCAGCCGATGTCGGCGAGGTTGAGCCTGCCGAGCGGCGCGAGTCCCGTCGCCCATGCGAGGGCGGCGCCGACCCCCAGGACCACGAGCGCAGGCGGAACACCGCCGCGCGGCTTGAGCTCGCCGAAGTAGAACAGCATCACCAGGCCGAGCGTCACGAACCCGACGATCGGATGGGCGAACGTGCTGAACATGAAATTCATGGTCAGGAAGGCGAGCCCGGCGCCGGAGAGCGAGGCGAGAAGGGCGGCGCGAGGCGTGATCGACCTTATGCGCTCGGCCACGAACGCCCCGAAAAATTCTATCATGCCGCTGCCGACGCAGGCGACCAGCCCGATTCGCCAGGCGACGAGATCTGGATCGGCGGCCCCGTGCGCGATCGCGATCTGCTTCGCGGGCGCCATGACCAGGAAGATGTATGCGATAAGCGTCGGCGTGTTCAGGCCGAACGGGATGGCGCACACGTCGGTGCGGCCCTCCTTCCGGGCGAGCCGGTGGGCCTGCCAGGCGTAGAAGACGTTGCCCACCAGGTACGACACGGCCACCCCCGGGAGAATCCTGCCGTAGACCAGCTCGGGCCGGAAGCCGAGGGCGCCGATGCACATCGGCGGTATCAGCAGGAACTGGACGATATTGTCCAGCGCGATGGCGCAGAAGCCGTCGACATCGCCCCGGCAGAAGAGCTTCATGGCCGCCGGCTCCTAGCGCTCCAGCTCGCCGACCAGCGAGACGGTGAAGAGCGCGGCCTGCCGCGCCGCGAACGGCGAGAGCTTCCGGTAGTCGTTGTCCGGCAGGTTCTGGGTCCGGTTGCTTCCGCTGCGGATGCAGATGAAGGGCGTGCGCAGGTACCAGCATACCTGCGCCACGGAGCCGCTCTCCATCTCCATCAGGTCCGGCCTGAGCTGGCTTCGGATGTCCCTTATGCGCTGCGCCGTGATGCCGAACTGGTCGCCGGAGGTGATGCGGCCGAGCCTCACCTTCGGCGTGTAGGCGGGGCTGTGATGGGTGGCGGCCTCGGGCACATGGTGCTTGATGGCACGCCGCGCGGCCGCCAGCAGCCGCGCATCCCCCGGATAGACGATCGGGCTCGAATCACCGAGAGGGCCCTCGGCGCCGAAGTATTCCATGGCGTAGCGCCTCCCAAGCGAACCGAAGTCGTGGTTGCACGTCACCACGCCCACGATCACGTCGCCGTTGCGCACGCTCGGGTTTATTCGCGAGGCCGTACCGGTCATGATGAGCTCCCGCGGCCGGAAATGTCCGACGAACAGGGTCGATATCAGCGCGGCGTTCGTCTTTCCGATGCCTGTGACCGCAACGATCGTCGACCGGCCCGCAATCGAGCCCCGGACGTAGGGGAAACCCTCGAGGCTGCCCCTCCTTCTTCCCGACAGGGCCCACTCGACGAGATCGGTTTCCTGGGGAATCGCCCCGAGAACGAGCGTCACATTGCGCGCCCGCCCCGAAGCGCGCCGGGAGGCTACGGGGATTCCCGGGTAGATCATCGGGGGCGCGTGCCGCAGCGAGGGAGGGGCTCCATGCATGGGATTTCCCCATTCCTGCAATCGTTTGCCCGTTTGCAATTGCTTTCCCTCCGCATGGCGAACTAAATCTTCGGAAGAATCTGTGCTCAATTTTGCCGCGCGCATTTTCACGTTCCCTTGCCCCCATCGGTGGCAGACCACGGTAGTTTCAGGTCCGGGCCATCTTCACAATCAAGGAATTGGAAGAATGCCGCACGATTCCGCCCGGGGCGCCTGGCCGGGCAGCATCGAGCCCGGCGCCTCCCAGGCCTTCAGCTTCCCCCTCACCCCGGTTCCGCATCGGCGTTAATCCATCCCCCAGGCAAACCCACGTCACTCCCATGAAGACCAGGCCGAGTTTGGTCGACGTCGCCCGCCGCGCAAAAGTGAATATTTCGACCGTCTCCCGCACGATCAATCAAACGGGCAAGATCGGCCTGAAGACCCAGGAGAGGGTGCGCAGGGTCATGAGCGAGATGAACTACAAGCCGAACCGCGTGGCCCGCCGCCTGCGCACGCGCGAGGGAAAGAGCAATCTGCTGGGCCTGGTCATCCCCAACATCCAGAACCCGTTCTTCGCCGACCTTGCGCGCGGCGTGGAGGACGTCGCCTATGAGAACGATTTCGCCGTCCTGTTATGCAACTATGACGAGGATCCCACGAGGGAGCAGTTCTACCTCGACATTCTGCAGGCCGAGTCCGTGGACGGAATCATCCTTCCGCCGATCCACGAGAATGACGCAGCCGTCCTGCAGGTCGTGCGGAATGGAACGCCAATCGTGTGCGTCGACCGCAGCCTCTCCAGCGCCGCACTGGACAAGGTCGAGGTGGACAACAGGCGCGGCTCATTCGAGGCCGTCGAGTATCTGATCGGCCTAGGGCACCGGAACATCGGGTTCATCGGCGGACCCGCCGATTCCTCCACGGGGAGGGAGCGTCTGGCCGGTTACAATGCCGCGCATGAGAAGGCCGGCGTGCCCATTAAGACCCAATACGTTAGATTCGGTGACTACAAACCCGGGAGCGGCCGGCGCCTGGCCGAGGAGCTGCTTTCGGAGCCGGATCCTCCGACCGCGCTGTTTGTGTGCAACTGCCTCATGACAGTTGGAGCGCTTGGAACGGTCTACGAAATGGGCCTGCACATACCCGACCAGATCGCGATAATCGGCTTCGACGAGCTTCCCCTTGCTAGCGTTTTCAACCCCCCCCTGACGGTCGTCCGCCAGCCGGCCTACGAGGTGGGAAAATGTGCCGCGGAGCTCATGATCAAACGGCTGGATGACCCGCGCCGGGCGCCCACGAGCCTCATGCTCTCGCCCGAGTTGATCATCAGGAAGTCGTGCTGACTGCTTCCACCCGGACCTGCCGAAGCGCGTAGCCGGCGGCGCGCCCAGGGTTTCCGGATCCGTCGCCCTATTTGGGGACCGAATCGCCCTGGTATGGGGGAAACGTTATGATTCTCGGAGACGGCATCGGCTCGGCCTGTTCCGACGCAGGCAAGACCTTCTTCAGCGCGTTCATGAGCAGCTCCGAGGTGAAGGGCTTGTTGAGGACGATCTCGACCCCGGCCGCCTTCAGCGCCTTCATCTTCGTCATTGTCTGGCTCTCGGACAGGATCCCCGTCGAAGCGATGATGGAAAGATTCGGGGCCATGGAGCGAAGGACAGCCGCAAGGTCGTCGCCGCTCATTCGCGGCATCCCCACGTCGGTGATGACGGCGGTGAACTGCCCACCGAACGCGCGGAATTTCTCCAGAGCCTCGATGCCGTCCGAGGCAGTCACAACGGAGAAGCCGAACTGGCTCAGCACCTCCTCGCCGACGCGCCGCACAGCGAGCTCGTCGTCGACCAACAGCAGCCGCCGGCCGCCCCCCTGGAGCTGCTGGCCGCCGCCACGCGCCTTCTGCTGGGCGGGCGCCTTCTCGGCAGCGGGAAGATACAGGGTAAACCGGGACCCGACGCCAAGCGCGCTGTTGACGGTCACGAAGCCACCGTGGCTGCGGACGAGGCCGTGTACCGTCGACAACCCCAGGCCCGTGCCGCGCCCCTTCGGCTTGGTGGTGAAGAAGGGGTCGAAGATCCTGTCGAGGATCTCGGGGGGGATCCCGGTGCCCGTGTCGGACACGGAGATGAGCACATAGTCGCCGGGCCGGGCGCCGACGCTCAGCCGCGCCTCCTTTTCGCTGAGCCGGCAGTTTTCGGCCGAGATCGTCAGCGTGCCCCCGCTGGGCATTGCGTCCCTCGCGTTCACCGCGAGGTTGAGCAGCACCTGATGCAGTTGAGTGGGATCGCCGGTGACCGACTTGAGGTCGGGCGCGAACTGCACGTCGATTTCTATCGCGGGCGGAAATGTCCCCGTGATCATCTGCTGGAGCTCCCGGATGAGGTGCCTCGGCACGATCTCAACGCGCTCGCCCTCGATGCCATGGGCGAAGGTCAGGACCTGGCGGACGACCCCCGCCCCCCTCTGGGCGGAGGACTCCATGACGTCGAGGATCTGGTGGGAATCGGTCGTCGGGTACCTGGTCTTCAGCCAGTCGATGCTCATCAGAATCGGCGCGAGCACGTTGTTCAGGTCATGGGCGACGCCGCTTGCAAGGAGCCCGATGCTCTCGAGGCGCTGCGCGCGCATGAGCCTTCCCTCGAGCGCCTTGCTCTCGGTTATGTCCTCCTTGATCGCGACATAGTGGCGAATCGCCCCCTCCTGATCCCTGATGGGGGCGATGGTCATCGCCTCGCGAAAGATCCGTCCATCCTTGGCCCGGTTGCAAATCTCCCCCTGCCAGTTGTTGCCGGCGGTTATGGTGCGCCAGAGCTCATCGTAGAACGGCTGGGGATGCTTGCCGGACTTGAGCACCCTCGGGGTCTTGCCGATCACCTCGCTGCTCGGGTATCCGGAGATCTTCTCGAACGCGGGATTCACCCACTCAATGTGGCCGCGGCTGTCAGTGATCACGATCGAGGTCGGAGCAGCCTGCAGCGCGGCGTCCAGGAGGTGGACCCGCTCCCCGGCAGCAAAGACGCTGTGCTCATCAAGGAGGCTCTTGGTCTTCGCCTCCGCCTCCCGCAGGGCGTATCTGCGGATGGTCTTTGTCGCCATGATTCCCGCGACCACCACGAACGCGATCCCCGAGGCAACCGCCACCGCGACGGTGAGGACCGGCCAGCGGAACCACCACGCCATGAGGAGGTCCGTCACGATGATCCAGGCGGCCCCGGCCCCGCAGTAGACCGCAGCGATATTCGCCGGCGGCGAAAGGCGCGGGAGCGCGGAAGGAATCCGGGAGGGAAGTTTCACGTGGGACGCGTCGGGCTTGGGGATTCGGGCAGGGGGCTGGAGTTGGAATTGAGCTCGATCGGGATATCCTGGGAAAAGACTCAGGTTGTCCAGCTCCGGGGGCACGAAGGGCTTACGACCGCCATCCGACTGGGGTGCCTGTGCGCATGACCGAATTCTGGGGCTTCAGAACGACGGACCAAGCCCCTTCACTGCGCATCCCTTGTCGAATATTGCGCGTTGTTTGCGGCCTCAGGCGGCTCGTGCCTGCCCTCCTCAACTCGCCCGGCGCAACCCGTCCGGCACCATCGGCAGCGAGCGCAGGCGGACGCCCGTCGCGTCGCAAATCGCATTTCCGAGGGCGGGGGCGATGCCCACGATGCCCGTCTCGCCGGCACCGGCAGATGGCAGGTCCCTGCGATCGACCAGGACGATCTCGATCGCAGGCGCGTCGCTGAAGCGCGGCACACGATAGGCTGACAGATGCGGATTGAGAATCCGTCCGTTCTCGAAATGAACCGCCTCGAACAGGGCCCCGCCCAGCCCCTGGACCACGGCCCCCTCGAGCTGCAGCCTGAGGTGGTCGGGATTGACCACCGCGCCGCACTCGAAGGCCTGGACCACGCGCACCGCGCCGACGCGGCCGCTCGACGCATCGACGGCGACCTCGGCGAAGGTCGCCACGTGCCCGCCCTTGTCGAGGCCGACGGCCATCCCGCTGCCATGCCCGGCCGCCTTAGCCCCTCCCCATGCAAACGCCCGCGCGCCGGCCTCGGCCACGGCCCGCAGCCGGGGGTTCGTCATGTTGCGCAGTCGAAACTCAAGGGGGTCGAGTTTCAAGGCGCCGGCGAGCTCGTCGACATGGGACTCGCGCGCGAAGTGGTTGGCCGCCGCCGCCAGGGACCGATAGGAGCCCTGCGGCAGGGGCGAATCCGCGCTGTGAAACTGCGTCTGGGGATCGGGGACCGCGTACGGGGGCGCAATCCCGGCGCTGCCCGAATTGTAGTTGTGGAAGTCCCACGACGCGAGCTTCCCGTCAGCCCGCACGCGGCTGGCGACATCGATGACCCCCGCGGGCCGGAAGTAGGCCCAGGTGAACTCCTCCTGCCTGGTCCAGACCACCTTCACAGGCCTGTCCGCCGCCCGCGCGAGGCGGGCGGCCTCCACCGCGGCCCGTCCCGTGTGCTTTCCCCCGTATCCGGAGCCGGTGTCCGGGACAATCACCCGTAGGCGCTCGGGGCCAAGGCCGAAGGCCTCCGTCAATTCTTCGTCGCGGATGCCGAACGGCCGCTGCGACCCGGTCCAGACCGTGAGTTTCCCGTCCCTCCACACGGCGACTGCCGCGCGCGGCTCGAGGGGCACGTGGGCGATGTACGCCATCGTGTAGGACCGCTTCAGGGTGAGCCCGCCGTCCGCCTCGAGAAACAGGCCGCTCTCGGGAGGATTTCCGCCGCCGCGCAAATCCCGGAGGAGCCGATCCTCGGAAGGCTGTGCGCGGGTCTTCCAGGTCGCACCAATGGCGGCGACCGCCCGCGCGGCCTCGAAGGAGCTCGGCGCGACGGCGCCGACAAATTCGCCGTCGCGGACCACCTTGACCCCGGGCATGGCCTCGGCCCTGGAGACATCGAGCGATTCCAGCGTGGCGCCGTACGCCGGCGGGCGCAGCACGCTCCCGAAGAGCATCCCGGGCAGCGCCATGTCCGAGGCGTAGCGGTGGCGGCCGCTCACGAACTGCCTCCCGTCCACCTTGGGCACCGAGAGGCCGGCGATCCTCCACTGCGTCGCGGGCTTGAGCGCCGTACCGGACGAGATGGTCCGCACTAGCTTCCCGCCCGCCGCCAGCTCCCCGAAGCCGACGGAGCGCCTGCTCGGGGGATGAATGACCCTGCCATCGGCCGCGGTCAGCGAGCCCCGGTCCACCGACCAGCGCGCCGCCGCCAGGTCGATCAGCGCCTCGCGGGCGGTCGCGGCCGCGCGCCGAAGCTGGAGGCCCATGTCGGGCGTCGATCGGCTGCCAAAGGTGCCGGCGTCGTAAGGCGTGAGGTCGGTGTCGGCCATGACCGCGCGTATCGAGCCGATCGGCGCCGGCAGTTCCTCGGCTACGGCCTGGGTCAACGACGTGCGGATGTTCTGCCCCATCTCGGTTTTCCCGGTGAAAAACGTGACCGTGCCGTCTGGGGCGACCTGCAGCCATGCGTCCAGGGTGGCGGGCCGCGGCGTCCCGCCCGCGAGCCTCGGGCCTCCCGCTCCGGATTCAGCCTTGGCAGCCGCGCGCCGATTCACGCACAAGACGACGACGCCGGCCCCGAGGAGCTTTAGAAACGCCCGGCGCCTGAAGCGGGGCGGCTTCGCATGCGCGGGCCCGCGAAGCTCATACTGCTCCGGATAGATCTCAGGCGAGGAGGATGGGTGAGGCTCGCTCATGCCCGGGCTCCTCCCATCGCCTTTGCCGCCCGCTTGACCGCATCAAGAATTCTCGGGTACACGCCGCAGCGGCAGATGTTCCCGTCCATGAAGCGCACGATATCCTCATCGGTGGGATCCGGGTTCTTCGCGAGAAGCACGACCGCCGACATGATCATGCCGGAGGTGCAGTAGGCGCATTGCATGGCCCCTGCGTCCAGGAACGCCTGCTGCAGGGGATGGAGCCGGCCGTCCTTCTCAAGTCCCTCAATCGTGGTGACCCGTCGCGGCCCGATGGCCCCGGCCGGGGTGAGGCAGGACCGGATCGGCACGCCGTCGACATGGACCGTGCAGGCCCCGCATTGGCCCTCCCCGCACCCGAACTTGGTCCCGGTGAGGCCGAGGTCGTCGCGCAGCACGCCCAGGAGCGGCCGGGCGCCATCCGCATTCAGCGAATGCCGGACGCCATTGACATTCAGCTCGGTGACGACGGGCATGAACCGGGAAAGGACGGCGACACCCTTGCGCGCACGCAAGCATTAGGCAAGGCGCGGCGCGAGCTCTTGGGCCGCGCATGTCCCAACGCAGCCCCAAAAAATCGAGCGCCCCGGGCCGGCGTAGGCTCACTCGCAGGAAAGGCGCAGGCCCCAGTCGGCGTCGCTTGGGAGGTCGGGCAGCGAGATGATGCCGATCTTGTCAGCGCGGACGCGGCCGTCTCCGACGTCAATCCATGTGCCGTCGCGCACGTTGAACCACTGGGCGCGGTAGGCGGCGTTCAGGCGCGCGCCGCGCACCCGTGCCCTGGGGCAGCCCTTCTCGAAGTAGGCCAGGAAGATGCCTTTGTCCGGCGTGCGCGCGCAGTAGGCCCAGCCCTCGTAGCTTAGCGTGTCATGGGACCTGCTGGGCGAGACGAGGTCGGGCAGCGGAACGAGCTCCTGGTAGCGCCTCCCAACCGAGAACGCGAACGTGCGCAGGTACTGCATCTGAGCGCCGGAGCCCCACTTGAACGCGTCCCACATCTTTGTCGGGGCCGTCGGCTCGATGTCGGCGCCCCAGATGCCCTCGGCTCCGTAGACGTGCCCGGCGAACCCGCCTGAGAGGAAGCTGCCGTAGAGGCCGGACCGGCAGAACGCGTCATCGCGATCCGTGCCGCCGGCGGCGCCGCGCGTGTAGTTGGCGCCGCCCGGTCCCCGGGCGTCGCGGTAGCCGGCATAATAAGGCTCGCCGTTCAACGCGGGAACCGGGGGATCCAGGCCATAGATCTCCGTGAGATACCAGTAGTTGCCGTGCTCCCGCATGTTGCCGATCTGGTGCAGCGTCACCCACGAGGGCTCGCCCCAATTCTCGAGCGTGGACGGGTTCGCGTTGGCGGAAAGGAGCGTGCCGAACGGAGGCGCCCCGTATCTCCCCTTCACGGCCCTTATCGCGTTGGAGTAGTCGTCGGGGCTCACCGTCTCGTCTATGATATCGAGGTGGACCGGGCTGAGCACCGCGATGTTCGCCTGGTAGCGCGACCAGATGTACTCGATGTAGCGCGCGTACGAGTCCGGCCAGGCATAGTACTTGTGCCAGCAGAGGCCCGAATCGCGCCGGGACGCCTCGATGAACGGGACGAACCCGTTGGCGTTGAGGTAGTCGACCTTGCGGTCGAGGTACCTGAAGTACTCGGGATTGATCCGGTCCATGTCGGGGAAGTCGTCCTCAAATCCCGGCACCTTTCCCGGGAAGAAGAAGGGCCGCCCTCCCTCGTTGTCCATGTTCTTGGCGCTGCCCGTGCCGAACTCGAGCCAAGCCGAGCGCACGGTCGTCCTCGCAGCGTCCTCCATCACCAGGTGCCACGGCTTTCCATCGGTCTTCCAGTTCGGGAAGGCCGCGATGATGCTGATCCAGTTGTAGCCCTCGGCCTTGCGGAGGCGCACGTAGTCCTTGAAGCCCGCATCCGGGCCGATGGGGCGCTCCCGCGTGTCGTCAAACCATTTGAACCGGCTCGAGGACGCGGCGTACCACGTGTCCCCGATCGCGAGGTACGGCGTGCCGTCCGCATATTGCAATGCATGGCCGTTGGCCGTGGGCCGGACCATCCCGCGGCGAAGGGGGTTCTCGTTCAGCTCAGCCTCTGTCCACGCGGCGGCGTCAAAGGAACCGGACCTTCCGGAAATGCCCGGGTCGTCCGGACCCGATCCGCTGGACCAAGTCCAGGACCCCGGCGCCGTCGCAAGCAGCCGGACATGATACGTCCGGCCCCCGTCCCAGAAACCGTAGACGCGCTTGCTGAATCCGGGACCGCTCAGGTCCACCCAGACGATCACGTCGGTGTAGGGGTTCGCGTACGCGCCCCGGGCCGTGAACGTGAGCTCCTGCTTCTCCCAGACGTGCGTGGGCCGTCCGTCGGCGGCGCTGGCGGCAAGCGGGCCGAGCCAGAGGCTGAGGGCAAGACGGAGCGTTTTCGCGGGGGAAAGCGGATAGAAGGATTCCTCAATTCTCAAACCATTCGCGGCGACTTTCCTATGAGAAAAATGCGCGGCGGCGAGCAATGGGCAGTTGCAATTCATCGGCGCTGCGCAAGCGCCCTGGCCTTCCGCCAAGACACCGGCCGTCATATTCAGCGCTGCGGAGCCACCTTAGGATATCAGTCCACAGGGGCGAACCCTGGAAAACCCGGCCTTCCCGGCACAAGCCTTCCTAATACTGCGTTTTAAATTGTGTTTCGTCGTGATGGGGGGAAGCTACGGGCCGTTAGCTACCTCCACCCCGTCAGTAACCGTATTTCTCACATGAATGGCAACGGAGACCTACCAGGACTCTTTGCCGCCAAGAGGCTGAGCGATCACAACCGCGCCGAGATGCGCGAGATCTTCGAGCGCGCGATCAAGCTCGCCGAACGCGACAGGCTGCGCTTGCGGGTGCCCCATGAGGTCAAGCAGGTGCAGAAGCTTCGGGGCATGCACTACCACTACCGGCCGGAGCTGTTCCTCCAGATGCAGGGCCGGACGGATTTTCAGTTTCCCAGGGATGCCTTCAGCCTCGACCCGGACGAGTTGTGCGTCATCCCGGCGGGCGTGCCCCACGGAGAGAAGGTGCACGCCGAGGAGAAGCGGCCGTTCCGCAACCTTGTCGCCGGCTTCTACAACAACACCGTCAGCCTGCATTTCGCCTACGAGGCAAGGCCGCACCACCCCGACATCGAGGTCATCGAGTTTTTCGACGCCCCCAACCTTGACGTCTTCCTGACCCTGGCCACCAGCCTTGCGCAGACCTTCCACACGAAGGGGCCCGCGCGCGATTCGGTGCTCAAGGGGCTGCTCATCGCCATCCTCGGCCTCTTCCGCAACGTGGTCGAGACGGGCACGGGCGAGCTCAACAGCGACATCGGCAAGGTGTTTCAGGCGAAATGCCTCGTGCGCGAGAGGTTCGCGAATCCCGAGCTGAGCGTCCAGCACATCGCCGAGCTCCTCGGGTGCTCGGCCGACTACCTCTCCCACCTGTTCAACGTCGAGACAAGGGAGCGTCTCACGCACTATATCCAGCGCATCCGGATCGAGGGAGCCGTTCTCGCACTCGAGACGACGTCGCTCAACATCTCGGAGATCGCCTATGCCGGAGGCTTTGCCGACCCGACCTACTTCACGCGCGTATTCAAGCAGCACAAGGGGATGACGCCCAACGAGTATCGGGCGCAGCTCGACGCCGACCGCAACAAGGCGGAGTCCCAGCCCAAGACGGTCTACTTCGACCGGCTGGATTTCACCCACGGACAGCCCAGGCAGGATACCGGCGGACGGAAATCCCCTGTGGCGCTAGGCGAGACCGCGCCCGTCCCCTGAATCCCCCTGGGCGGGGTTGGGGCGCACCGATCACAAGGCGGCCGCTGCGGCGGTACAGCTAAGGGAGACGCCGCCCACCCCCACGGCCCGCCGCAAGAAAGCCGAGCAAGCGAGGGCCCACGGGTGGAGCGGACATACGCGCGTCCGCCGGTTCCTGACCGCGGGCCCCTGGGGTCCGGACCGATTTGCTTGGGATGCCGCGAGGGGAAGCGTCGCGCGACCCCAGCCAATCGCAGATCGAGGACAGGCCGGGCATCAAGCAGGCACCGCCGCCGCCGCACGTTCCTTCGGCACAGACAGAACCGCTGCGGCCGCGATGAAAAGGCAAGCGCCTCCCGCCATCACGGCGTAGACCAAGTTGCCCTGCAGAAAATGCCTCACGAGATATCCGAAGAAGAGCGCGGCCAGGATTTCCGGCAGCACGATGAAGAAGTTGAAGATGCCCATGTAGACGCCCATCCTCGCCGGCGGCAGCGCGCCCGCCAGAATCGCATAGGGCATCGAGAGAATCGAGGCCCAGGCCACGCCGCCCAGGGCGAGCGCGCCCAGCAGGAGGTATTTCTGTTCCTCGCCGTGGATGAAGCCGACGGCCAGCAGGCCAAGCCCGCCGAGCACAAGGCAGACGCCGTGGATGTAACGGCGGTCGGTCCTGCGCGCGACGGCCATGAGGCCAAAGGCGGCGATGAATGTCACGGCGTCCTTCACCGCGTAGCAGACGCCGGCCCACTCCGCGCCCCGCTTGAACAGGTCGGTGGTGGAGTCGCTGCTGCCGAAGATCACCGGCACGGCGTTCGAGAAGTGCAGCCACATGCAGAACAATCCAAGCCAGGTGAAGAACTGCACGAATGCCAGCCGGCGCATCGTGCCGGGCATATGCTCCAGAGCGTCGACTATCTCTCTCAAGAAATGCACCAGACCGCGGCTTGCGGCCTTCTTGCGGCGAAACTCCTCCATGTCCTCGGGCGGATTCTCCTTTGTCGAAACCACGGTCCACAGGACGGCGGCAATGAAGGCGACGGCCCCGATGTAGAAGGAGATTCTCACGTTGGTGGGCAGCGCGTTCGCGCCCTCGGCCTCGCTGCTCACATGAAACCAATTTCGAAGTATGTAGGGCGAGAGGCCCGCCACGACCGCGCCCACCCCGATGAAGAAACTTTGCATGGCGAAGCCCACGCCGCGCTGTTGCTCCGGCAACTTGTCGGCAACGAAGGCGCGGAAGGGCTCCATCGACACGTTGATGGACGCATCCAGAATCCAGAGGAGCCCCGCGGCCATGTAGAACTTGGGCAAATTGGGCATGAGCCAGCGGGCCAGCGAACCGGAGTTCGGCATCAGCAGCAGCGCCAGCGAACTGAGAATCGCGCCGACCAGGAAGTAGGGGCGCCGCCGACCGAGCGGGCACCAGGTGCGGTCGCTCATCGCACCGATAATGGGCTGCACGATGAAGCCGGTCAGCGGCGCGGCGAGCCAGAGGCGGGCGATCTGATCATCGGCGGCCCCCAGGTATTTGTAGATGGGGCTCATGTTGGCCATCTGCAGGCCCCAGCCGAACTGGATGCCGAGAAAGCCGAAGCTCATGTTCCATATGGCTGGAAGCGTGAGCGGGCGGGGCACGGAAGTCATGGGTGGGACGGAGGGGCGGGCGGGGTCTCGCTGAAGTCGCTCGGCTTCCTGCCTCCCGCGCGGTCGTGAAGCGTGATCCAATGGCGCAGCGTCGCGAGCTTTTCCTCGGAAAGGCGCGCCAGCTGCTCGTCGGTGTAGCGCCACTGCCAGTTGCCCTGCGCGGTGCCCGGCTGGTTCAGGGTGGCCTCCGCGGGCAGGTCGAGCAGGTCCTGGACCGGGATGACCGCGAGGCGGGAAACGGTGGCGAGCGCGGCCCGGATGATCGGCCACGCCGACCGCGATCCGTTGAGCTGGAAATAGTCGGCGACCTGCCCGGCGGTCTCCTTCGGCAGGTTCTCCAGCCATCCGCGGGTGGTGGTGTTGTCGTGCGTGCCGGTGTACGTGACGCTTTCCGGGCTGAAGAAATGCGGCAGGTTGACGTTGCCCGCATCGTGCCCGTAGGCGAACTGCAGGATCTTCATGCCCGGCAGGCCGGCCGCCCGGCGCAGCGCCACCACGTCCGCTCCGATATAGCCCAGGTCCTCCGCGATGATGCGGGCCGCCGGCAGGGATTCGCGCACCACTTGGAAGAACGGCAGGCCCGGCCCCTTTCGCCAGCGGCCGCCCCGCGCGTCGACGGCGCCCGCGGGGACCTCCCAGTACGTGTCGAATCCGCGGAAGTGGTCCAGGCGGATGATATCGTAGAGCTCGAACGCCGCGCGCAGCCTGTCGATCCACCAGCCATACCCTGTGCGGGCCAGGTAGTCCCAGTCGTAGAGCGGATTGCCCCAGAGCTGGCCGGTCGCGGAGAAATAGTCCGGCGGCACGCCGGCGACCGCGAGGGGCTCTCCGTGATCGTCGAGCCGGAAGACCGCGCGGTTCTGCCAGGTGTCCGCGCTGTCGAGCGCGACGAAGATGGGCACGTCGCCGATGATGCCGACCCCCTGCGCCGAGGCGTAGCGGCGCAGCCGCTCCCATTGGCCGAAGAAAAGATGCTGGTAGAAGGCGTGGCGGTCGGCGTCGCGCCGCACGGACTCGGGCAGCGTCGCGTGCAGTTTCGGGTTCCAGCCGCGAAATTCCTCGGGCCAGTTCGTCCAGGGCCGGCCGCCAAAGTGCGCCTTGATCGCCATGAAGTCCGCGAAGGGCTCCAGCCAGCCGGCCTGCTGCCGGCGGAAGGCGGCCAGGGAGCCGATGCCCTCCAGTTCGTCGCCGGCCGAGGCCGCGAAACGGTCATGGGCCCGCGCCAGCACCCGCCAGAACTGCTCGTACAGGCGGCCGTAGTCGACCCGCGCGGCGGGCAGCCGGCGCAGGGGCGCCAGGTCGTCCGCCGTGAGAAGGCCGGCGCTCACGAGCTCGCCGAGGTCGACGAAATACGGGTTGCCGGCGCGGCCGGAGAAGGTCTGGTAGGGCGAGTCGCCGTAGCCGGTGGGGCCGACCGGGCAGATCTGCCAGTAGCGGACGCCCGCCCGGCCGAGAAAATCCACCAGGCTCCGCGCGCCCGGCCCGAGATTGCCGATGCCGTAGCTTCCGGGCAGGGAGGAGATGTGGGCCAGTACGGCCGCGCTGCGGTCGTTGAGCCAGGTGGATGAGATGGATCCCATTGAGGCGGAGTCGGAGGAAGTCTCAGCGGAGCCGAGCGACACGGCGCTGCCCGCCGTCTTCGAGCGCAGAGGCGAGGCAGCGGAGGATGCAGGGGCCGGCGCGCATCGGTTAAGTTGGGGTTTAGGCAATGCGACAAGGTCTGCCCGCCGGAAGAAAAAGCGGCCACCAGAGCTAATCCGGTGGCCGCTCGATTTGGCCTTCTCGTGAGCAGGCCCTATCTGGAAACCATTAGAACTTGTAGGACAGGCCCGACCTATAGGACGCGCCGTACTTCTGCCAATTCAACAGCTGGCGCGAGTCCCCGTTGTTGTAGGTGATCAGCGGTGAATTGTTCAGGTTTATGCCCTGCAGGTAGAGGGTCAGGCCCTTGAGCAGGCCGCTCCTGAACGCGTACTGGATCTGGGCGTCAACCGAACGGTAGGGTATCTCCTCCGAGTAGCTGTCGCCGGGCGTCCCCAGGGACGAAAAGCTCGGCGGGCCGAACGAAACGATGTACTCCCTCGTCTGCGATTGATAGTGCTCGGTGACGCGGAGCGAGAAGCCGTGGGTCTCGTAGTAGAGGGTCAGGTTCGCGGTCTTCTTCGACATGTCGGGAAGCGGCGCGCTGGCGTTGGTCGGGCCCCAGGGCTTGATGCTGCTGTCCACGAGGAGGCCGTTTAGCTCGACGCCGAGGCCCTTGACCGCACCCCCGGTGAAGACCTCGCTGCCCACCTGCACGTCGGCCTCAACGCCGCTGATGTTGCCGCCTTGGCCGTTCACATACTCCGAGGTGAGACCCTGCGTGAGCACGGGAGGCGTGCTGGACGTATAGGGGTAACCCGCGAAGTTGGTCACCGTTTGCTGCTGGTAGATGTAGCTCAGGAGCTTCTTCTCGAAGGCGCCCACCCGGACGTAGCCGCCCCCGTGCGCGAAGTAGTGCTCGAGGCTGAGGTCGGCCGAATCGGAGAGCCACGGATGAATGCCCGGGTTTCCGCTCGTGCCGCTCCACGGGCTGATGCTGTTCGAGAGGGCGTCCGTCGCGTTGTAGCTGTAATCGCGGGCGATCCTCATTTGGTACATCGTCGGGCGCATTTCCTGGCGGCCGACGAACACACGGATGAAGTCCTGGGTCGTGGGCTTGAATATCAGGTTCAGGCTCGGCAGGACATCCGCATAGGTGGCGCCGCCGGCGACAGGGTAAACGATGTTGCCACCGTTCCCAGAGAAACCCGTGGAGTCCTGCTTGGCGAAGTCGGCCATGACGCCGATATTGCCGTCGAAGGGCACGCTGCCCAAGGTGCCCTTGAGGTCAAACTTGACGTAGGGGCGGGTGACGTCCTCCCAGACCTTGTAGTTGTCGCCCTCAAAGCTGCCGGGGTTGGGATTGGGTACGAACGTATAGATTCCGCTGCGGAGAGCGGCGTTCGGATCATAAGCCACCGGATGCAGGTTGCCGATGAAGGACAAGTTCGTGGTCCCGACGAGAGGGGGCAAGGGGGCGTTGGGCTGGCCGTCGGAGTTGATCAGGTAGCCGGTGGGATTCTGGCCAAACTGCTTGAAGCGGTCGGAGTAGCTGACGCCGAACACGACGTCCTTGAAGATGGATGCGTCCAGTTCGTGCTTGGTGAACAGGTTGTAGGAATCCGCGACGTCATAGGAGATGTAGTACTTAATATAGCCTTCCATGCCGGTGACCGGGAAGACGCCCGTGCCGTAGCCATCCGGGTCGGTGAGCGTGAAAAGGCTGGCATTCGCGTAGTCCGTGCTCGAGACGACCTTCGGGGGGTTCGGGCCGGCATTGTCGGTCACCATGAACGTGTCCGCGTTGCCTGTCTCCGAATTGTGGAAATAAAGGCCCGCGTAGGTTTCCAGGACCTCATTCCTCTGGCTCGCCGAGGACCAGCCCGTTTGGAAATGCACCGGCCAGCTCGACTTTTCACCCAGATCCAGATTCCAGATCGCGGAGGCCAGGTGGGAGAGCCATTGCGTGTCCATGTTGCGCACGACGGGATTCACCTTGGTGAGCGTATAGTTGGTGATCAGCCCGTTGGTGACCGTGTAACCGGGCTGAAGAGCCGCGGGGCCCCATACGGCCATCGGAACCTCCATTCCCCGCAGCAGCTGGTTCTCGTTGGTATAGGAGAGAAACAGGTCGATCTTGCTGTGGATGAAGTCGTTCGGCTTGCTCTCGAGCACGGCGACGGCGGAGTCGCTCTTGAGGAGGTCGTTCTGGTCGTAGAGCTTCATGCCGCCGAGTATGAGGTTGCCGTCCGGGGCGTTGGGAAAGCCCCAGCCCTGGAACTGCTCGCCCTCGTAGGGAGTCTCCCTGTGGGCGTAGCCGACGAAGATCCCCTCCGTCCCGTTGGCAAACTGGTCAACGTAGGAGGCAGAGTAGCTTTCGCCGGCCACCTTTTGGCCGGGCGTGAGCTGCCCCAGGTTCGTCCAGTTGTAGAACGCGTCGACGGCGATCACCCTGTGGTCAATGCTCAGGGGAGACGTGAACTGCAGGTCCACCGTGCCGC
>DATNHT010000149.1:0-4381 GCA_035604815.1 Opitutaceae bacterium
AGCAACCTCAACGGAGCCCGCGCAGGACAAACCCAGTGTCGGGCCCGGAAAGGTGACGCAGGCTATGGCGGAAATATGCGGATGAGTGTCTCGTTGACGGGAAGGCGCGGAATGTTTCTGAATCACGGTTACTGGTTCCTCGAGGTTTCGGATGCTTACCGCGACTGAAAAAGCTCCGCTATAACGTCCTCAAGGGGGACGTCCTCTATCGTGATGTCGGCCACCGGGCCGGTCGCGAGAACTTCCTGGGCCACGGCGACGACATCGTCGCTTGAGACGCGAAGCGTGAATGTCCCGTCCTCGCCGCGCTTGGTCTCGCCGTGGCGCGAGCGCCAATCCTCCGGGAAGCCCGAATCCTTCGGGACGAACCGGACGATTTTCTTCCGGCTGTCGGAGCCCGACTCCAGCCTGGCAAGCGCGCCGTCATAGATCTTTCTTCCCTTGTGGATGACGATGACACGCTCGCAGAGCTCCTTGATGTCGGCCATGTAGTGGCTCGTCAGGAGTATGGTCACGCGGTGCCGGCGGTTGTAGTCGCGCAGGAAGAGCCGCACGGCTCGCTGCGAAACGACGTCGAGTCCGATCGTCGGTTCGTCGAGAAACAGCACCCTGGGCCGGTGGATGAGGGCGGCTATAAGCTCCATCTTCATCCGCTCGCCAAGCGAGAGCTCGCGGACCATGACATTCAGCTTGTCGGCGACGCCGAGCAGCCCGACAAGTTCGTCAAGGGTGCGCCTGTAATCGGCGTCCTGCAGCCCGTAGATCGCCCGCAGGAGCGAGAAGGACTCGATCGCCGGGAGGTCCCACCACAGCTGGTTCTTCTGGCCGAGGACGAGCGCGAAGATCCGCCGGTAGGCGTTCTCGCGCTTCGTGGGGTCGAATCCGGCGACCCGGGCCATGCCCGAGGTGGGGAAGATGAGGCCCGAGAGCATCTTTAGCGTCGTCGTCTTCCCCGCGCCATTGGGCCCCAGGAACCCGACGAATTCGCCCTCGGCGATCGAGAACGTGACGTCGTTGGCGGCCGCGGTCTCGTCGTACGTCCGGGTGAGAAGCCCCTTCACGCCGCCCCAGAAGCCGGGCTGCTTCCTGTAGGTGCGAAAGACCCGAGTGAGGTGCTGGACTTCGATCATTGCGTCAATGAAGGAAGCACAAATGGCCGGCTAGATCGAACCCAGCTTGGAGAAATCGAGGACCGTGTGGCTGATGAATCCCAGATCGAGGGCGGCCCGGTCGGTGAGGGGGCCCTCAGGCGACAGGTCCTGGCCCAGCTTGAACACGAGCCTGTGCGTCCCGTCCTCGGCCTGCGGGCTGAACAGTCCCGGAATCATGACGCGAGCGGGAACCGTCCGGCGCACCTGTGTGCCGGCGCCGCAGGGGTAGGGGAAGTTGACGTTGTGGACGATGAAGCTCTGCGCGGGGGTTTCCGCGGCGAGTGCGGGCGCGATCCGGGCCGCGTGGCACGCCGCCGACCGCAAGACCTCCCGAAGCTCGGGCTCCGGCTCGCCTCCCGCCAGCTTGAGCTTCTCGTACATCGGGATCGAAAGGCTCTGGGACAGTGCGATTCCCGGAATTCCGTGCAGCGCCCCCTCGCAGGCCCCGGCGACCGTACCGCTCCCGAGGATGAACCCAAGGCTCGCGTTGAGCCCGATGTTGATCCCGCTCAAGACCGCCTCGGGCCGGGAAGGCAGCAGGTGGTCGATCGCGATGTTGACGCAGTCGCACGGCGTCCCGTCGACGACCCACGTGGGGCATCCCAGTCCGCGGTCGAGGCGTCTGGAATGCACCGGGCGCAGGCGCGACTTGGCGGCGCCGATCCAGCTCTGTTCGGCCTTAGGCGCCGCGACGTAGGGTTCGTGGCCCGCGCCGATCAGCGCGCGGACAAGCTCGTGGAGGAAGACGGACTCGATGCCGTCGTCGTTCGTTACAAGGAGCCTCACTCCCTAGGATTGGACCGGCGCGGCCTCGGGGGCGTTCTTCTTGGCCTCGAGCTCCTGCATGGCGGCTTTTCGGGAGAGGCGGACCTTGCCCGAGCGCTCGTCAATGCCGACGCACTTGACCGTGATCATCTCCCCCATCTTGACGACGTCCTCCGTGCGGCGCACCCGGAAGTCGGCCAGCTCGGATATGTGCACGAGCCCCTCCTTGCCGGGCGTGCATTCGACAAAGCATCCGAAGTCCTTGATGCCGGTGACGCGGCCCGTGTAGAGCTTGCCGACCTCGATCGGCGCCCCGCCGCCGCCGCCGCTGCCGCCGCCGCATAGGCCGTCGATCTCCTGGATGGCCCTGGCCATGGCCTCGGCGTTGTTGGAGTAGATGTAGACCTTGCCGGAGTCGTCTTCGGCGATGTCGATCTGCGCTCCCGTCGTCTCGGTGATGCGCCGGATAGTCTTTCCGCCGGGCCCGATCAGAAGGCCGATCTTCTCGGGGTCTATCTGGATCGTCTGTATCCGGGGCGCGTACTTGCTCAGGCTGGAGCGGGGCGCGGGCATGACGGCGAGCATCTTCCTCAGGATCTCGATGCGCGCGTCGCGGGCCTGGTGAATCGCGGCCTTTGCGATCTCGATCGGGAGGCCGTTAATCTTCAGGTCGAGCTGGAATCCCGTGATTCCCTTGGTGGTTCCGGCGAGCTTGAAGTCCATGTCGCCGAAGTGGTCCTCTTCCCCGATGATGTCGGTGATCGTGACCCACTTCTCGATGGACCCGTCCGGCGCGTTTTCGGTCATCAGGCCGCAGGAGATGCCCGCGACGGGGGCGATGATCGGGACGCCGGCGTCCATGAGGGACAGGCATCCGCCGCAGACCGACGCCATCGAGGTCGAGCCGTTGGAGGCCATGATCTCGGACACGACGCGGATCGAATAGGGGAACGCGTCCTCCGGCGGAAGCACGGGGACCAGCGAGCGCTCGGCGAGAGCGCCATGGCCGACTTCGCGGCGGCCCGGCGCGCCAAAGCGGCCCGTCTCACCCACCGAGAACGGGGGAAAGTTGTAGTGGAGCATGAAGCTCTTGGACGTGGCTCCGCCGGTCAACCCGTCCATGTCCTGGGCCTCCTTGGTCGGGCCGAGGGTCGTGATCACCAGGCCCTGGGTGTCGCCGCGCTCAAAGAGGGCGCTGCCGTGCACCATCGGGAGGACGCCGACCTCGCACGCGATGGGGCGCAGGCTCTTGGAGTCGCGGCCGTCGGAGCGAACGCCGCGCTCGAGAACGGTCCTGCGGTACGCCTTGTACTGGAGGTCCTCGAAGACGACGTTGAGGTCGACATCGGTGAACTTGCCTTCGCCGAGCTCGGCGACGAGGGCCGCCTTGGTCTCGTCCTTGATCGCGGCCATGTTGGCCGCGCGGACGGCCTTCTCCTTGCCGAAAATGGCGTCCGGGATCTTCGCGCCCGCGATGCGTTCGATGATCGCGCGGGCCTCGGGCGTGGCGCCGACGAGGGGGAAGGCCGCCTTGGGCTTTCCGGCGGCCGCGACGAGGTCCCTGATGGCCTTGATGATCGGCTGGATCGCCTTGTGCGCGAATTCGAGCGCCTCGATGAAGCGCTCCTCGGGAAGCTGGTCGGCGCTGCCCTCGATCATCAGCATATCCTTCTCGTTTCCGACATAGATCAGGTCGAGGGTCGAGGAGAACATCTGCTCGATGGTCGGGTTGGCGACGAACTGGCCGTCGATCAGCCCGATGCGCGAGGCGGCTATGGGCCCGTTCCACGGGATGTCGGAGATAGCGAGGGCGGCGCTGGCGCCGTTGACCATCGCAATGTCGGATTCGTTCTTCTGGTCGGCCGAAAGGAGGATGCCGATCACCTGGACCTCGTTGAGAAAGCCCTCGGGAAAGAGCGGGCGGCAGGGGCGGTCGCACAGGCGCGACGTCAGGATCTCCTTCTCGGTGGGGCGGCCCTCCCTCTTGAAATAGCCGCCGGGGAACCGGCCCGCTGCGTGATACTTTTCGCGGTAGTCGACCGTGAGCGGGAACCAGTCCTGCCCCGGTTTGGTGGTCGCGGCGACTGTCGCAGCCACGAAGACGTTGGTCTCGCCTATGCTTACATTGACGGCGCCGTTGGCGAGTTTTGCGACGGAGCCTGTGGAGATCGAGATCCCGTATTCCGGGACGCTGACGGTGTGTTTCTGATTCATGTCTGGGATTCCTGTTGTCTTAATGTTCTGGCCCCGGCCCTCTTGGGGATTCGATTCGGGGCTATTGGGATGAGCGGACAACCCGGCGCGCGGGCCGGGTGTGCTTTCGGCGGTCTCGCAGGAGGCTCGAGAGATTTCCGTTTGGCGCCCTGGATTCTGTGGGGCCTGCCGAGGCGGCAAACGGAAATGCCCCGGACCTGTGTCGAGTGTCTTGACGACAACGGGCGACCCGCGGATCGAGTCGCCCGTTT
>DATNHT010000150.1:0-32422 GCA_035604815.1 Opitutaceae bacterium
GACGTGGTCGGCCTGCGGTTGCCGGCATGCCAGCAGGTCATTGAGTATGCGCACGAAGAGTGGGTCAGCGTTCCCATTGTTATCGATACGAACGGCCCCCCGCGCACCAAGGGATGCCTCAGTCGAGTTGAGTCGACGAAAATGCGAAGTTGACCCCGCGGTCTAGGGTTTGACTTCGCATGAAATTGATCTACAGGTTTTATCATGAAATCTACAGTTAGCATTACGGAGGGTCAGGATTCCTTTCCCGCCATGGTGAAGGCCGTTGAAAAAGGCGATGTTGTCACGGTTACCCGTCACGATGAGCCGGTCGCCTGCATGATAGGGCACGAGCGCATGAGTGCGATTGCTGAGACCCTCGAGATCATGGGCAATGCAGCTGCCATGCATGCAATAGGCGAGCACAAGGCTGGCCGTACACAATTTGGGAATCTTGACGACATTCCCTAATGAGTCGTCGTCTCCGTCCTTCGATTCAAGTCATAGCGTTTGTAAGTAGGCTTGCACCGGAGCCTAGGCGGGCCATCAAGCTGGCGCTCGCGGCGCTTCGTTTGGAACGGGGCGATTTTAGGGCCCTGGAAGGAAGCCTTTCGGGCTACTATCGCCTTCGGGTGGGTAGGCATCGCATCATCTTCAGCTATGCGGCTGATGGGGCCATCGAGGCGGTATTCATCGAGGAACGCCAACTCGTCTACGAGCTCTTTGAAGCTCAATTTATCAAGCGCTTGAAATCCTAGTCGTCCCACCGGTAACGCTGCCGCATCTATCGCGTGGCAGACGTGCCAATCGCCGAGTAAAAACGATGGACTGAAAATCTGCTGGTTAACGCCTTCCCTGGTTCGAATCCAGGTCCTACCACCACTCCCGCCGCCATAGATCCACGGCGAGGAGCGCCGCCAGCGCGGCCCCGAAGAGCGCCCCCGAGAGGGCGGCGACCGCTCCCGAGCGGCGAAGCAGCCAGCGGTCGACCCAGGACAGGCGGCCCAGCTCGGTGGGCTCCCCGAACGCAAACCAGTGGTCTCCGGGGGGGATGTCCACCACCACACGGACGGTCAACGCCCGGATGACAGGGATGTCCGAGACGTGCCAGCGGCCGCCCTGCAGTGCAAAGACCGCGTCCGGCTCGATGTCGCTGGCCGACTCAAGGTGCAGCGCGGAGGCGTTCAGGTCGGGGCTCCCGCACACCGCGGCGTGCAGGAAGGGCAAAACGTCTGGGGCGAGCGGCTGGCTCACAAACCGCGCCGGGCCGCTTCGCGCGATCCAGATTCGGCCGGTGGTCTCGAGCGAGAGCTCCGACGGGGAGGCCGTCTCGAATCCCACCGAGCCGTATTCGGGCGACAGCGAGACGGCGGGGCGGATGCCGAGCGGAAGCAGGGCGCGAATCGCCGGATCGGAGAGGAGCCTGCCGAGCTGACCCGGCGACGGGAAAGGCAGCTCATTCGCCGGGGCGGAAAGGAGCGCCGCGGGGTCGCCCGCTGCCAGAAAGGCGCGGATGTGCAGCCTTTCCTGCGCCTTGAGCCTCGGCAGGTCGCCGAGGGCGCCCGCAGCCGCCCGGTGGGCCTGGAAACTGAGGCCAAGAGCGAATAGGGCGATCCAAGCGGCGGAGAGCGTTCCCCAGACACGGGCCCTAGACTGGCGCCCCCATAGGACCGCCAGGGCGAGCGCGTTGGCGACCAGCCCGAGGGCGTAGAGGTCGGTGTACCGCGCGCTCTCCGCCATGCCAGGCTTGCCCCGGCCGTAGGCTATCGCCGCAGCCTGCATCCACGTCCACAGGGCCAGGGCGATCAGGACGGCTTCGTCGCCGGCGACCCGCCGGGCGCGCAGGCGGCTCACGATCAGCACCGTCGCGGGCAGCTGCAGGACCAGGAGCGCGACCGGCCATCCCGAAACGGGCCACGACAGGGCCGTGGCCGCGGCGACGAGCCACCTCCATGGGGACGCGGCCCTGAAGGGGTCATGGTAGGGCACATGGCTGATCGAGAGGACACCGGCCAGAGAGAGCGCCGCCAGCAGGGCCGCGGCGGCCGCGCTCCGCAGGGAAAGGCGCCGCTCAATCGCCCCGCGCACGCCCAGGAGCAGGAGCGCGGTGGCCGCGGCCATGAATCCCGAGGACATCGTGCCGAGGCTTGCGGCGGCGAAAAGGAAGCCCGCCCACCAGCGGGGCCCTAGCGGCTCCGCCGGCACGCAGAGCACGAGCGTGCCGAGGGCCCCCCATTCGAGCAAATAGAACTGGGACTGGAACCCGCCGAGCGTGTTCTCCCAGTCGAAGTCCAGCACGAAGAGAAGGACTATGGAAAGCGCGAGGCAAGCGTACCGGGCTCCCTTCGCGAACCTTCGGGCGAACACGAGGAGCGCCGCGCAGACGCCCGCGTGTACCGCGGCGTTCACGGTCATTTCCAGCAGCGCGTCCCACTGCCCGTTGGCGAGCGCGAGCGAGTAGTTGATCAGCCGGGTGAACACGACCCGGTGCTCGTTCTGGTGCTTGAGGAAATCGCCGGCGTGGAGCTGGCCGAGCGCCCCGGGGACAAGCAGGTCGCGCCCGATCGCGTCCCACTCGTCCCAATACGGGACGTCGCTGCCGCGCTCGTGCACGAGCACGATCTTAGCGCCGAATGCGAGGCAGCCGCCGGCAAGCGCGACCCCTGCCGCGAGCAGGCGCATCCGCGTGTTGGCCATGCCGGCGACATTGGGTGCGCCAATCCGGGGGTCAAGGCCCCCGAAGAAAACCGGCGGACGGGGCCCGCAGAGCCGCCCGGGATTCGCGGCTCCTTGCCGGCCCCCTGTTGATGCTTGATTTCTCCACGGCCGGCCAGCACCCTTTTTTCTCCGAGCGAAGGCAGTCTGGCGCAACGGCATCCGGCTTGCCGATATCAGGCCCCAAAACCCCCAACACTCATGCAAGTCACGCTTACGTGGCTCGATTACCTCATCCTGCTCACCTATACCTGTTTCGTCGTCGGCATCGGCTTCGCCCTGCGCAAGTACATGAAGAGCTCGTCGGACTTTCTCACGTCCGGCCGCTCCATCCCGACGTGGGTCACCGGGCTGGCCTTCATCTCGGCAAACCTGGGCGCGCTCGAGCTCGTGGGCATGGCCGCCAGCGGCGCAAAGTACGGCAACATCACCAGCCACTTCTACTGGGTCGGGGCGATCCCCGCGATGGTGTTCCTCGCCGTGTTCATGATGCCGTTCTATTACGGCTCGAGGGCGCGCTCCGTTCCCGAATACCTGAAGATGCGCTTCGACGAGCGCGTGCGCGCGCTCAACTCGGTCTCCTTCTCGGTGATGACCGTGTTCGCCTCCGGCATCTCGATGAACGCGCTGGCGAAGCTCCTCCACCTCCTCCTCGGCTGGAATTATCACCTGAGTCTGTGGATCTGCTCGGCTGTCGTCCTGGTCTACGTGCTCAAGGGAGGGCTAACTTCCGCGATCTACACCGAGGTGCTGCAGTTCTTCATGATCGTGCTCGGCTTCGCGCCCGTCGTCTATCTGGGGCTCAAGGACGTGGGCGGCTACGGCGCCCTGACCAACCTGCTCAAGGGCGTGGCCACGAACCCGGGGGCGCTCCACCTAAGGGATGCCGGCACCACGTACAACGCCAACGCATGGACAAGCATATGGCAGCCGCTGCTTGCCGGCCCGACCCACAACCCGATGGGGGTCGACTGGTTCGCCATGGTCTTCGGGCTCGGATTCGTGCTCTCGTTCGGATACTGGTGCACGAACTTCCTTGTCGTGCAGCGCGCGATGGCCGCGCGCAACATGACCGCGGCGCGCAACACGCCGCTTGTCGCCGCGGTGCCCAAGATGCTGTTTCCCGCGCTCGTCATCCTGCCCGGAATGATCGCCGTGGCGCTGATGAGCGTTCCCTCCAAGGGCTATCGCATTCCGGCGCCCATTCTCGACCAGGCCGTCTATGCAAGGGCGGCGACCGTTGTCGCCGCCTCGGCCGGCCTGCCCGCGGAGCAGGCGCTCAAGGACGTGAGCGCCGCCGTCGGCAAGCGGATGGACCCAGGCAGGGTCGCCGCGCTCGTCAAGGACTACGCCGCGAAGCCGCTGGCGCCCGACGCGTTCAACGACCGCCTGTGGAACGCCGTGGCGGAATACGACTACGACGGCGTCATCCTGTCGCTCGTGAAGCGCTACTGCCCGCCCGGCCTGCTCGGCCTCGCGCTGACCGGCCTGCTCGCCTCGTTCATGTCGGGGATGGCGGGCAACGTCACCGCATTCAACACCGTCTGGACCTACGACCTCTACCAGGCCTACCTCGCGCCTAAGAAGAGCGACGAGCACTACATGCGGATGGGACAGGCGGCGACCCTGGTCGGCATCCTGGCGAGCATCGCCTGCGCGTATTTCGCGGCCCTGTACAACAATGCCATGGACATCATCCAGCTCGTGTTCGCCTTTGTGAACGCGCCGCTCTTCGCCACGTTTCTCCTGGGCATGTTCTGGGCGCGCACCACCGGCACGGGCGCCTTCCTCGGCCTGCTCGGCGGCACGGCCGCCTCGGGCCTAGTCCACGCGCTGACCATCTCCGAAGGCGACGTCCCCGGCCTGAAGGGCGGCTACCTGGGCGTGGTCCACACGTTCCCCAGCGAGATGGCCCAGAACTTCTGGCTCGCGGTGTTCGCCTTCGTCGTCTGCTTCACGCTGACGGTCGGAATCTCGCTGGCCACCCGGCGCACCAAGTCCGACGAGGAGCTGGGGGGCCTCGTCTATTCGCTGACGCCCAAGATCAAGGACGAGGGCACGGCTTGGTACGGGCGCCCGGCGTTCATAGGCACGGTGCTGCTCGCCGCCTGCGCCGGGCTAAACATCATCTTCTGGTAGAAAGGAAACCACCATGGGACTCGATATCCGCTGGCCGATCGGCCTCCTGTTCTCCTTCGTCGGGCTGATGATGACGATCTACGGCTTCGTCACGAAGGACGATGCCGAGACCTATCGCCGTTCGCTCGACATAAACATCAACCTCATCTGGGGCGTCGTGCTTCTAGTCTTCGGCGCACTCATGCTCCTCCTGGCCTCGCGCCGCAAGGGCGGCGCGGGCCCGCCCGGGCCGGGGTAGCGCCTCGAGGCTCGAACCCGGGAAAGCGCCCCGTGGCCGGCGCGCCTACTTCAGGGCCAGCTCGGTCGCGGGGTCGAAGAGGTGGGCGTGGGCAAGGTCGAAGGTGACCTGGACCTTCTGGCCGGCGTCGAAACGGTCCGTCGGGCTCACCCGGGCGATGAAGGACGTTGCGCCCGAGTACAGGTAAAGGAGCGTCTCCGAACCCATCGGCTCGGCCACCTCGACCCTGACCTCGGCCGTGCGACCCGGATCCGGGGAGGCGACCATCAGCGAGTCGTGGATCGCCTCGGGACGGACGCCGAGGATGACGGGCCTCTCGAGATGCGCGGAGGATCTCCCGGCGAGGGCCTCGTTGAGCGCGACCGTCAGCGGCGCGCCCGCCGGGTTCTCCTCGACGAATGAGACGTGGTCGCCGGCCCTTCGGAGCGTTCCCCTGAAGAAGTTCATCGGGGGCGAGCCGATGAAACCGGCGACGAAGAGGTTGTCGGGGCGGTTGTAGAGCTCGAGCGGCTCAGCCACCTGCATGATGTTTCCATCCTTCATCACGCAGATCCTGTCACCCATGGTCATCGCCTCCACCTGGTCGTGGGTGACGTAGATCATCGTCGCGCCGAGGCGGGCGTGGAGCTTCGAGATCTCGGTGCGGGTCGACACGCGCATCTTGGCGTCAA
The DNA here is from genome assembly GCA_035604815.1 of Opitutaceae bacterium. GTDB lineage: Bacteria > Verrucomicrobiota > Verrucomicrobiia > Opitutales > Opitutaceae > Palsa-1447. Next base: position 5,743 of record DATNHT010000150.1, read on the forward strand.
GGTTTGAGAGCGGCTCGTCGAAGAGGAAGACCTTCGGCTTGCGCACGATCGCCCTGCCGAGTGCCACCCGCTGCCTCTGGCCGCCCGAGAGCGCCTTTGGCCTGCGACCGAGGTAGTCGTCGAGGCCAAGCATCGTCGCGGCCTCGCGCACGCGGGCCTCGATGTCGGACTTTGAAAACTTCCTCAGCTTGAGGCCGAAGGCCATGTTCTCGTAGACCGTCATGTGCGGGTAGAGCGCGTAATTCTGGAAGACCATCGCGATGTCGCGGTCCTTGGGCAGCACCTCGTTGACGACCTGCCCGCCGATCGCGACAGTTCCCGACGAGATCTCCTCCAGGCCGGCTATCATGCGCAGCGTCGTCGACTTGCCGCAGCCCGAGGGCCCCACCAGGACCATGAACTCCCTGTCCTCGACCTCCAGGTTGATGCTCTTGACGGCGGCCACCCCGGGGCCGCCCTTCTCCGGAAAGATCTTCAGCAGGTTTTCGAGTACGACTCGCGCCATGGAGGGGTGGGGTTGCTTCGGAGGGGGCGAGGCCGTCTTGCCGGGGAAAAATCGGTCTTGCCAGTGGATTTGTGGGTAAACAGAACGTTTGCCTGTCGCTGGCAACTCCAAAGATTTCCCGAAAGGCCCGTATCCGGACGCGTGATGCGTCCGGGTTCGTGCGCGGCGCGGGCGGCTTGGGCGCCTGCCGAAAGCAAATGTCCTCCCAATCGCAAACAGCGGCCGAGGGGCCCTCGTGGGGTTCGGCGGGGCGGCGCAGCGGCCCCGGGGCGAGGCCCATGGGGACGGCAACGGCCGCGGGGCGCACCCGGGAGGGGCGATGAGCCGCTTCGGCGTCGACCTTGGAGGGACAAAGATCGAGGGCGCCGTCGTCGACCCTGCGCGGCCCGACAGCGCGGTGTGCCGCCTGCGGCTGCCGACCGACAGCGCCCGGGGCTATTCCCATGTGATTTCGCAGGTGGCCAGGCTGGTCGGGATGCTCGAGCGCGAATCGGGGGTCAAGCGGCCCGCCTGGATCGGGATCGGGACACCGGGCGTCATCGACCCGGCGAGCGGCGTGCTCAAGAACTCGAATTCGACGTGCCTGAACGGGCGGCGGGTCCGGGAGGACCTCGCCGCGGCGCTCGGGGCCGAGGTGAGGCTCGCCAACGACGCCAACTGCTTCGCCCTTGCCGAGGCCAGGTTTGGGGCGGGGCGCCGCCGCAGGGTCGTCATCGGCCTCATCCTCGGGACCGGCTGCGGCGGGGGCGTCGTCGTCGACGGACGGGTTCTAGACGGGCTCCACGGGATCGCGGGCGAATGGGGGCACAACCCGATCCGCGGCGAGCGCACCCCGTGCTACTGCGGCCGCAGGGGCTGCGTGGAGACGGTGATTTCGGGGCCGGCGCTCGAGCGGTTCTACAGGGGGCTAACTGGCAGGCGCCTGAGGCTGCCCGAGATCGCCGGGCGCGCCGCCGGCGGGGACGGGGCGGCCAGGGCGACGCTGCGGCGGCTGAGGGCAAAGTTTGGCGAGGCGATCGCCGCCGTCATCAACATCCTCGATCCGGATGCGGTGGTCATCGGGGGCGGGGTCGGCAACCTCGACCTGCTCTACAGCGGGCAGACGCGCGAGGCGGTCCTAAAGCATGTCTTCAACACGGAACTCCGGACGGAATTCCTCAGGCCGACGCTCGGGGACAGCGCCGGGGTGTTCGGCGCCGCCATGCTCACCGCCTCGTCCAGATCCGGAGCGAGGCAAGAAGGAAGTCCTCGAGCGCGGCGGACTCGTTGAGATTGACGCGCAGCAGCGCCGCGGCGCGCTCGAGGCTGTCGATGGCCGCGGCGAAGGGGCGCCGGGCGGCCGCGTTGGACTCGAGCAGCTTGACCGTGTGCGCGCGCGTCGCCCTCTCGACATCCGCAAACATCCGCTGGCGGAGCCCGACGGCGATTTCGGCCTCGATCGCCGCGAGTTCGTCGTCCTCCAGCCCCTCCGGCAGGGACGCCTTCCTGCGGGCGCCCTCCGAGGCGCATGCCTTGTCGAGCATTGCGCCAAAGCGCGCGATCAGCCCGTAGAGGGCGAAGATCCCCTCGGCCACCGCGCGGCCCGCGCCGAAGCCCGCCCCGAGGCGCACGAGCCATGAGCGGTAGTCGGCGAGCCAGGCGTCCCAGCCGGCCACGGGGACCGGCGAGGCCAGCCCGGTGAACCGGAAGTGGAGCACCCGGCTGCGGATAGTCGGCAGGAGGGCGTGGGGCCTTCCGGTCAGCAGCAGGAGCGTCGTGTCGGCGGGCGGCTCCTCGAGCGTCTTCAGGAAGACGTTCGCCGCGGACAGGTTCATGCGGTCGGCGTCGTGGAGGACGGCGACCTTGTAGTGCGACACGCTCGGGGAAACGTTGATGCGCCCGATGAGGCTGCGCACGGAGTCGACGGTGATCTGGCGGGACTTTCCCGAGGGGCGGACCTGGAGGCAGTCGGGGTGGCGCTCGGGGGGGTAGGGGGAGGCCCCGGAGGAACCGCGGCTGAGCAGCCGGTCGGCCAGGGCCATGGCCGCGGCGGAAAGGCTCTCGGAGTCGTCGCCCGCCAGGAGGAGGCCGTGCGACAGCCGCCCGCGGGCGATGGCCTTCTCGATGACGGCCACGGCCGGTGTGCCCGCCATGGCGGGCGGCCAGGGGACCGCCTCGGACATCATCCGGCGATGCGCGCCTTGACCGCTTCCCAGATGCTCTTCTCCGTCGCGGCCTCGCTCTTCCTGCCGTCCACGACGACGAGCCGCTTCGGCATGCCCCTGGCGAGCAGCAGGTACCCCTCGCGGATCTTGTTGTAGAAATCGATGTTCTGGCGCTCCATCCGGTCCGGGAGGTCGGAGGCCCGCTGGTGGATGCGCGCGAGGCCCACCTTCGTGGGGACGTCGATGACGATCGTGAGGTGCGGCATGACGCTTCCCACGGCAAAGCGGTTGATCTGGTTCACCGGGTCCGCCGCCAGGTTTCGGCCGATCCCCTGGTAGACGGTCGAGGAATCGAGGTAGCGGTCGCTCAGGACGATGGCTCCGCGCGTGAGCGCGGGCAAGATCACCTCGCGGACAAGCTGGGCCCGGGCCGCGGCGAAAAGGAGCAGCTCCGTCTCCGGGCACATCTCGTCGCCCTTGGAATTGTGGACGATGATGTTTCGGATCTGCTCGCCGATCTCGGTTCCGCCGGGCTCCCGCACGGTGACGACGTCGCGCCGCAACCTCTGGAGGCGCTCGGCGAGGCGGGCGATCTGGGAGGTCTTCCCGCTGCCCTCGGAGCCCTCGAATGAGATGAGTTTGCCGGTGTGCTTCGACTTTTTCGCCATGGAACGGTGAGGTTGGCGGAATTCGCGGCCCTTGGCGAGGAACGTTTGAATCAATTGGACGAATCCCGCAAAACATCCAACGATGGATTCATGCCCGTGAAGCTCGCGCCCTTTCTCGCATCGACCAACATCTTCGAGATCTTTTCGCACTGCGACGTCGTCGGCCAGGTGATCTGCTGCGGCCTCGCCGTGTTCAGCATCGTCGCCTGGGCGGTCATGTTCGGGAAACGAAGCGAGCTCAATTCCCTGCGCCGGCTCAACCACACGTTCGAGCTGCACCTGAGGAACGAGAAGAGCGTCGTCGACCTCCCGGATTCCCTTCGCAACCGGAGGGACATACCGTATGCCGACCTTTTGACCGACGCGATCGAGGCCTACTGGAAGGCGGCCGCGATCGGCAAGGAGAAGGGGCTCGACACCCTGCGCTTCCGCCTCGAGCACGCGGAAAACGCGCTCCAGCGGGCGCTCGCCCGCCAGACGCTCCGCTACGAATCCAACATGGTCTTTCTTGCGTCGATCGTCTCCGGGGCGCCCTTCCTCGGCCTGCTGGGCACCGTGTGGGGCGTGATGGACGCGTTCAGCGCGGTCTCCGTCCAGCAGACGGCGAGCATCCAGACCCTGGCGCCCGGCGTCTCGGCGGCGCTCCTGACGACGATCTCGGGGCTGCTCGTGGCCATCCCGTGCCTTTTCGGGTACAACCTGCTGTTCGCGACGACAAAGAGGCTGATCACCGAGCTCGAGAACTACGCCAGCTCGCTCGCCGACCGGCTCGAGCTGGAGTCAGGTTAAGCGGGCGCACCCGGAACGACGATGGCCAGGACCTTCAGACGACCCCGCCCGTCCCACCCGATCGCCGAGATGAACGTGACGAACCTCATCGACCTCGGCTTCACGCTGCTGATCATCTTCATGATCGCGACCCCGCTCATCAACCAGGAGCAGACGATCCCGGTCACGCTCCCGTCCGAGTCAAGGAGCCCCCAGCAGAAGCAGGACAAGAGCACGCACTTTGTCGCGATCTCAATCGACGCAAAGGGCAACACGTACCTCGACGAGAGGCCGGTCCCGGTGGGCGTGGCGGAGCTGCGCAGCCGGCTCCGGCTCTACGCGGCCGAGACGAAGCCGCCCGTGATCAGGATCCGGGGCGACGCGCACGTTCCCTACGAAAAGATTGTCCAGCTGATGGACGAGCTGAAGAAGGCGAACCTCCTTAAGTTCACCTTCGACACCGCCCCGATATCGAAATGAGCCCGAGCTCGCCCGGCGCATACGCGATCTCCGCGCTGATCCACGGCGCGGTCGCCCTCCTCATCCTCTTCTTCAGCTTCGCGGCGAACAGCGTGGTTCAGGAGTCCCCAAAGATCTTCGAGCTCGTCGCCGGGGCGGGCGACAACTACGCGGCCCGGGTGGCGCCCGCGCTGGGAGTGCCCGGGGGGGTGAAGACGGCCCCCGTGACGCCAAAGCCGGCCCCGCCACCGATCCAGCCCGCGCCGCCGGAGGCGGCCCCCAGCGCGCCCGCTAAGCCCGTGAAGACCCCGGACCTTGTGGCGCAGCTTAAGCGGACCGAGGCCAGGCGCGAGGCCCGCCTCGAGGCCAGGTACCAGAAGGAACAGGAGGCGGAGAGGAAGCGGCTCACCCAGGAGGAATTCCAAAGGCAGCAGGCCGCCGCAAAGGCGGCGGCCAAGGTGGCCCACGTCGATGCGGAGGGGATCCGCGAGGGGGTGATCGGCGGGTCCAGGGAGAACACGGCGGGGGGCGCCGGCGGTAGGGCGCTCACCCGGGAGGAGGGCAGCGAGCTCGACGCCTACTTTTCGCTCCTCAAGTCCAGGATCAAGGAGAACCACGTGCCGCCGGAGGGCGTGAGCGACACCCTCGAGGCCCGCGTGGAGTTCTTCCTGTCCGCGAGCGGCTCGCTTTCCCGGGTCAGGATCGAGAGGTCGTCGGGCAACGCGGAGTTCGACCGGTCGGTGCTCGAGGCGTGCGAGCGCACGCGCTCGATCGGGCCGCGGCCCGATGCCAGGAGCGAGATGGTCCAGATGACCTTCAAGATGCGCGAGGACGAGAGCCCCTGAGGGCCCGGTCCCGGGCTGCCGAATCTAAACCCCCGATACCCAATGCCCGCCAAACTCCGCTGGCTCCTATTGCCGTACGCGCTCCTCGCGGCCCCGCTCGCCGCCCAGACGCCCCCGCCGCCGCCCTACAGGGATCCGTCGCTGACCGTCGAGGCCCGGCTTAGGGACCTGCTTTCGCGCATGACGCTCGAGGAGAAGGTCGCGCAGCTGCAGGGATTCAGGCCCACCGACCCCCATGCCTTTGACGAGCAGGGCAACTTCACGGGCGGAAGCGATGCGCCGGTCCTCTTCCACGGGGCGGGATCCGTCTATGCGGGCGGCGGGGACCGCTTCATGACTTCGCCGCGCAAGGCGATCGGGCGCCTGAACTCGGTCCAGAAGTACATGCTGGAGAAGACCCGCCTGGGCATCCCTGTCTTCTTCATCGCCGAGGCCCTCCACGGCTACATGGCGGGCGGCGCCACCAGCTTCCCGCAGGCGATCGCCCTGGGAGGCACGTGGGACCTTCCCCTGGTGGAGCGCGTCTTCACCGCGGCCGCCCGCGAGGCGAGCGCCCGGGGCGTCCACCAGGTCCTCGGGCCCGTCCTCGACGTCGCCCGCGATCCGCGGTGGGGGCGCTTCGAGGAGTGCTACGGCGAGGATCCCTACCTGGTCTCGCGCATGGGGATGGCAGCCGTCTTCGGCCTCCAGGGCCGGGGCGCCGCGATCGACGCGGAGCACGTCGCCGTCACGCTCAAGCATTTCGCGGGACACGGGGAGCCGGAGGGAGGCCGGAACATAGCGCCGGTAAATTACTCCGAAAGGGAGTTCCGGACCGTCCACCTGTACCCCTTCGAGATGGCCGTGAAGGTGGCCCACGCCCATGCGCTCATGGCCTCGTACAACGAGTGGGACCGCGTCCCGAACCACGTGAACCACAAGCTCCTGACCGACATCCTGCGCACCGAATGGGGATTTGACGGCTTCGTGATGGCGGACGGGGGAGGCGTCGAATCTGTTGTCGATGAACACCATGCCGCGGCCAGCTACGCCGAGGCCGGCATCCTGTGCATCGAGGCCGGAGTGGACTTCGGCGGGGGCGGCAGGGGACGGTGCTACTCCACCCTCGCCGAGGAGGAGCGGGCCGGGAAGGTCTCGATGGCTGCCATCGACCGCGCCGCGGCCTGCGTGCTGCGCGTCAAGCTCCTCAGCGGCCTGTTCGACCACCCCTACGCCGACCCCGATGTCGAGGAGCGGGTGACCAACTCGAGCGAACACAAGGCCTTGGCCCGGCTGGCCGCCGACGAGGCGATGGTCCTGCTAAAGAACGACAGGCACACCCTTCCCCTCGACCCCGCGAAGATCAAGACCCTGGCCGTCATCGGCCCCAACGCCGCCGACATCCACCTGGGCACCTATTCCGCGGTTCCCATGCAGGGGGTCGGGGTCCTGCAGGGCATCAAGGATTTCGCGGGCAGCTCGTTCCGCGTGCTTTATGCCGAGGGCTGCAAGCTCACGGCCAACCACGCCTCGGGCTGGCTTGTGAACGAAAACCCCGTCCTGAATGACGCGGCCGACGATTCCCGCCTGACCGACGAGGCTGTGGACGTGGCTCTGAAGAGCGACGCCGTCATCCTGGTGCTCGGGGAGAACGAACTGCTTCGCCGCGAGGCATGGAACGAGCAGCACCTCGGCGACCGCGACACCCTGGACCTGGTGGGCCGGCAGCACGAGCTGGCGAGGGCCGTGCTCGCCACCGGCAAGCCCGTCGTGGTGCTGCTGCTCAACGGCGGCCCGCTGACGGTGGGCTACCTGCAGGAAAACGCCCCGGCCATTGTCGAGTGCTGGTACCTTGGCCAGGAGACCGGGCCGGCCGTGGCCGACGTGCTTTTCGGCAAGGTGTGCCCGAGCGGCAAGTTGACGGTCACCTTCCCGCGCTCCGTGGGGCAGCTGCCTGACTACTACAACCACAGCCCCTCGCGCTACCGCAGCTATATCCTGGCGGATTCCACGCCGTTGTATCCCTTCGGCTTCGGCCTGAGCTACGCGAGCTTTGACTACAAGAACCTCAAGGTCTCGCCCGCGGCGATGGCGCGCGACGCGACCGCACAGGTCTCGGTCGACGTCACCAACTCGGGGGCCGTAAAGGCCGACGAGGTCGTCCAGCTCTACCTCCACGCCGTCGTGAGCCTGCCCGTCCGGCCGGTGGAGGAACTGAGGGACTTTGCGCGGGTCACGCTCGAGCCGGGCGAGACGCGCACGGTTTCGTTCGCCCTGACGCCGGACAAGCTCGAGGACTACGACTTGAGCATGCGGCGGGCCGTTCAGCCGGGGGACTTCGAGGTCCTGGTCGGAAGGTCCTCGGCCGACGTCCTTAAGGCGAGTCTGCGCGTCAACTAGCCGCCGGAAGGCTTGGCCGGCATTCCCCGGGCCCGCAGTGCGGCGCGCGGCGGCAGGACGCACGCATAGCCCTCGCGCGCGAGATGGCCCAGGAGCAGCTCGACGAACTTCAGCCGGGCGTCGGGATTGGATCCCGCCTCGTGCGAGATCAGGACCCCTCCCGGCCTGATTCTCGGGGCGATTCGGCGCAGAGCCGCCTGCGGGTCGTGGCCCAATCCGTCCCGCCCCCGCGCGCTCCAGAGCACGAGCTGCATGCCCCGCGCGCAGAGCTGGGGATCGAGGAACGGGTTCCTGACGCCGGCCGGCGGCCGGAAGTAGCGCTCAAACGGCACGCCCGCCAGAAGGAACGCTCCCACGCAGCGGTCGATCTCCGAGGCGATGCGCCTCGGCGACGCGAGCCAGAAATCTGCCGCGGGATGGCTGTGGGTGTGGTTTGCGATCGTGTGGCCCCTGGCCACGATCTGCCGTGCGAGCCCCGGGTGTTTCTCGACATGGGCGCCCACCAAGAAGAACGTCGCGCGGGCGCCTTGCGCCTCGAGAAGGTCGAGGACGCGCGGGGTCGTGAGGGGATCGGGCCCGTCGTCGATGGTCAGCCAGACCTCGCGGCGCTCGGTGGCAAAGGAGGTCGCCGCGGGGCCGAAGGCCTGCGCGGAGGGCAGGATGAACTGCAGGAAGAGCCACGGGTCGGGTCCGAAGAAGAGGACCGCCCCGGCCCCGGCATGGTGCCAGGCGGCGAGCACGACTGCGCACGTCTTGAGAGAGAGAACGACGGCGATCCAGGCTCTCACGCGGGCCGGAGCGACACCCGGGATGCATGGCCGATCCGTTTGACGATGGCCAGGCGCTTCTGGAGGCGGCAGACCGCGAGAAACACCATGAACCTCCACCGCAGGGGCCAGGTGAGCCTGACATGGCCGGCGACGATCGAGGTCAGGGCCCCGTCAATGGCGAGCGGCGGTTTCTGGGTCATGAAAACCGAGAAGCTGTCATTGTCGTAGAATACGTCGATCAGCCTGCGAAATACGGCGCAGTGAGCCTTGAGCCCCCGCGTGTAGCGCCTCTGCTCCGAGCGGGAGAGCGGCCTGCCGGCGGCGTGGGCGCGCGCGATCGCCGCGACGGCGACCTGGGCCGAATGGATCGAGAGGAACACCCCGGACGAGAAGATCGGGTCGAAGAAGCCCGCCGCGTCGCCGGCGAGGAGGACGCGGGGCGACGCGAACTCCTTCCTCACGTAGCTGTAGTCCGCGGTGACGCGGAACGGCTCGACGGCCCGCGCCTGCATCATCAGCGAGCAGAGAAGGGGCGAACCCGCCACGGTGGCGCGGAACACGGCCGTGGGATCCTCCGCCTGCCGGAGGGCTCCGACCGAGGTCACCAGGCCGACGGAGGTGCGCTCGGCGCTGATCGGTATGACCCAGAACCATCCGTCCTCAAGGCGGACGACGATGATGTTGCCGCCCCTCGGGCCAGGCGCCCGGCGCACGCCCTCGAAGTGGCTGTAGACGGCGGCCCTCCGCGGAAAATGGGGCGGCTCAAATGTCCTCTTGCTCGGGCTCTCGTACAGGTTGTCGCGGCCCCCGCCGTCGACGACCCACCGGGCAGCGATGCGCGAGGTCGGGCCCTCCCTCTGGGCCAGGGTCGCGGTCACGGAGTCGCGGCCGGGTGCGACCGCGCGCACGGTGGTCGCCATCCGAACGTCCGCCCCAAGGCTCCGGGCGTGGTCCAGGAGGATCGAGTCAAATCTCGACCGCTCCACCTGGAACGTCGATTCGAGGCCGGGTATGCGGCCTTCCGAAAAGGCGATCTCCTTTCCCGCCGATCCGTCGGCCAGCACGAACTCGGCGCCAAGCTTCCTCACGAAACCCGCCGCCTCGATCCTCGGCCAGGCGCCCGTCGCCCGAAGCACCGCGTTTCCCATGGGCAGCAGGGACTCGCCGATGTGAAAGCGCGGGAACTCCTCCTTTTCCGCGAGGCACACGGACAGGCCCCGCAGGCGCGCGAATGCGGCGGCGCAGCTGCCCCCGGGCCCCCCCCCGATGACAAGGACGTCGCAATCGGTCGATTCCATGGCCCCACCGTATTGGTTGGCAATCCTCCAGACCAAGCCGGAAATTGCTTGTCCGTTTGCGCGCGCTGGGCGTAGGTCGGGGCCCATGATGTTCTCATTCGCCTTCGGCGACCCGGGCGACGAGCCCAGCGGGGCGCTTGGGATGGGCCTTGCCCTCCTGGGCGGCGAATCCCGCGAGGAGGTCCTCGCGCCGGTGGAACGCTCGGGAAGCGAGGGAGGGTTCTCGCTCTGGCGGGGGGCCGGGGGGCTCGCGGGGTGGTCGCGCGCCAATCCGGGGAACGACCTCGAGGGCGCGACGAGGCGCCTCTACGCGGAGATCCTGCGGCGGGTCGGCGGCCTAAGCCTTTACCGGACGTGGAACTGCATCCCGAAGATAAACGGGGAGAGCCAGGACGGCCTCGAGAACTACCGGGCGTTCTGCAAGGGCCGCTCGCTAGCTTTCGAGGCGGGCCTGGGCGAGGGCTTCCAGAGGCGGCTTCCGGCCTCGACCGCCGTGGGCACCCCGAATGCGGAGATGACCGTTGTCTTCCTGGCGGGCGAGAGCCCCGCGCGCTATTTCGAGAACCCGGCGCAGGTGCCCGCCTACAAGTATCCTCCCGAGCACGGGCCCCGGCCGCCCAGCTTCGCCCGGGCCTCGATTGTCGAGCGCGCGGGAAAGCTGGACGCCTTCGTTTCGGGAACGTCGTCTGTCAGGGGACACGCGACCGTGGCTCCGCACGACACTGCGGGCCAGCTCGACTGCACGCTCGAGAACCTGAGGCTGGTCTCTCGCGCCTGCGGGCTCGGCGACCGCCTCGGAGCCGGCCGGGCCGCGCGCCATTTCAAAGTGTACCTCAGGAACCCCGGGGACCATCCGTCGGTCGCGCTCCAAGTCCGGCGCCGGATCCTCGCTCCGGGCGACCGGGCGAGCTACCTCTGCGCCGACATATGCCGGTCCGAGCTCAATGTTGAGATCGAGGTGACGGTGCGGGGCGCGGACAGGGTCTGACGCAGCTTTCGCGTGTCCGTCTTGCCGCGTGCGGTCTGCGGGAATCCCGCGAGCGCCACGATCCGTGCCGGAATCTTCCAGGACGCGAGGCGCGCCCGCAGCAGGCGCCGGACCAGCGCCGCGCCGCGGTCGGTGGCGACCGCCGCCGCCAGCGATGCCTCGGCGCCGCCCACCTCCTGTGCGAAGGCGTCGCGGACGCCGGGCACCGACCTCAGGGCGTCCTCGATCTCGGCCAAATCGACCCGCCGGCCACCGATCTTTACGACCCGGTCGGTGCGCCCCAGGAGAACAAGCTCGCCCCGGCCGTTGAGCCTCGCGCGGTCCGCGGGGCGGAAATGGCCCCCGCCCATGACCGCGGGGCTCGAGACCCTGAAGCGCCCTCCCGGCCCGAACGCGATCCGCACGCCGGCCATGGGGGTTCCGACGCTTCGGCCCTCCAATGTCGCCTCACCCGGCCCGTCGAATGCGATGCCGCCCGTCTCGCTCGTCCCGTAGAATCCATGAACCCGCACGCCAAACTTGGCCTCAAACGCCCGGGCCACCTCGGGCGCCAGCGGGGATCCGGCGGAAATGACGAGCCGGACGGTGGCGAAGGAGGGCCTCGGAACGTCGCTTGCGACGAGCGCCTTGAGGATCGGCGGGACCGCAGGGAACACCGTGGGCCGCAGGCGCCGCGCGTCCGAGGCGACCGCCTGCGGCAGGATGCTCGACAGGCAGATGACCCGCGATCCCTGAAGCATGAGGGGGACGACGAGATTGCCGAGGCCGTAGGAATACCCAAGGGGGATCACCGCAAGGTTTGCGTCGTCGGGGCCGATGCCCATCGACGCGCAGACCTGGCGCCCGTCCGCCTCCATCTGGGCGTGCGTCACGGCGAATCCCCTGGGCCTGCCGCTGCTGCCGCTCGTCATCTTTATGAGGCATTCGCCGCCCCGCGAAGGGGAAGCCGCCCGTGGCGCCCCCGCGGAACTCACGGGCGCAAGCCTGCCTTCGCGCCAGATCCAGGAGGCTCCTACCGAGAGAGCCGCGGCGAGTTGGGCCTCCAGCGGCTCGGTGGGGTCGATCGGGGCCGGGACGGCTCCGATCGACTGAAGGCCGAGGAAGACATGGAACCATTCCGCCGAGTTGGGAAGCGACATAGCGACTCGCCGCCCAGCGACTTGCGAATCGCCGACCATTCGCGTGAACACGGCGGCCCACTCGGCTGCCGCCGCGTCCAGGGCGGCCCGGGTCCATGTTTCCCCGCTCGAGGCGTCAACGACGGCGACCGCGGCCGGGGCCCGCTGCACCGTGGCCGTCCAGCGCCGGAACAAGGGTTCTGTCATGCGCCCAAGGGTGGTTTGGCGAGCGGGGCGAGCGAGAAAAATTGCGGATGTACACCCGGGCCGAACGGGACCATAACCCCGGGGCGAGCATGAGCGAGAACGACCAGTTGAGGACGTGGGATGTGATCATTCTCGGGGGCGCGCTTGCCGGCGCATCGACGGCCCTTCTGCTGCGCCGGCGCAACCCGCGGTGGCGGATAATGATAATAGAGAAGAGCGACCGGCTGGGGAGGCGTGTGGGCGAATCCACGGTGGAGACCAGCGCTTATTTCCTGGGAAGGGTCCTCGGGCTCACCGACCACCTGAACGAGAAGCACCTCGTGAAGCAGGGGATGCGCTTCTGGTTCTGCAACGCCCAGACCCTCGGACTGGCCGACTGCAGCGAAACGGGCCCGAAGTACAACGTGCGCTTTCCCGGGTACCAGGTGGACCGGGCCGTGCTCGACGAGGAGGTGCTCTCGCGCGCCGTTTCCGAGGGCGCCGAGCTGCTTCGGCCGGCGCGGGTCCGCGACGTCGCGCTGCAGGAGGGCGCGATGCAGACGGTGCAGTGGAGCAGGGAGGACGGAAGCACCGGCACCGAGAAGGCGAGGTGGGTCGTCGACGCCTCCGGTGTCTCGGCCCTGCTCGCCCGGAAGAACGGCTGGTTCATGACCAACACGGCCCATCCTATCGCGGCGTGCTGGAGCCGCTGGAAGGGCGTGAAGAATCTCGACTCGCGCGAAATCGCGGAGCGCCATCCCGCATGGTCAAAGCGGGCGAAGGCGGTTCGCTTCACGGCGACCAACCATGTCTGCGGCAGGGGCTGGTGGTCCTGGTGGATCCCGCTCAAGGGCGGGGACATGAGCGTCGGCATCGTCTTTGACCAGCGGATCACGGATCTGCCCGAGGGGGGGAAGGTGGGGGATCGCCTGAGGGAGTTCCTTGTCGCGCATCCAGCTGCCCGCGAACTTCTTAAGGATGCGACCTACCAGGAAGGCGACGTCCATTTTCGGCGCAACTGCGCCTACCGCTCGGCGCGATACGCGGGCGACGGGTTCGTGCTCGTCGGCGACGCCGCGGCATTCATGGACCCGTTCTATTCGCCGGGCATGGACTGGATAAGCTTCTCGTCAAGCGCCGCGGCCGCGCTCGTCGACAGCTGCCTTTCCGGCCGCAATGTCAGGGAGCGGGTGGCGCGCCACAACGCCAATTTCCGCGCGTCCCACGACCGCTGGTTTGACGCAATTTACCGCGACAAGTACTACTACATGGGTGACTATGAACTCATGACGCTCGCGTTTCGGCTCGACCTGGGAAGCTATTATCTCGGGGTCGTCGCGCGGCCCTTCGCCCTCGGGGACGCCGCGCTTGAAACCCCCCCGTTCGCGCCCAACGGGGGCCGAGCCGCCGGCGTCCTCATGGCGCTCTACAACCGCCGCCTGGCCGCGATAGCGCAGTCGCGCATGAGGCGGGGCACGTGGGGACGGCGCAACACCGGACGCTATTTTGGCTTCATAAGCTACGAGCTAAACCGGCGGCTGCTTCCCCGCGTCGCCGGACAACTGCTCGCCTGGATGCTTCTCGAGGCAAGGGAGGGATGGAGGACCTGGTTCCCCTTGCGCCCCCGAGACGTCCCGGCGCCCATGCGGCACGCGGCGCCCTTGAAGACCTGATTTCCCAATGGCACCGGTTCCCCCTCCAAAAAGGTCCGCCGAGCTCGCCCGGTTCCCCGCCGAGGTGCTCGAGGCGTACCAGCGCTACCGCCTGAAGGGCGACGCGGGCGCCGTGGAGGCGGTCGTCATCGCCGCCGCCGTCGATTACAGGCCGGCGGCCTCCCCCCCCGCCCGGGGCGTCTCGGACGAAACCCGGCTCGTCGAGGACCTGGGATATGATTCGGTCGCCGTGGCCGAGCTCGTCTTCTTTCTCGAGGACCTTTTCGAAATGACGATCACCAATGAGGATATCCTCGCCGTCAGAACGATCGGCGACCTTCGGGCCTGCGTCATCCGCAAGGTCGCTGCCAAGACAGGCGCCTCGTGAATCCCGTCGTCACCGGTGTCGGCTTCATCACGCCCATCGGCAACGATCGGCCTTCCGTGGAGCAAAGCCTCAGGGACGGGCGCCACGGGATCGAGCACGTCGAGTTCCTCGGAAACGCGGACCTCCCGATCAAGGTGGCCGGCACCGTCAAGGGATTCCAGGTGGAATCGCCAAAATGGCGCGATTGGTCCTGGCCGAGCGGATATGATATTCCCAAGGATGTGCTGCGCGGGCTTGCTCCGCACGGCATCTATGCCATCTGCGCCGTGGAGCAGGCGCTTTCCCACGCGGGGCTGAGCGCATCCGACCTGGCCGGCGACCCGGATACGGGCCTCTACTGCGCGTCCGCCGGCTCGGCCATGCTCCTGCATTACAACCTGGCTCAGATGAGGGCCGTCCAGGGGGCGAGGGGCAATCCGCTCGGCGTCGTCAGCTCGATAGCCGGAACCCTGAACTTCAACCTGGCCGCGCATTTCCGGATCACGGGCGCCCTCTGCGGCTTTGTCTCGGCCTGCGCGTCCTCGAGCCACGCGCTCGGCTACGCGATCGACGACCTGCGCCTGGGGCGCCTGAACCGGGCGATCGTCGTGGGCGCCGAGGAGCTGAACGCGGACTCGCTCCTGCCTTTTGCCCACATGCGGGCGCTCTCTGTCCAGTCCGAGCCCAGGATGGCGTCCCGCCCATTCGACGTCGGCCGGGACGGCTTTGTGGGGGCCGGCGGGGCCGTGGCCTTGATCCTCGAGGCGCCCGCTGCGGCGGCCAAGCGCGGCGCCAGGCCCCTCGCGGAGGCCGCCGGCTGGGGGCAGGCGGCGGACGGATACCGCGTCGCCGCCTCGCATCCCGAGGGGGCCGGCCTGCGCCTCGCGATGGAAAGGGCGCTTGCGGACGCCAAGGCCGCGCCCGGCGACATCGACTACGTGAGCGCCCATGCGACGTCGACGCCTGTCGGCGACAGCGCCGAGGCTCTCGCCATCGTCCGCGTGTTCGGCTCCCGCGGACTCCACCCGTGTGTCGGCGCCACAAAGGGCCTGACCGGGCACACGCTTTCGCTTTCCGGGGTGATGCAGGCGGGCTTTTGCGTCCTCTCGATCACCGGCGGCTTCATGCCCGGCAACCCGCACCTTGGCGTTGCGGCCGACGAGTGCGAGGGCCTGGAGCTTCCCCGCCAGACCGTCGCCCGTGCCCCGGCCCGGATCCTCTCGAACAGCAGCGGATTCGGCGGAAGCAACGTCTGCCACGTTTTTGCTGCGCCGAATGGGTTTACGGGTTGAAGCCGCCGCCCCGGCGGGGGCAGTATCGATTTCCCACCAATGGCTGATCCACTCACCGCCCGGCTGAAGCAGCTCATCGTCGAGACCCTGCGCCTTGAGGACGTGGCGCCCGCCGACATTCCCGACGCCGAGCCTCTGGTCGGCGGCGGCCTCTCGCTCGATTCGATCGACGCCCTGGAGCTGGTTGTGCGGCTTGAGAAGGAATTCGGGATCAAGATCGCGAGCAGCGAGGAGGCAAGGCGCGCGCTCGCCAACGTGGCGGCGCTGGCGGCCTACATCCGCGAGCGGGGCGATCCCTCGAGGCTCCCGTCCTGACGGAATGGGCCCCCCGTAGCATCATGGCCGATCCCGCAGCACCTGTACGGGTCGCCGCCTGCGGCTGCATCACCCCATTCGGGGACGCCGCGGCCACGCACGCGGCGCTCCTGCGCGGCGAATGCGCCCTTCGGCCCGTTCCCGTTCTCGGCCGCGAGGGCGGGGACGCCGTTCCCCTGGCGCTCCTGCCCGGCCGCTCGCTCGACGAGACGACCCCCCCCGACTGGGTCGCCGCGATCGCGAGCCTGCGGCGGTCCATTCCCGCTGGGGATTGGGGCTCGGCCGGCCTGCCCGTATTCGTGACCGGCAGCAACTTTGGCGTCGGAGGCCTCTATGCGCTCAGGCGCACGGGCAACCCATCGTTCGCGGACTGGAGCGCGCTTCCGACCTGCACGGAGCGCGTCCGCACCGAGCTCGGATGGGGACCCGACGTGTCGATCGTCTCGCACGCCTGCGTCTCCGCGCATTTGGGGCTGCTCCTGGCCACGAGGGTCATTTCCGAGGGTCTCGCGGACGGCGCGCTCGTCCTCTCGTTCGATTTCCTCAGCCCTTTTGTCGCCGGCGGCTTCCACGCGCTGAAGATACTCAACGCCGACTTTCCCTCGCCCTACCGGGTCAGGGATTCCGGGGCGATCGGCCTCGGGGACGGCGCCGGCTTCGCCGTGCTCGGGCGCGGCAGCGGCGACTGGATTCTCTCCGGCCAGAGTGTCTTTAACGAGATGCACCACTTCACCGCCAACCGGAGCGATGGCTCGGGGTTCGCCCGGTGCCTGGGCACGGTCGCCTCGGCCGCGCGCGGGCGCCGGGTCTGGTTCAAGGGGCACGGCACGGGAACCCTCGAAGCCGGCCAGCTCGAGGTCGGCGCGGCGGCCCGGGCGTTTCCGGAAGCCCCGATCGTCGGCTGGAAGGGCAGCCTCGGGCACACGCTCGGCAGCTGCGGCCTTGTCGAGCTCGCGATCGCCGTGGAGTCGGTCCGCGCGGGGCGCACACCCGGGACAATCGGAGGAGCCGGTCGGGCCATGGCTGACACCGTGGCCCTCGAGAGCTTCGGCAACGGCTCGTTCGACGGCGTCGTGTGCGCGAGCAACGCCTTCGGCGGCGCCCACGCGGCGTTCCTCCTTTGCCATGCTTGAGCGGCACATCCAGGCGCTGATAACCGACGATCCGGGCACGGAGACGCCCGCCGCGGGGCGCGAGCGCCTGAAGGGCCATTTTCCCGCGGGGGCGACGCGCCGGATGACGACGCTCGGCCTGATGGTGGGCAGCGCCCTGGCGGAGCTCGATCCGGGAGAGGACGACGCGATTGTCTACGCCTCGAGCTACGCCGAGAGCCGCGCCCTGGAGAGCTTCCTGGACAGCTTTCCCGCGCCGAGCCCGACGCTCTTCCAGACATCGATCCACCCGAGCGCCGTGCAGCAGCTGTTGATCGGGCGGCAGGCGGCGGTCCGGGAGCTTCTGCCCCTGTCGGGCGGGGCGCTGTTCGCATTCCACGCCCTGCGCGCGGCGATCCTCTCGCCCGCGCCGCGCGTCCTGCTGTGCGGCGGAGAGGAGCGCGGGACGTGGCTTCTCGATCACGGGCTCGCGAGCGAGCGCACCTTCGCCTTCGCCGTCTCGCTCAGGCGGGAGCGGCAGAGCGGGGCGCTTGGCCTGATGCGTCTCGTTCGCGCCGCCGGGAGCGGAGAACTCGGCCTCGGGGCGTGGTTCGACCTCCTGCATGCGCGCTCTCCGTTCACGGGGCTGGTAGCGCCCGGGTGGCGCATGGAGATCGAATGGCTCTGATGCAGAAAGCCGGCTCCGCCCCTCGAAACCCCGGGCCCTCCTGGGGCTATCGATTCCTCAGGCTGGCCGACCGCGTGCTGCCGGAGGCCGTCTTCCGCCCGCTGCGGGCGGCCGGCACATGGATCGCGGTGGCCGCGATGCCGCGCCAGCGCCGCTGCTCCCGCCTCTACCTTCGCGCCGCGCTGGAGCGCGAGCCGACGGTCACCGAGGTGTTCAGGCATTTCTTCGCCGTCTGCGAGGCGCTCATGCTCAGGCTCCGCGTCGCCAACGGCCGGCCCCACAGGTGTATCCTGGAGCCTGGAGCGGACGATTTTTCCCGGTGGCTCGCATCGGAGCGCCCCGTGCTCCTCGGGACGTTCCACATCGCCAATTCGGACCTGACCGGCTTCATGCTCGCGGGGCAGGAGCAGCGCAGCGTGCACATCCTCCGGCTGCGGGTGGGCAACGCCCACGACACCGATGCCCTGGGGTCGCGCTTCGGCGATCGCCTGCGCTTCGTCTGGGTGAATGACCCGGCGGAGCTGCTGTTTGCGCTGAAAGAGGCGGGGGGAGGCAGGGACGCCGTCGCGCTGCAATGCGACCGGCCCGACCACAGCGCCAGGACGGAGACGTTTGATTTCCTCGGGGCGAGACGCGTGTTTCCGTTCACGATCTATCACCTGGCCCTGATCTTCTGCCGCCCGGTCCTCCTCTCGTTCGGGGCGCCGTTGGGGCCGGGCCAGTCGGTGGTGCACGCGTCGCCCGCGTTTGAGCCGATGGAAGGGGAGGCGAGGGACGCCGCACTGGAGCGGGCGCGGGCCCATTTCCAGGGGTTTCTCCTGCGTGTGGAAGCCTACCTGCGGGCGCACCCGTACCAGTGGCTCAACTTCTTCCCGCTGTGAGACGCCACATCACGCGCGCCCGGTTTGTCGCGACCTACTACCTCTCGTGGGCCGTGTTCGGCGCCGTGGGGCTCCTGTTGAATCTCGGATGCATGGTGCTCATGCTTCTTCCCTCCAGGGACTCCCTCGGGCCCGGGGTGAGGGCGACTATCAGGCGGCTGTTCGAGGCATGGCTGGCATGGTTCCATGCAACGCAAATCATAAGGATCGAGTGGAAGGGATTTGACGAGGGCCCGCTGCAACCGGGCACGGTCTACATCGCCAACCATCCGACGCTCATCGACGCGACAATCATCCTTGCGCGCCTGCCGGACGCCGTCTGCATATTCAAGCCTTCGCTCATGCGCAATCCGGCGATCGGTCCGGCCGCGGTGATGGCGGGCTACGTGAGGGGTGACGCCGGGCTCGACCTTATAAAGGCGGCCGCAGCGAGGGTATCGGCGGGTCAGTCACTACTCGTGTTCCCCGAAGGCACCCGCACCGGCGTCGGGATCTCCGTGGGGCCGATGAAGCCCGGGTTTGCGCTCATTGCCGACAGGGCGAAGGCTCCCGTCCGGCTGTTGGTCGTCAGGTCCTCTCCCGGCCTGTGCGCCCGCGGCCGCCCATGGTGGCGGGCGCCCCGGGTGCTGCCAGGCACGATCGAGATCTCGCTCGATCAATCGTGGCCCTACGAGCCCGGGAGGTCCGCAGCGGAGTTGACCCAGTCGGTCGAGACGCGAATCTGCGACGTGCTTGGAGACGCGAGGCCCGGATGACCCGTTCGAACACCCACCTGGTGCTCATACCCGCATTCAACCCGGGCCGTCTGCTGTCGCTCACCGTTGAGGGAGCGCTTTCGAACTGGAGGCACGTCTGGGTCGTGGTCGACGGCAGCACCGACGGGAGCCATGACGCCCTTGTGGCGCACGCGCGCTCGAGGCCCGGATTGCGGGTCATCGTCAGGGCCTCCAACGGCGGGAAGGGGGCTGCCGTTCTGACCGGCGCGCGGGAGGCGCTCGCCGCGGGCTTCACGCACGCGCTCGTCATGGATGCCGACGGCCAGCACCCGGCCGAACGGATTGGCGACTTCATGGCGGCCTCCATGGCGGCTCCGGGCGCGCTTGTCTGCGGCAGGCCGGTCTTCGGGCCGGAGGCTCCCAGGGCCAGGCTTTACGGGCGAATGCTCAGCGTGTGCCTTGTGCGCCTGGAAACCTCGGGAAGGGGAGCCGCCGATCCCCTCTTCGGCTACAGGGTCTATCCGATTGAGCCCCTTGTGCGCGTGCTGAAGGGCACACGCGGCGGCCGGCACTTCGACTTCGACCCCGAGGTGGCGGTCAGGCTGGCGTGGATCGGGACTCCGGCGATCAACCTCGCGGCCGCTTGCAGGTACGTCGGACGCGAGCGGGGCGGCGTGTCCCATTTTCACTATCTGCGGGACAACCTGCGAATGGTCGGGATGCACGCGCGGCTGATATGCGCGCTGATTCTCGGGCGCCGTGGCGCGCGGGCGGCATGAGACTCATCCGGTCCATCGCAGTCTTGCTCCCGCTCCTCGCATCGGCGAACGGCGCGCAGGATCCGGGCACACTGCTTGCGCCGGGGGCGGGGGAGGCGCAGTGGCGGCCCCTGATCGACGCCCTGGCAGCCAAGGGGACCGTAACGGCCCGCTTCACGGAGCACCGCTTCTTCCCGTTCCGCAGTCAGCCCATGCTCCTAAAGGGCGTGCTGCGGATCTCCCCTGAGCGGGGCCTGAGCCTTGAGTACACGGACCCGCAGGAGAGCATCCTGATCGCCGACTCCGCGGGCCTCATGCTCAGGGACCGGGACGGCCGGTCGCGCGACATGCCGTCCGGATCCCGGGAGACCGGCGCGGTCGCATCCCTGCTCCCGATCATGCGATTTGACCTCGCTGCCCTCTACCCCCGGTTCGTCATCCATGCGTACCGATCGGGCGCCGAATGGCGGTTCGAGTTCACGCCGCGCGACCCCGAGGTCGCCCGCGAGCTCGGCGCGATCACCGTCGGGGGCGCCGGCACCGACGTGCTTCACCTGGAGTTCAGGCGCTCCCCGTCGCAGCGGGTCGACATTGAGATCGGCGAAACCCGAACGGGGGAGCCCTTTTCCCCCGCCGACCTGAAACAGTTCTTCCGCTGACGCGACAGCCCGCTGATGGAGCCCCCGCGACAAAAATGGATCGCTCGCATTGTTCTCCTCGCGGGGGCGATCGCCGGGCTCTCGTGCCTCGGCAGGCTGAACCTGGACCGCAGGATTTCGACCGACATCCTTGACCTCGTCCCGGAGGACGAGCGCTCGCCGGAGCTTTCGATGGTGCGCAATCTCGCGGGCCAGCAGGAGGCCCGCATCATCCTGCTTGCGCTGCGGGTGGGCGCACGGCCGGGCGAGTCCGCCGGGGACCGCGCCCGGAGGAGCGACCACTCGGCGGCACTCTTTGCCGCGGCCCTTGCGAGCGCGCCGGCGATCGCTCAGGTGATGCCATTGTCGGACCCACGACCCCGCGAGGCGCTGGCGGCCGAAATCTACTCCCAGCGGCTCGACCTCCTGCTCCCCGGCTGGCTGGAGGAGAGGCGGCGCGAGTTCGATGCGGCAGCCCCGGCCGCGACGTGGAGCGCCTGGCTGGCGGAGAAGACGGCCGCCGACCTGGAAGCCTACCTCTCGAGGCCCGAGGCCATGGCGACCCAGGACATCCTGACGTCCGACCCGCTCCTGCTCGTGCCGGGACTCGCGGCCCGGATGAGCGGCGTGTCGGACTCGGGTCCCGCCGCCGGCCGGTCGGGGCAGTTCGCGCTCGTATGGGCGCGGACGCGCGACTCGCCCCTCGCCGCCGGGGGGCAGGGGCCGGTGTTCGAGGCCGTGGACCGGGCGTTCGCCCGGCTCAGGGACGCGGAGCCCGGCACCGACCTGCAGTGGACCGGGATCGCCCGGTTTGCCGCCGCCAGCCGGGCGCGGATCGAGCGCGAACTGGGGACCCTCAATCTGTTGTCGCTCGTCTGCGTGCTCGCCGTGGTGGCGGCCTGCGTGAGGCGCTTCCACCGTGCAATCCACTTGGCGCCCGTGGTCCTTGGCTCGCTCCTCGGCGCCTGGGTGGCGACCATCGCCTCCTGGCAGCGCGTGCACGTGCTCGTGTTCGTGGTGGGCTCCCTCCTGGCGGGGGTGGCGGTCGACTACGGATTCTACCTTTGCCTCCAGCCCAGGCTTCGCCCCGACGAGCCGTTTCTGGAGAGGGCCTCCCGCCTGATGAGGCCGCTCCTGGCGAGCGCCCTGACCACCGTCATCGGGTTCTCCTTCCTTCTCTGGTCCGTGCTCCCCCTCATCCGCCAGCTCGGGGTATTCGTGAGCGCCGGGCTCGTCTGCGCCCTCGCAACCGCCCTTCTCTGGTTTGCCCAGGTGGACGATTCGTACATCGAGACCCGCGCCTTCGTCCGCCGGCGCCACTCGGGATCGGGCGCCCTCCCTCGGCGCGCCGCACGCATCCTGCTTGCAGCCGGCGCCGCCGTGGCGCTCGTCGGCCCGTGGCGCCTGCAATGGAAGGACGACATCCGGGAGCTCGAGATACCGACGCCGGAACTGAAGACAAACGACGCGAGCGTGAGGGCGCTCTTCGGCGAGACGCCGGACCGCACCGTCTACCTTACCAGGGGTTCGACGCCCTCCGAGGCGCGCGCGTCGCTGCAGGCGTTCCTCGCGTGGCACGAAAGGGAACATCCCAACGTCCGGACGGCGACGCTCGGCTACGCGGTGCCCACGCAGGAGCAGTGGGATCGCACCCCCGGTTGGCTCGGATCGCTCGGAGATTTTGAGAGGGACCTCCGCGCGGCGCTGGCGCGCCACGGTTTCCGGCCCGATTCATTCACGGCGTTCTTCGACGCGTGGTCCGCGCGGATCGGCCGGCGCGAGCCGCCCGCCTACGGGGAGCTGGTCGGCCGGCTCGCCAAGGCGCTCCAGGGCCCGCTCTCCTCGCTTCTCCATGTCGGGCCCGGAATGTCCTGGTTTGCGACCGTGGCGGAGGACGCGGTCGATGCAGAGCCGCCCGCCGGGACAAACACCGTCAGCGACAGCCAGCTCCAGAACCTCAACCGGCTGTTTTCGAGGTACCGGCTCTCGGCGCTGCGCCTAAGCTCGGTGGGCCTCGCATTTGTCGGGGCGAGCGTCTTCGTCCTGTACGGGCTTCGCAGGGGAATCCGAATATTCGCCATACCGGCGGGCGCGTGCCTGTTCGCCTTCGGACTCTTTGGCCTCATGGGAGAAACGCTCAACCTTTTCCACCTGCTCGGCGCGTTCCTCGGCGTGTGCCTGAGCCACAACTACGCGATCTTTTCCGCGGAAAGCCTGGGGCGGGCGGAGGAGCCGCCGCCGTCAATCCGGATGTCGGCCGTGGCGGCGGCCTCGTCGTTTGGGGTCCTGGCGCTGAGCCGGATTCCCGTGGTGGCCGCCCTCGGCTCGACGGTTGCGGTGATCGTGCTGGCCGCCCTGGCAATCACGGAATTGGTGCCGCTCGCCTCGGGCGCGAAGCCGCCCGGCGGCCGGCCGCCCCCGTAGCCGCTCCCGATATCCCATCGGGGCGCCCGAAGGGCCCCGTCGACCGGCCGTCGGGCCGCGGCGCCGCGTCACTTCTCCGGAAGCAGCGTCGCGCCCTCGATCCGAAACGCGTAGGCATAGAGGCACGGCATCGCCTCCGGCCCCACCGGCGGCACATGGATGGTGACCGTGTCGCCTGCGACCGAAGCATCGAGCCTGCCGTCAAACCCGAGGAGGGTCACGGCGGCGTTCGCGGGAAGGCTGATGTTGTGCAGCACGAGCTCCGATCCCGGCCAGCCCGCCGTTATCGCGTAGAGCGCGCCGGGTCTCTTCGTGAAGAAGACCTGCTTGACGGCGCGGCCGTTCACGGGCCGCTGCCCGACCTGCTCCATCAGGTCGTACTTCACCTTGTATTCGCCGTACTCCTGCCGGGGGCGGCTGCCCTGCGTCCACTGGCAGGGGCGCCCGGCGAAGCGCGTGCCGTAGATCGCCTCGCCGTTCACCTTGAGCCAGTCGCCCATCTCGATAAGCCGCTGCTGCATGATCACCGGAATCGTGCCGTCCGCCCTCGGGCCTATGTCCAGGAGAAGGTTGCCGCCGCGGCTGACCGTGTCGACGAGCAGAAGGACCAGCTTTCTCGCGCTCTTGTAGTCGTCGAGGGCCTCGGCGCGGCTGTAGCCGTAGGAGTAGGCGAGCCCCTCGCTCTCCTCCCAGGGATGGGCGGCGCCCTCCATTCCCGCGGCATACTCCGTCGTATAATATCCGCCGTGCTTGTGGCGCGTGTCGTTGCCCCATCGGTCGTCGACGACGACCTCGTTCCTCGATGGGGACTCATTGTACAGCCACGCAAGCAGCTCCTCGCTCCGCCATTGCTTCGAGGACATCTCCCATTCGCCGTCGCTGAAGATGATCGCCGGGCTGTAGCGGGTGACGACATCCTTGAACTGGGGGAAGAGATGCCCGTCCACGTAGCGCCGGCGGTCGCTCAGCCAGAGCGGGTCGAACCACTCGTATAGCGAGTAGTAGAACCCGAACTTTAGGCCCCTCGCGCGCACCGCCCCGGAGAGCTCGCCGAGCAGGTCGCGCCTGGGGCCGATCTCCGCGCTGTTCCACGGCCGGCCCCAGTCCCTGCTGGCCTCTGCGCTCGGCCACAGGCAAAACCCGTCATGATGCTTGGAGGTCGGCACGACGTACCTCGCTCCGGAGCGCGCGAACACGTCGGCCCACTGCCCCGCATTGAAGAGCTCGCACGTGAACCGGGGGGCGAAGTCCTGGTACTGGAAGCCGTCGCCGTAGTTCGCCTTGTGGAACTGCCACCACGGATTCTCGGGCTTCCTGTCGGCGATCCTGTACCAGTACCATTCGGCGTACTCGCCCTTCACCGCCCAAGAGGGGACCGAGTAGACGCCCCAGTGGATGAATATCCCAAACTTGGCGTCGAGATACCACTCGGGGATGGGCCGGGCGTCCAACGAACTCCAGCTGGGTTCATAGCGCGCCTGCGCCGGCGCGGGCGCCGGCGAGGCGACGGCCGTTCCGAAGCTGGCGACCAGGAGCAATCCGGCGAGGGAGGCGGGAAGGCGGCGGTTCACGGCTATGGGCTAAGCGTCTTCCCCCACAAGGATGAACGTGAAGCCGTCGTACCCCTTGCTGCCCACGGTCTGAATCGTGGTCGCGCTGACGCGCGGCTCGGCAGCGAGCATCTCGTTGAAGCGGCGCACGCCCCGGACGCTCGGATCCGCGCTGGCCGCGTCGATAACGGCCCCCTTTCGCACCACGTTGTCGACGATGATCACGGTGCCGGCGCGGGAGAGCCTGAGCGCCCAGGTGAAGTAATCCGGGATCCCCTCCTTGTCAGCGTCGACAAAGACAAGGTCAAACGGTCCGCTGCCCTCCTGCGCCAGCCGGGGCAGCGTCTCCAGCGCCGGGCCGAGCCGCAGATCCACGGTCCCGGCCAAGCCGGCGCGCGCAATGTTCGCGAGGGCGACCGCGGCGTGCTTCGGGTCGCATTCAAGGGTGATCAGGCGGCCGCCGGCCGGCAGCGCCCGGGCGAGCCAGATCGTGCTGTAGCCCCCAAGGGTCCCGATTTCCAGTATGGCGCGCGCCCCCCGGATGCGCGCGACAAGCTGCAGCAGCTTGCCCTGGCTCGGCGTGACGCTGATCTCGGGCAGTCCCGCGGCGGCGCTGTCGACAAGCGCCGCGCGAAGCGCCTCATCGGGCGCCACGATCAGGTCGGTGATATAGAGGTCGACGGCGCTCCAGGGCGTTTCGGGCATGGCCCATCATCTTCGCCGCCGGGCGCGAGGGCACAATGTTTTAACATTCAAGTGCCACGGGCTCGGTCAGCCGGGCGCGCTCCGCGCAATATGCGGGCGGACGACGCGGCCGTTCCTGGGCCCGAGAAGGGCCGGGACCTTACGGTCCCCGAAGACGTGAACGCACACCCCTCGGGCGCAAGCCCGCTCGGCGTCATCGATCAAACCGGAAACGTCTGGCAATGGACCGACAAATTCACCGACACCCACACGCGGGCGGCGAACCTGTGCTGGGGGAGCTACTACCGGCCGCGGGCCTTGATCTGGTATTTCCCGGGAACGTACAAGTTGAACGAGCACGGGAAGTACCTCCTGATGGCCCCGTCGAAGGACCGGGCCGGGACCCTCGGGTTCCGCCGCGCCATGGACGCCGAGTGGCCCGCGCGGGCTACGCCTTCGCCGGAGCGGCGGCCGCGGGCATGTCCGGGATCGGGCGACTGCGGTATTCCGCGTAGTCGGGCACGATGCGCTCGTAGATAGAGTCCATCAGCGGGGACGAGATGATGAAATCCGCGGACGACCGGTCGCAGGCGATGGGTATGTTCCAGACCACCGCCATGCGCAGCAGCGCCTTCACATCGGGATCGTGCGGCTGGGGCTCGAGCGGGTCCCAGAAGAAGATGAGAAAGTCGATCTCCCCATCCACGATCTTTGAACCGATCTGCTGGTCGCCGCCGAGCGGGCCGCTCTCGAGGCGCTTGACCGGAAACTTAAGCTCCTTTTCCAGGGCGGCGCCCGTGGTGCCCGTGGCGTAGACCTTGTGATGGGCGAGCAGGTCCCGGTTGAACTTGGCCCACTCGATTAGGTCGCGTTTCTTTTTGTCGTGCGCGACCAGCGCGATCTTCTTGTTCTTTCCCATTAGGATTGTCTTGTAGTTCATTTTTCGCGTCCTCGCGCGGCTCGGGACCGCTCGATGCCTTCACCAACCCGATCCGCGAGCTTCCGTCAAGAGGGCCGGGGATCGCCGTGCAAGTCCCCCGCCCAAGTTGCGGGGTCTTCTTGGAACTGGATTCCTCTTGGCGCAATCAGACCTGCATTTTGGGCTGCAAAACCGAGTCCCCTGTCTCGACTGGACGCAACTATGTCGGCCCGACAGCGTCTTTCACCAAACCCATTGCAAGAAAACCCGTTGGATTCTTGGACGCACCTTATTTCCCATGGACTCGGCACTCGACAGGGCTGCAGAATCCGGTGAACCCACAAACGGTTGGCCCGACCCCCCATGGCTCAGCCATGCACGCCTAACCACCAGCAATTAAAACACTTATGAACGATGCCGACGAAGCGCCCCTACGGGGACAAAATTTGCAGGCCGAATCCGGCCCGCAGGATCCTGCACCGCCGGCGGGGCGATCGGGATTGGCCGTGGTAGCTCTCGTCGCGGTCCTCGTGTGCGCCGGGCTCGTTTACCACTGGCTTTCGAAACCAAAGTCCCG
>DATNHT010000151.1:0-6938 GCA_035604815.1 Opitutaceae bacterium
TCGTGTGCTTTCCCGAGGCGGGGTCGATGTGCACGGCGTCGCACAGTAGCCACGCGAGCAGTTGCGGCCTTGAATTCACGTTCGATCTGTCCACGGACGCCGAGTTGGAGCCGGGCGGGGGGCGTGGGCAAATCATTTTGCAAGCGGAGAACAGGCCGATAGCGTGGGGCATGCTGGATTCGCTAGCGGGTTATCCCCACTGGTTTGTCATCGCTTGCGCGACGCTCGCGGCCGCCGCGATCCTGTGGCTCCTCGTCAAGCTGCTCAAGGCGGCGCTGTGGATTCTTCTTTTCGGGGTCCTCCTGATCGGGGGCTCGGTCGCCATATGGCTCTTGCTCCGGTAACGGCCTGCACCGGCGCTGGTCCGTTTGAAGAAACTTGCGCGCTGCAGGCGCTGACGTTTATCCCTCACGGATGAAATACATCTTCGTGACGGGCGGAGTGGTTTCTTCCCTTGGCAAGGGGCTGACCGCGGCGGCGCTTGGCGCGCTGCTTGAGCTCCGGGGCCTGACCGTCCGGATCCAGAAATTCGACCCGTACCTGAACGTCGACCCGGGGACGATGAGCCCATACCAGCACGGCGAGGTGTACGTGCTCGAGGACGGCGCGGAGACGGACCTCGACCTGGGCCACTACGAGCGGTTCACGAGCGGCAAGTTGTCGCGGCTCAACAGCCTGAGTTCCGGCCAGATCTACGAAAGCGTCATCCAGAACGAGAGGCGCGGGGTGTACCTGGGCAAGACCGTGCAGGTGATCCCGCACGTGACCAACGAGATCAAGGAGCGGTTCTACGCGGGCGGCAAGAACGTCGACGTCCTGATCACGGAGATCGGCGGGACGACGGGCGACATCGAGGGGCTTCCGTTCCTGGAGGCCATGCGCCAGTTCGCCCTCGAGATGAAGCCGAGGGACGTGCTCTTCATCCACGTGACGCTCGTGCCCTTTCTGGCGGCCGCGGGCGAGCTGAAGACCAAGCCCACCCAGCAGTCCGTTGCGAAGCTCCGCGAGATCGGCATCCAGCCCCATGTGCTCGTCTGCCGGTGCGATCATCCGCTCGGCACGGAGTTGAGGGACAAGCTGAGCATGTTCTGCAACGTGCCCGTCAAGGCAGTCATCGAGTGCCGCGACGTGGACAGCTCGATCTACCAGCTGCCCCTCGCGCTACAGAGGGAGGGGTTGGACGAGCTGGTCCTCGACCTGCTCGGGTTCTCGCTTCCCGCGCCGAAGAAAAACATCTGGATAGAGATCGTGCGGCGGCTGCTGAACCCGAGGCACGAGGTCACCATCGGCGTCGTGGGGAAATACATCGAGCTCCAGGACGCGTACAAGTCGGTCTACGAGTCCATCGCCCACGCGGGCATCGCAAACACCTGCAAGGTCAACGTGCGCAGGATCGACGCGGAGGACCTGGAGAAGAGGGGCGGGACGAGGCTACTCAAGGGGCTCGACGGGATACTGGTGCCCGGCGGATTCGGCGACCGCGGCACCGAGGGCAAGATCGAGGCGGCCCGGTTCGCCAGGGAGAAGGGGATCCCCTACTACGGGCTGTGCCTCGGCCTCCAGATCGCGGTGATCGAGATTGCGCGCAACGTGCTCAAGATCTCCGGTGCCAACAGCACGGAATTTGATCCCAAGTGCGCCGATCCGGTCATCAACATGATGGAGGAGCAGAAGGCCATCACCGACAAGGGGGCGACGATGCGGCTTGGGAGCTACGACTGCGCGATCACTCCCGGGACCCTGGCCGCCAAGGCGTACGGGGCGGCATTGATCCGGGAGCGCCACAGGCACCGCTACGAGGTGAACAACGCCTACCTCGACCTGCTGAAGCGGGCGATCGTCGTGAGCGGCATCAACCCGACGCGCAATCTCGTGGAGATCATCGAGCTCAAGGGGCACCCCTGGTTCGTCGCGGTCCAGTTCCACCCCGAGTTCCAGTCGAAGCCGAACCGGGCCCATCCCCTGTTTGCGGCGTTCATCGCGGCCGCGATCCGGCGCAGGGGCCCCGGAAAGCCCGCCGGGGCGGGGAAGGGCGGCCGGGCGTGAGGATCTTCGATCCCGGCAGGCTCCTGCTGATCGCGGGCCCGTGCTCGCTGGAGAACGAGGGGGTGTGCCGCGCCGTCGCTGCCAGGCTCGCGGCGCTTGGCAAGAGGCACGCGGAGCTGAAGATCGTATTCAAGGGGTCCTTCGACAAGGCGAACCGGACTTCGGTTGCGGGCCCCAGGGGAACGGGGCTAAGGGAGGGGCTCGCGCTGCTCGCGCTCGTGCGCAGGGAGTACGGCTTCCCTGTGCTTACGGACGTCCACGAAGGCGCGCAGGTCGGGCCCGTCGCTCAGGTGTGCGACGTCCTGCAGATCCCGGCATTCCTGTGCCGGCAGACGGACCTGCTGCTCGCCGCGGCTGCGACAGGGCGGGCGGTCAACGTGAAGAAGGGGCAGTTCCTCTCGCCCCGCGAGATGGCGCACGTGACCGCCAAGCTGAGGAAGGGCGGAGCGGCGGAGATTTGGCAGACGGAGCGGGGCACGACCTTCGGGTACCAGAACCTCGTCGTCGACATGCGCTCGTTCGCCATCATGAGCCAGAACGGGTACCCGACGGTGTTTGACGCGACGCACAGCGTGCAGCTGCCGGGGGCGGGTGGGGGCAAGAGCGGCGGGGAGCGCGAATTCGCGCTGCCGCTTGCGCGCGCCGCGCTCGCGGCGGGCGCCGACGGCCTCTTTGTCGAGACCCATCCGGACCCGGAGCATGCGCTCAGCGACGGGCCGAACATGATCCCGCTTGGCGACCTCCCGAGATTCGTGGCCGAGTGCGTCGCAGTTTGGAAGACCGTGCGGTCCCGGCGGCGCCGGTGAAGGGGCCGCATTTTCCGGAGGTTGCGGGGTTGACCGCCTTGGCCGCGGCTCCCACCATCTGGCGGTCAATTAAACCCTGATGGATACCTTCCTGATCGACGTGCCCATGCCATCCATGGGCGCGACCGTGAACGAGCTGACCGTCGTCACTTTGAAGATCCAGCCCGGCGCCCGCGTGGCCAAGGGCGAGAAGATCGGCGAACTCGAGAGCGACAAGTCGATCTTCGAGTTCGAGTCGCCGTGCGACGGAACGGTCCGCTCGATCCATGTCCGGCCCGGCGAGGCCAGGCCGTCCGGGGCGATCTTCCTGCAGATAGAGACGTCCGATGCGAGCCTCCAGCATCTGAAGAGCAAGTCGGGCCTGGTGACCGTGCCGGCCCCCGCGAAAGCCGCGCCGTCTGCCGCCCACATCTGGACGCCGAGGGCGACAAAGCTGGCCCAGGAGGCGGGGCTCGACCCTGCGGCGATGACCGACATCGAGGCGACCGGCCCGGGGGGCCGCGTGTCGGGCGACGACGTGGCCCGGTACATCGAGAAGCGCCGATCATGAGGACCGTGCAGACCTCGGCGGCCGAGACCGTCCGAATCGCGGGGGTGGGTTTCGCCGTCCCGAGCAACGTGCGCGCGAATAGCGAGATCCTCAAGGCGTTTCCCAACCGGACCGAGGACGACATCGTCCGGCTGACCGGCATCAAGGAGCGCCGGTACGCGGCCGATGACGAGAGCGCGACGTCGCTCGCCGCCGTCGCCGTCTCGCACGCGCTTGCGCAGGCCGAGATCCGGGTGCGCGACATCGACACGATCATCATGGCGACGATCATCCCCGACCAGCCCGTCCCGTCCATGGCCAGCGCGCTCGCCTTGCACCTCGGGATCCCGCGGGCGGCGGCGTTTGACCTGAACGCCGCCTGCTCGGGCTGGCTCTACGCCCTCGAGGTCGGGCGCACGCTGATCCTTGGCGGGACGGCCCGCAACGTGATCGTGGTGACGGCCGAGCTCCTTTCGCGCATCACCAACCCCCAGGACCACGAGACCGCGTTCCTCTTTGGCGACGGCGCGGGCGCGGCGGTCCTCACCAAGGCCGCGGGCGGGCACCGGCTCCACAGGATGGGGCTCTCGGGCGACGCCGAGCAGTTCACCTCGATCCAGCGGACGGGCGGCGGCGCCCGGAAGCCCTGGCCGGACGCGAAGGGGGACCTCGAGAACTTCTACATCCAGATGGACGGGGTGGCGGTGTTCAAGCACGCCGTGGTCGGATTCGCGCTGCAGATCGAGGAAACGCTCAAGCGGGAGCGGCTTCGCCCCGAGGACATCGCGTGGGTCGTGCCTCACCAGGCCAACGCCCGAATCCTGAATGCGGTGAGCAAGCGGGTCGGGGTCCCCTACGAGAAGTTCGTGATGACGATCGCGAAGTACGGCAACACCAGCGCGGCGAGCGTCTCGATGGCGCTCGGCTGGGCCGCGGAGGAGGGGATCTTCGCCGAGGGCGACCGGATCATCTTCTGCAGCGTGGGCGCCGGCCTCACCTTCGCGGGCGGCCTGCTCGTCTGGTGACCCGCGCGGCTCAGCCGGCGAGCTCGTAACTCAGGACGCTCAGGGCGTACACGGCCGCCGTCTCGCACCGCAGGACGAGCGGGCCCAGCGTGATGGGCTCGAATCCGCCGGCCCTCGAGCGGCTCATCTCTGCGGGCGTGAAGTCCCCCTCCGGCCCGACGAGCCAGAGGACGTTCGCGGGGGTGCGGCCGTGGGAGGCGCGGTATTGTGCCAGCACCTCCCTGAGAGACCTTGCGCCCGGCTGCAGGCTCGCGATCAGCTTGAGGTCGTACCCCTTCGCCGTCTCCATGAATGCCGAGGCGGCCGTCACCGGCCCGATCTCCGGCAGCCAGGGATTGCCGCATTGCTTCGCGGCCTCGAGCGCCGCCGTCTGCCATTTCCCCACCTTCCTGTCCGAGCGGTCGCCGCCGAGGTGGACCTGGGTGCGCTCGCTCTCGAGCGGAACGATCACGGCGACGCCGATCTCGGTCGCCTTCCTCACGATGGAGTCCATGGCCCCGCCCAGCGGGAGCGCCTGGCCGAGCGTGATCCGCCAGGGCAGGGGCTTGGCCTTCTGCGAAAACCTGACCTTGAGGCGGGCCCCCTTCCTCCCCGCGTCGGCGAGCTCGCAGATCCATTCCGAGCCCTTGCCGTCGAACGCGACCACCGTGTCGCCGGGCTTCGCTCTGTTGACCGCGACGAGGTGATGGGACTCACTCTCGGAAAGCGCGATCTCCGAGGGGTCGGTCACTGGCGGCAGGCAGTACACGCGGAAGTCGGGCATCCGCTAACAGGAGATTGGGGCGATGGACCGTGTCAACGGCGGCGGTGGGCCGCGGCCCACAGGGGACTTGCCTCCCGCCGTCCATTCAGGTCGGATTCGCGCTCGGTCGCCCGGGTGGCGGAATTGGCAGACGCAGCAGACTCAAAATCTGCCGCCGAAAGGCGTGTGGGTTCGATCCCCACCCTGGGCACCACTTACGTACTTGCCGGGCTACTCGGCGTCCTTCGGCGCAGGCGCAATCAGAAAATGCCTTAGCCTTGGCTTTCGCAAAGCTTCGATCTTCGCCTCAAGGCCATCAATTTCCCGGTCAAGCCTTGTCAACTCCGCCGTTCTCCTCG
This sequence comes from Opitutaceae bacterium, assembly GCA_035604815.1. Lineage (GTDB taxonomy): Bacteria > Verrucomicrobiota > Verrucomicrobiia > Opitutales > Opitutaceae > Palsa-1447. Next base: position 5,508 of record DATNHT010000151.1, read on the forward strand.
CCTCGAGATCCGAACCCTTAGCCACCCAGTCGGGAGCGCTGAAAAGCTGAACACTTCTCCAGCGATTAAAATAAAGGTCGTTCTTTCGCACGACCATCGCGAGCAGATCGCGGGATTGCTTCGTGATCGGTCCCCCCGAGTTGGCTAGGTTCCACCCCTGTGCCAGGTCATCAGCGCTGACGGTCGCCGCAACCTCGCCGTCGATTGAAATGGTGTAGCCGCCTTTCGGCAGACCGGCGATCCTCAGGTCATAAACGTCCAGGTCGCTGATGATCGGCGCGATGGCTAGCGCCGAATCGGCCTTCGGGTCTATCGGCATCGGCAGCGCGTCGTCGAGGCGGTCAAAGGAAACGGCGTCGCCGTCCTCCGTGAGTTTGTCTACGCGGCACGCCGCGGATGTTTCCACCCGCAAGGGTCGCCTGCCTATGCTTACGCTCGAGACGTTCGGCGTCGCTCCCAGCGATTTGAGGATGGCCCATGCCATGATGGTGTGGCCAGGGGGGCCCGGATGGACCGCGTTTCCCCCGCCGATGGTCGAGTCGTGCGACCGTAGCATTGCCTGCATATAGGGTTCGAATTGATCGACAAACGAAGCCTTCTCACGGGCGGCCATGCTCCCCAAGGCCTCGGAAAACGCCTTCAGCGAGATATTCCGCGCGTCCTGGTCGGGGTCGGGACGCTTGTCCTCGATGGGTTGCGGGGTCAAGAACACCGCCCTGATGCCATTTGCGGCGAACACCCTAGCGATCTCGGTCTGGCTGCTGATATAGGCGCGCAGGATGTCGGGCCGGAAGGCCTGGTATTCGTGGTCGTTCATCCCGAAGTCCACCGTCACGATGGTCGGCTTCAGCGGGAGCACATCCCGGCTCAATCCGGAATCGACTGCCTTTTTGACCATCGCGAGGAGAGTCGCATCGTCGGCCGCAAACAATTGTGCCTCGTTCGTATGCGATCTCTGTCTAAGCCATGAGGTATCTCCGCCCCAGCCCGCGTTTCGAAACACAAGCTTCCACGAGGGATGCCGGCTCAGGGCGTACGCCTCAATGTAGCTGGTGTACAGTCGCTGCTCGGTGATGCTGTCCCCCAGGAAGACGACCCGGTCGCCGTCGTGAATGAAGAACTCGTCCGCCTGGACCGCACACAGGGTCATCGCAAACACTGCCAGGGCGATGTGAATTCTTATGATTGGTGAAGTGGAAAATCGGGCGGAGGTCTTCATGGAAAGAATGGATCTTGCTGGGGTTGAGTTGACCGGGGCGGGTGGGGTCCAAGCGGGGCCGGGGCTTTCGAAACGAGTTCCGAATGGGGACAAGCTTGCTGGGCAGGGTCGGCCTGGCGACATTTTATCGGCCGGAGAAATGCGAACGGCACGGTTAGAGTCCTGTCCCGATTGCCACTGCTTAATGGATCGCCTTCAAGGGACAACTCATT
>DATNHT010000152.1:0-12919 GCA_035604815.1 Opitutaceae bacterium
GCGGGGGCGCAAGCCGCCGGCCGTCAGTGGGTCCGGCGATAGACGAGGAACGTCTGGTCGTACTCGAGGAGGGAGCGGCCGGGCATGTCGCCCATCGCCGAGACCCTCGCCGACTGGTCGTACATCCGGGTCAGCCGGTACTTTCCGTGGGCCCCGCTTGACAGCAGCCCCGGCGCCCGCGAGGAGGCCCGCGCGGCTTCCTTTGGCCGCAGGACGAGCCAGACCGGGTCGACCTCCTGGATGAGGGCGTCAAACTCGTCCATCCCGACCTTCCTGCGGGCCGCGACCACCTCCGTCGAGGCGAGGCCTGGAAAGTCCAGCATCTTCAGGTTCGAGAAATAGCCGATGTAGCCCAGCGATTCCAGGAAGACGGTGTCGCCGGGGGCGGCGTTCTGGCGCAGCCATACGCCGATGGCCCGGCGGCTGCCGTCCTCGATGATGACCTGCTGGAGGCGCATGGCATTCGCCATCAGAAGGCTGGTCCCCAGCTGGAAGGCGACCACACCCAGCACGCCGTACCGCAGCAGGGGCCGGAGCACGGCCGCCGCCGGCATTCGCGCGGCGCCCGCGTCGGCCCCGAGCAGGTTGGCGACGTCGCAGATCACGAATCCCCAGCAGATCATGGCAACGAGGGCGTACGGCGGGACGTACCAGGGGGCGCCCGGGGCGCAGATGTAATAGATGGAGCCGAGGAAGAGCCAAAGCGAAGTCGTGCGCGCCCAGCGCCCTCCCCACGGATTGATCCAGTAGAACCAGACCGGCAGCGCCAGCAGGCGCCAGAGGCTGTTCGCCGCCAGTCCCCATTCGTCCCACGGCGCCACCTCGATGTTGGTCGGCGCGAAGAGGACCCGATGGAACACGCCGTAGGTGATGATCTGCTGCGGCGCCCTGAGGATCGCCCGCAGGACGGGGCCGAGGCCCGACTCCACGCCGATGGCCTTCGCCGTGATCGTGTGGGGGACCGGCGTGCCGTAATACCAGTAGGCCCAGAGGAACCACGGCAGATAGAGGACCGCGGCCACCGCGCCGGCGCGAATCGCGCGCACCGCCAGGTCCCGGCGGCTCCCCCAATCGGCCGCGAACACAAGGACGGCGCCGTAGAAGGCCGCGATCTGAATGAACGCGTCCGGCCTGCTCCACATCATTCCCGCCCAGGCGACGCCCAGCCAGAGCGTGCTCCCCCCCGAGATCACGAGGTAAGCCTGCCAGCCCAGGAAAACGAGGAGATAGGGCGTCTCCATCCCGTTCGCCGTAAAATCTATGCTCTTGGCATCGAAGGCGAAAAGGCCCACGCAGGCGGCCGTCGCGGCGGCCGGCCAGGCGCAGTGCCGGGACAGCCCCCACAGGATGGCGCCGGTAGCGCCCAGCGCGCACGCGCCCACCACCCGGTAGATCCAGATGACAAGCTCGTCGCTCCGGCAATGGGTCAGCCACGCGATGGCCGCCGGAAGCAGCGCCTGCAGCGGCGACGTGAACGTCTGCAGCCGCTCGCCCACCGTGAACACCAGCCCGTTGCCGAGGGCGAGGTTCTTGCCCGACCGGTAGGTGATGTAGAAGTCCTCCCAGACGTGGTGGGTGTACGCCGCCCATCCGAGGGTGATCAGCACGATGCCGGCAAAGATCCCCGTGCCGACCCAAGGAACCGCCCTGGAACCAAGCTTCATCTCGGCGAGTTCATGGCAGGCGCCGAGAGTTGCAATCCCATTGTCCATTCGCGGGTCGCGCGGGCACCGGGGACCCGGCCGCCGGGACCGCGCGACCTATGGCGCGGCCGGCGGGCCGCCCCGGGCCCTGTCCTGCAGGACGCGTATTCGCTCCACGTTCGCGCCCACCTCGGTCAGGCCCAGGCTCCCGATCATCTGCCCGATCGACGTCCGGGGATCGTTGGACCAGAAGATCCCCATGTCCTCCGGGCGGTAGTAGTGAAATCCCACCCTGTCCCCGAACTTGCGCCTGAGCGCCTCGCCGTCCTCGAGCACGGCCTCCCAGTGCAGGAGCGCGAAGGACAGGTCGATCTGGTGGACCAGCACGGCGCCCTCCTGCGAGGCCTGGTCCTCGATCAGCCCCAGCGGGCTGAAGACCGCGGCGTGGTCCCGCGGCGTGGCGCTCACGATATAGTACTGGTGCCGCATGGCGTACATGGCGGGGCGGACGGTCTCGGCCGAGGCCGACGGCAGCGCGACGATCTCCGCCCCCTGCCTGGCCAGCGCCTGCCAGCCGTCGGCGTAGAGCATGTCGAAGCAGATCTGGATTCCGACGCGGCCGAAGTCGCAGTCGAAGACGGGAAACGAGCTGCCCGGGGTTATTCCGTCCTCAAGCTCTTCGCTTCCCTGCGCCGCCACGGGGTGCACCTTGCGGTATATTCCCGCCACGCGCCCCTCGCGGTCGACCAGCAGGGCGGCGTTGCTGAACCGCACGGGCGGATCCGCCTCCCGCAGGAGGAGCGGCACCACGAGGTAGCAGTGATGCCGGCTTGCGCAGGCCGCGATCCGCTGCTCGACCTCCTCCAGCCGCACGGTCCTCTGCGCCAGGGCGTCGCCCGGACGGGCGATGAAGGTTTCCGGCAGAACGACCAGGTCCAGGGGCTTGGCGGGGAACTCGCTCCTGGCCCTAGCGGCGACGGCGTCCACGAGCTCGTCCATCCTCTGCAGGCGCCTCTCCAGCGGGAGGTTGAAGATGCCGTAGCCGCTGACGACGGTGCCGACCAGAACCTTGCGCGGCGGCCGGTCGCGGCGTTCCGAAGCGGCGGGGTTCGGCTGCGCCGCGGGCGACTCAGCCCGGGCCGGGCGCGGGCCCGCCGACGCGCTTGCCAGACAGGCCAAGAGCGCGAGCATGGCCGTCTCGCACCGCGTGCGCGCCCTGCGCGGTCGTTCAGCCTTGAGCCCAATAAGGAGATTCGCCATCCGGGAAATGATGCTATAGCAAGAGACTCCCGTGAGCACAAGCCTCGCTGACCTGGCGCAACAATATCGCCGCGCGCTCCTCGACGATGTCATCCCCTTCTGGGAGAGACACTCCGTGGACAACGATTGCGGCGGCTTCTTCTCCTGTCTCGGCCGCGACGGATCGGTCTACGACACCGACAAGTTCGTCTGGCCGCAGGCGAGGCAGGTCTGGACATTCTCCATGCTCTACAACCACCTGGAAAGGCGCGATTCCTGGCTCCGGATGGCGCGGCACGGGGCGGAATTCCTCGCGGGCCACGGCAGTGACGAGGCAGGCAACTGGTACTTCAGCCTCACGCGCGAGGGGCGGCCCCTCGTGCAGCCCTATAACATCTTCTCCGACTGCTTCGCGGCCATCGCGTTCAGCGAGTTCGCCCGGGCGGCGAATGACGACGGTGCCAGGCAGGTGGCGGACCGGACCTTCCGCAATATCCTCGGCCGAAGGGGCAATCCCAAGGGGAGGTATTCAAAGGCTGCGCCCGGCGCGCGCCCCATGATCTCGATGGCGCTGCCCATGATCCTGGCCTCCGTGACGCTGGAGCTTGAATGGATGCTCGATCCAGGGACGTTCGGGCGCACGCTCGACGCGTGCGTAGACGAGGTCTTCTCCCCGTTCCTGGACGAGAGGAGGCAGGTCCTCCACGAATACGCGGCGCCGGACGGCGCCAGGCTCGACTGCTTTGAGGGGCGCCTGCTCAACCCGGGACACGGCATCGAGGCCATGTGGTTCATCATGGATATAGCCGAGCGGCGAAACAGCCGGCCCCTGGCGGAACGGGCGACCGAGGTTGTCCTGCGCACCCTTGAGCTGGGCTGGGACGCCAGCATGGAGGGCATCTTCTACTTTCTGGACTCGCAGGGCCATCCCCCCCAGCAGCTGGAATGGGACCAGAAGCTGTGGTGGGTCCACGTGGAGACGCTGGTCGCCCTGCTGAAGGGCTACAGGCTGACGGGCCGCGAGGCCTGCTGGAGATGGTTCGAGAGGGTGCATGCGTACACCTGGGGGCATTACCCCGATCCCGAGTGCGGCGAATGGTACGGGTATCTCAATCGCCGCGGGGAGGTGCTGCTGCCGCTTAAGGGCGGAAAATGGAAGGGATGCTTCCACGTCCCGCGCGGCCTCTACCTGTGCATGAGGGAGCTGGAGAAGCTGGGCGCGGGCCCCCTCGGGAGGGGCGCACCATGAAGCGCGTCGCCGTGCTGCCGATGGACGACCGGCCGGTCAACTATGACTATCCGCGGTACCTCTCTCGCGCCGCCGGACTGGAGGTCCTGCTGCCCCCGCGCGAGTGGCTGGGCAATCCCTGGCGCAGCAGCCGGCACGCCGAATTGGCGGACTGGCTGCTGCGGGCCGCCCCCGAGGCGGACGCGGCGGTGGTCGCGATCGACACGCTGGCCTACGGGGGCCTCATCCCGTCGCGCACCTCCCCCGAGCCGGCCGAGGCCGCCCTGGCCCGGCTGGAGATTCTGCGCCGCCTCAATGCCACCCATCCCGGAAAGCCGATCCTGGCCTCCAGCGTCGTCATGCGCATCTGCCGGTCGGATACGAGCGAGGAGGAGAAACCCTACTGGGCCACGTACGGCAGCCGGATGTTCCGGCTCTCCTCGCTCGAGCACAAGGCAGAGGTCGGGGACGCCACGGCGGCCGAGGTGGGCGCGCGGGACTCCCTGCGCGCCGAGATCCCCGACGAGGTCTACCTAGACTACCGCCGCGGGCGGGCCCGCAACCACGCCGTCAACCGCGCGATGCTGGACTGGGCCGCCGAGGGAGTGTTCGACTACCTGCTCCTTCCCCAGGACGACACGGCGGACTACGGCTGGAATGTCGCCGAGGCGCGCAGCCTCCAGGCGCTCATCCGCGCCCGCAACCTGGGCGACCGGGCGATCACCTACCCGGGTGCCGACGAGATCGGCTGCCTTCTTCTTGCGCGCTACGCCTGCCGCCTGGCGGGGTTCGCGCCCAGGGTCTGGCCGCGATACTCCGGGCCGTCCGGCCCGTCCGTCGTGACAGAGTACGAGGACCGTCCCCTCCACGAGCTGCTGAAGGCCCACCTGGCGCCGCTCGGCGGCTACGTGGCCGATTCGCCCCGGGAGGCGGACCTCGCCCTTTTCGTCAACGCGCCCGTCGAGCGCCAGGGAAACGGGGACAGCCAGTGGCTGATCCTGCGGGGTACCGACTCCGTCCGCGAGCAGATGGCGCCCAAGTTCCATCCGTGGCTTGAGCGCTTCACCGCCAGCGAGGGATTTCGCGCCACCCGCCGCGAGATGCAGTCGCCCGGCCGAAACCCGGAGGAGTTCGTGCGCGCCCTGCTGGGGACGCTGGCCTCGGGCCGGCCCGTAGCGCTCGCCGACGTGGCCTACGTCAATGCCTCCGATCTGGTCCTGGGCGAAATTCTGCGCCGGCATCCGCAGGCTGCGGCACTGGCGGCCTACGGCGGATGGAACACCGCCGGAAACACGCTGGGCACGGTCCTCGCCCAGGCCGTCATTCGGGTGCTTGCACTGCGCGGCGGGCCCACGCGCGAGCAGCGGGCCGCGCACTTCGAGTTCCTCTTTCTGCGTTTCCTGGATGACGACCTGTACCAGGGCCGGGAGCGCGCGCGCTGCATGTTCGAGGACCTGCCGGCCGCGGGCGTCGCCCCCACGATGGAGCGCCTGCTCGACGAGGCGGCCGCCGGCATCGAGGGGCGTATGGCCTCGCGCATGGGCCTCGCGGCCGCCGCCCTGCGCGACCTCTTTGTCAGCTCAGGCCTCGTGAGGGACGTGCGGGCCGGCGCCTTCCGTCTCCCGTGGCGGCGGCTCTTCGAGGTTGGGTTCGACGTGGCGGTCGACCTCGATTGAAGGCGGGAGCCGGAGTGGGTGTCGCGACACTTGTCGGCGGCCGTCCATCCGATCAGGATTGCGGCGATGGCAGATCACTTTGACGCGTCGGCATACCTCGAGGCCAACCCGGACGTCGCGAGTGCGATCGGGGAGGGCCGGATGCGCTCCGCCTGGAGCCACTATGTGCATTGGGGCTTCCGCGAGCGCAGGGCCGGCGTTCCGGACGCCGTCCGCGGGTTGGTCAGGGCCGTCATGGAGGTGCCGGTCGCGACGCCCCCGGCGAGGCTGATCCTCAGGGTGCATGGAACCTCGGACGCCCCCGGCTTCGAGCAGGCGGGCCGGATCGTCGCCCTCGACATCTATACAGCCGTGGACGCCCACCTCAGTCTCGACCGGCCCATGCGGATTCTGGACTTTGGCTGCGGATGCGCACGGGTGCTGCGCTGCATGGGCAGGATCGCCTTCCTGTCGACGATCTACGCCTCGGACATAGACGGGGAGGCGATCGGATGGTGCCGGGAGAATTATTCCGACGACGTGCGCAGGGGCCGCTGCCGCTTCACGGTCAACGGGGACCTTCCGCCGGTCCCGTTTCCTTCCGGGTTCTTTGATTTTGTCTACGCGATATCGGTGTTCACCCATCTGCCCGAGGTCCTGCAGCTCCGGTGGCTCGGCGAATTGAGGAGGGTCACGAGGCCCGGGGGGATTCTCGCCCTCTCGACACAGGGCGACGCCCTGATCCGCAAGCATCTCTCCCCGGAGAACTGCCGCCTGCTTGATGAGAAGGGCTTCTACTATTTCCCGTACGGGGGCACCGAGGGGCTTCCCGATTACTACCAGGCGGCATGGCACGCCCGCTCGTACATCGAGAGGACCTGGTCGAGATTCTTCAACATAGTCGAGCAGATCCCCGCCGGCGTCGCCGAGCACCAGGACCTGATACTGTGCCGCAAGCCGGCGCCGGCCGTGATCTGACGGCCGCCTGGCGCGCCGCGGGGCCGCGCTACCGAAAGTCCCCCCGGAAGTAGCCGATGATCCGCCCGCTGAACCGGTTCTGGCAGCTGGTCGAGCCGATCTGGTTCCTGCCGACCACCACGGTCTCGGACGGGGCGTCGTAGGACGGCGTCCTCACGTCGAAGACCTTGTGGTTGTCCAGGGTGACCTCCAGCCTCCCGGCGGCGTCGGACCACCGGGACGCCAGGGCGTGGCTCGGCCGCTCGGAGGCGGGGAAGAAGGAGCCCAGGCTGACGACCAGCGTCTGCTGGACCCCGGGTTTAATCTCGACGGGGCCGCTTGTGGGCCCGCCGTATCCCCAGTGGTCCAGGGTGAAGGTGACGTGGTTCGAGTCGACGTAGTGGACCACCAGGACGTCGCCGCGGCCGGTGACCCCGCTTGAGACAATGGGCTCGCTCACGCCGGCCTGGCCGGCCGGGAATTCAAGAACGATGACGAGGGGTCCCGTCAGGGCAGCCTTCGCCATCGCGGTCCAGTCCGGGCTCAGGCGCCGGACGCCCAGGATCTCGCCGGTAAACCTGCGCCCCAGGGCCGCCTGGTTTGCGCCGCCCGAGCCGATGGACGGCCGGACCGCGAATGGGGGATGAAACCTCGCCGCGGTGTCAATGATCTGCGGACCGTCGTCGAAGCTGACCCTCAGGCGCGTGTTGAACGCCTCGACCACCTTCGGGGGGATGCCGTCGAAGTAGGGATCGCCGACCGGCGGATAGAGCGGCGGCATGTCGACGGTGATCCGGTGGGGCCGGCTGTAGTCGACCGGGAAGGCGTCGGTCACCGGCCCGCCGTAGCCGGTGTGCTCGAATCCTATGACGATCTTGTCATTCGAGGCATAGTACACGTACAGGTAGTCCGACAGGAACTCCAGGCCCGTGATCACGAGCGGCTCCAGCTTCCCCTTCTTGTCGGTAGGAAACCTGACCGTCAGCTCAAGCGGCCCGTAGGTCCGTCCGACAAGCCTGTCGCAGACGTATCGGGGGGTGTTGAACGCGTGCTCGAGCCGGCGGAATAGGGCCGGGTCATTCACGCGCAGCAGCTCGTTGTGCGCGAACGACGCGAAGACGTTGAATAGGGCCGACCAGACGAGCAGCACCCAGCAGCCTGCGGTGACGGCCCTCCGGCCGAGCCCGGAAAAATGCTCCCGAACGCCCCAGAACCCGATGACGCCCAGTATGATGAAGCCCGGGAGGAAATCGACCATGTAGCGGTTGGTGGCGAATTGGAACGTGAAGATGACGCACGCGACGGCGAACGACGAGAGGGCCGCGGCAAGGGCGAAGGGCCTGAGCCTTGGCCGGCTCGCGCACGCCAGCACTGCCGCAAGCGCGAGCGCCGCGAAGGGCATGTTCGGCAGGATGCCGTACGGGTCCTCGACGCCGTAATGGCCCGCGGGCGTCGGCGGCAGGGAGACCACCCGGACAAACGGGAAGTAGGCGCTCAGGTTCGCCGGCGCGAACAGGTACGCGCGGCAATTGTACCACACGTACGACGGGCTGAACTGCGTGATCTTTGTCTCGTTGAACCCGGAAAGGGCCCACGTCACCCCGAACTCGAACGGGTTGTCGAACCGGAGCTCGTTGTAGGCCATGATGCCCGCCACCACAAGGCCCACGGGAACGAGCGCCGCGCACGCGAGCGCCAGCCGCGCGGGCCCGCCGCGCCCCGGCCGCGTCTCGGGCGCCGGGCCGAGGACGACGGGGACGAGGAGCGCGGCCGCCCCGAAGAGGTACGTGGGACGCGAGGCGATGGCCAGTCCGTAGCACAGGCTCGCGAAGGCGAGCCATCCGAGTCGCCGCTCCCTGTGGAGCGACTGGTACAGGCCGACCAGGGAAAGGATGAAGAACGCGAACGCCGCGGTTATGGCGACCTCGTAGAACTGCGGCCGGCGCAGGAGCACCGGCACCATGTTGGCGAATCCCATCGCCACAATCCCGCCCGCCTCCGCGGCCAGGCCCGCCCCTGGGAAATACCGCCGCCGTATCTGGATCAGGAGGTAGGAGCCGGCCAGGAACGCCGCGGTGGAAAAGAGGAATATCGCCTGGCGGTCGTCGAGGTAGCGCCCCGAGAGGGCGGCAACCGGCCAGTAAAGGACGAGCGCCGGGGCAGCGCCGAAGTAGAGGTAGAACTTTCCCTTGTAGAAGCTGACGTCGTGCATCCCGAACTGCGCGTTCTGCGCCGGGTCGTAGGGGTCCTTGAGCTTGAGCAGGCCGGGCGGCACCTCCGCCTGGAGGCTCAGGTGCCCGGAGCGGAATCCCCTTATCAGGAGGTTGTAGTAGCCGGTGCCGTCGTCGAACTTCGCGAGGGAGGGTCCCTCCGGGGAGATGGCCCATGCGTAGAAGGCCACGGCCGCGCAAAGCGACAGGGTCAGGACCGAGACGCGCAGGAGTGCGCTCCGGCCTGTCAGGGGATGGGGATCGGGGCGTTCGCGCGGCATGGCTATGCGGTCTTGCGGAACGCCGTGTCGGGTGGAGGGATGATCAGTTCGTGCGGGGTTTGAGGTTCTGGATCCATCACCCGCCGGTCTGCTTGTAGGCCGCCAGGCCCCGGTCTCCCAGGACCGAGGCCACCTTGCTCGTCGCCTCGTCGGCGAGGGCGGCCAGCTGGCTGCTCCTGTCCGCGGCGGCAAGGCTCTGGTCCTTGCGGATCGCGTCCGCCCGCTTGCTGATGTCGTCCTGCAGCGCCACCACCTGCTGGGCCGCCGCCGGGGGCAGATCGAGGCGCTCCACCAGGCGGCTCACCGCCTGGTAGGCCGGGTCCGTGTCGCGCTTGTACTCGGCAAACCGGTCGGGGCCCAGGATGTCCTGGACCTGCGCGGCGACGTCCGCCTTGTGGGCCTGGCGCTCGCGCTGCTGGTCGGGGCTGAGCGGCCCCATCGAGCCGTATTGCTGGTCGAACGCCTGCTGCACCCTGAAGATCGCGCGAAACTCGTCCTCCGTGGGGTTGAATGCATGCAGGCTGTAGCGCAGCATGCCGGCGGTCGGGCTGTTGCGGATCTGGTATTCGAAGAGCTCGTCCGGGGTAAGCGAGGCGGCGATGTCGGCCTGCTGCTCCTTCTCGAGGTAGGCCAGCTTTTCCTGGTCCTCTGGCAGCATGGGCCCGCCCTGGGCGGCGGAGTAGATCTCGCCCTTCAGCTCGTTGTAGTCGGAGAGGATCGCCTGCACGCGCGCGTACTTCTCGGGCCCTAGGCTTCCGCTGCGGTTCAGGCGATCCGCGTCGCCGAACGGGTCGCCCGGCTCGGTCTCGGCGCCCATGAGATCCTTCAGCATGTTCGCCTGCTCCTTGTTGATGGCGTTCATTCCCGCCATCGTCTTTGAATCCCAGCTGTCAAAGCGCGAGGTCCAGTAGGGCCTCGCCCCGAGCTGCGCCGCCAGCTCCCTGCGCCGCGGGGCGAACCGCTCGTTCAGCTGCTCCCGGAGGATTGCCCGGACGATGTTGGGGGGGAACCCCGCCGCGCGAAGGCGTCCGGCCTGGGCCTTTAGGTCCCCGGACCTGATGGCCGACCATGTCCGGGGGCCTTCGGTCCCGTTTGCCGAAACCGGCGTCGGCGCGGGCGCGGCGGCGGGCGCCCCGGCGCCGCCGGCCGAGCCCATGCGGAACGCGGAGGGCGCCTCGATCGCGACGAGGGCCACCAGGGCCGCATTTGCAGCAAGGGACGCGGCCATGAGCAGGGTGGGGGCTTTAATGGGCACGGGAAAGCACCTATCGCAGCCGAATATGCGTCAGCGCCAACCGCCCGCAAGGGGAATGGAACCGGCCCCCCGGGGGATTGCTCCCGGCCGCGGCCGCCTCGCCATCCGTCCGGCCGTTCCCCTTGCGGCGGACCTGCGGTCTTCCTCGCGGGCCCCGCGCTTAGACTCTTGGCAAGGGGCCGCGTATTGACCGATGATGCGCCATGCGCCGCCTTTGCTTCCTCGTCTTGGCCGCGATGCTGCGTGCCGAGACCCCGGCTCCCGGGCCCGGTTTCGTCCTGAAGCCGTCGCGTGTCTTCGACGGCGACTCGATGCATGACGGCTGGGCCGTCGTCGTGCTGGGCGACAAGATCGAGTCGTCAGGTCCCGCCGCCGCGCTCGGTGTGCCGGCCGGGGCGCGGGTCATCGAGCTGCCGGCCATGACGCTGCTGCCGGGCCTCATCGAGGCGCATTCGCACATCCTACTCCATCCCTACGTCGAGGCCTCGTGGAACGACCAGGTGGCGCGCGAGTCCGAGGCCCTGCGGGTTGCCCGGGCGACCAACAGCCTGCGGGCCACGCTCCTGGCCGGCTTCACCACCATTCGCGACCTGGGCACCGAGGGGGCCGGCTGGGCCGACGTGGGGCTGAAGCAGGCGGTGGAGCGGGGGATCATCCCGGGTCCCCGCATGCTGGTCGCGACCAAGGCCATCGTCGCGACGGGAAGTTACGGCCCCAGGGGGTTCTCCGCCGAGTGGAACGTGCCCCAGGGCGGCGCCGAGGCGAGCGGGGTCCCGGACCTCATCCGGGAGACCCGCAACCAGATCGGCCACGGCGCCGACTGGATCAAGGTGTACGCCGACTACCGCTGGGGGCCTCACGGCGAGATGGCGCCGACCTTCTCGCTGGAGGAGCTTAAGGCCGTCGTCGAGACCGCGCGCAGCAGCGGGCGGCCGGTGGCGGCGCACGCGATGACGCCGGAGGGCATGCGCCGGGCCGTGCTGGCGGGCGTCGAGACCGTTGAGCACGGCACGAACGGCACGCCCGAAATTTTCCGGCTGATGAAGGAGCACGGTGTCGCGCTCATCCCGACCCTGGCGGCAACCGGCGGGATCGCTGGGGCGAGGGAGGCCTTTCGGGCCGCCCTCGCATCGGGCGTCACGATCGGCAGCGGCAGCGACGTGGGCGTCTTTGCGCACGGCAACAATGCGCTCGAGCTGGACGCGATGGTGCAGTTCGGCCTGCCGCCGCTCGACGCCCTGCGCGCCGCCACCTCGGTCAACGCCCGCATCCTGCACCTGCAGGACAAGGTCGGCCGGATCGCGCCCGGCCTGTTGGCCGACCTGGTCGCCGTGGAGGGCGATCCGGCGAGCGACATCAGCAGCCTCCACGCGGTGCGGCTGGTCATGAAGGACGGCGTGCTCTACCGGAGCCCGTGAGGCGCCGGGCCGGGGAGGATTGCCGCCGGCGCGCCAGCCGCGTTTTTTTGGCCTAATAGCCCAGGGTCCTCCGCACGAACTCGCGGCTTATCTTTAGGCTCTCCCGCAGCGGGCGCGTGGGCTCGAAGCCGTTCTCGTGGGCCAGCTCGATCACCGCGTCGCCCTCGAAGCCGATCTCGCGCAGGGCCTGGCCGACCGCGACGAAGTCGGCGTCGCCTTCGCCCATGGCCTCGACCCAGCGGCCGTCCCTTGCTTGGTCGCGCAGGTGGATGAACACGATCTGCCCGCCAAACTGGCGGATGAACGCGGCGGGATCGACCCCGGCGCGCACCAGCCAGTTGACGTCGGGGCCGAGCTTGACTCCGGGGATGCGCGCCAGAGTGCCCTTGAGGTCGTGCATGCCGTCTTCGACCTCATAGGTGTGGTTGTGGAGGTTGAGGACGACGCCGTGCTGCTCGCACAGGCCGATGAGCCGGCGCAGCAGATCCGCCTGGTCGTCGAGCTGCTGCTCCGTCTTGGGGATCTTCATGCCCCAGCGGATGGGGCCGACGGAGGCGCCGAGCGTGCGCCCGCCGAGCTTGGCCAGGCGTGGGACGACAATCCTGGCGTCGTCGAGCACCATCTCGTGCATCTCGCGGTTCCACATGGCGCCGTCGAACGACGCGCCTATTATCGGCAGCCGGCTGCGGCGCGAGAGCTCGCCGATCCGCGCGACCGCGTCATCCGGGCGCAACGCGGTGTGCATCAGCTCGATGCCCGCCAAGCCCGCGTAGCTCATGTCGGCGAAGATCCGGGGCAGCACCGGCGTGATGTCGTATCCGGGCTGGGTCGCCGCATAGACCCACGGATGAGCGCCGACAACGACCCTGGGCCCGGACAAGGTCGGCTGGACGGGCGCCGGCCGGGCGAGCGGGCTGGCGGCCGTCGGGGCCTCTGCGGCCCCGGGATGGCCGCGGCGCGACTTCGCGCCTCCCGAATTGGCTGGCGAAGGTTCGCTTGGTTTCACAGGGTTTTTGTTCGAAGCCGGGGAAAG
>DATNHT010000153.1:0-28394 GCA_035604815.1 Opitutaceae bacterium
TTCAAGCTTGTTCAACTCCCGCATGGCTTGCTCTGAAAAGGTAACCTGATACATCGGACGTTTTGGGTGTAAGCCCGCCCCGGCCCCCCGCAACGCTATTCCTTGCAAAACAATGGCTGAAAAGACCGTTGACCTGTCGGACATCGCGGCCGCCCGGCGGCGCATAAGGGGCGGCGTCATCGTGACGCCATGCCCCGAATCGATTCCGCTCAGCGAGATCACCGGGGCGCGAATCGTTTGCAAACTCGACAATTCCCAGCGGACGGGATCGTTCAAGGAGCGGGGCGCCCGCAACGCGCTCCTGATGCGGTCAGCATCGGGGCGTCTTCGGGGCGTCGTTGCCGCCTCCGCAGGGAACCACGCCCTCGGACTGGCGTACCACGGGCAGCTCCTCGGGATCCCCGTCACGGTGGTCATGCCGGAGTTCGCCCCCCTGATCAAGATAACGACCTGCCAGCGCCTCGGGGCGCGCGTGATCCTGCACGGGGGCGATTTCGCCGAGGCGCGCGCGGAGGCCGACCGGATTGCCGAAAGGGAGGGCGTGGCCTACGTCCACGGCTTCGACGATCCGGACATCATCAGCGGCCAAGGAACGCTTGGCCTGGAGATTCTCGAACAGGTGCCTGAAGTGGACGCGATCGTCTGCCCGGTCGGCGGAGGGGGACTCCTTGCTGGAGTCTGCGTGGCCGTGAAGGCGCACAGGCGCAACGTGGAGATCATAGCGGTTGAAGGCGTGGCGACGGGCAACCTTACCGCGGCGCTCAAGGCCGGCCGGCCGGCGCGCGTTCCGAGGCGCGCCACCCTTGCGGACGGACTTGCGACCCTCACCGTGGGTGCGAACGCGTTCGGCCTTATCCGCGGCCGCGTGGACCGCGTGGTGCGCGTCGAGGAAAAATGGATCTCGCTGGCGATCCTCCGGATGCTCGAGCTCGAGAAGACCGTGGTCGAGGGCGCTGCGGCGACGCCTCTTGCCGCAATGTTGGCCGGAAGGATCAGGGGCCTGCGCGGGAAACGGGTCGCGCTCGTTGTCAGTGGAGGCAATATCGATCCGGTCATCCTGAGCCGGGTGATTGAAAAGGGCCTTGTCCACGACGGACGCCTCACGCGCTTCACGGTCACGATAAGCGACCGGCCCGGCGGGCTCGCGGAACTCTGCCGCGTGATCGCCTCGTGCGGGGCAAGCATAAACCAGGTGGCGCACGACCGGGCTTTCAGCGGCCCCGACGTGAGCGCGACCCATGTCACCTGCACCGTGGAAACGCGCGACCGCGCACACATCGCGGCGCTTCACCGCGCGCTCAGGAGTGCCGGCTTCCGCACGTGACCCTGCGTCCCTGCGCCTGTCTGGTCGGCCTCGGTTTGCTGGGCGCTGCGCGGGCCACGGGCGCCGGGCCGGTGCAGCTCGACGTGCCCGTCTTCGAGGGGGGCTACGGCACGGCGTTCTATGAGGAGACCGCGCGTCAGTTTGAGGCGGGAAGGCCCGGTGTACGAGTCCACGTGTACGGAAACCCGCGGATTCAGGACCAGGTCAGGGTGAGGATCATCGACGGGCAATTGCCCGATGCGGCGTCGGCGCCGTACATCCTGTGGACCTCCCTTGTCCGGGCCGGAAAGATAGTCGACCTCCGGCCGTACCTCGACGGGAAGAACTGGGAGGGCGACGCCCGGTGGGGGGACACGTTCCTGCCCGGCTCGCTCGACTCGTGGCGCATGGGCGGCGGCGTGTACGGGCTGCCCTTCGTCTACTCCTGCTGGAGCATCTTTTACAACCGGGGGCTCTTCAGGGCGCACGGGTGGCGGGAGCCCCGCACATGGGACGAATTCTTCGCCCTGTGCGAGCGGATCCGGGCGGCGGGCATCGCCCCCGTGAGCCTGCCCGGGACCCGCTGGCTCTATCCCGATGCGTTCTTTCGGGCCGCCTATCACAGCCTCGCCGGGCCGGGGGGATGGAGGGCCATCAGCGAACTCGTGCCCGGCGCATGGGCGGATCCGGGGATCGTCCGGAGCGCGGAGCTGCTGCGGCGGGTGACCCGGGACGACGTCCAGCCGGGCTGGGAGGGCGAGACGGCGCAGGGAGCCGAGCTTCTTTTTCTCCAGGGCCGCGCGGCCATGACCGCGTCGGGGTCGTGGTTCTTCAATGAGATGGCCGGAAAGGTCCCGGCTGGCTTCGACGTGGGAACGATGAATTTCCCGGTGTTTTCCGACGGCCTTGCCGATCCGTCGACGATCCAGGCGGGAAGCGACTACTTCTTTGTGTTCAACACGGGCGACCCGGGCCGCGAGAGGATGACGATCGATTTCCTTCGGTTCCTCACGTCGCGCGCGCGGGCCGAGGCGTTTGTCCGCATGAGCGATGCGCCGGTCGCGATCCGCGGCGTTCCCGCCTCGGCCTATTCGGCGAGGATGCGCGACACCGCGGCGATGATCAGCCGGGCGCGGGACTCGTTCAACATGCCCCAGACGATGATGCTGCCGCCGGTCATCCGCCAGGTGCGGGTCGACGAGACGCGCCGGCTCATGAGCGGCCGAGTTGAACCCGGGGAGTTCGCGCGAGCGCTCGAAGCCGCCGCCGGCGCAGACCGCGCCAGGATCGCCGATCCCGACCGCGTCGATTACCGCCACCCCTTCGCCGGGACTGCGATGATCGTGGCGCTCGCGGCGCTGGGCTGCTGGCTGCTTCGCGGCCGCTTGGGGCGGGCCCTTGGGAGGGCGCCGGCCCGGGCGCCGCAGACGCGTGGAGGGGATGGCTCGAGCTTCGGCAGGCTTCGGGCGCCCATGGCCGCCGGCTTCGTGGG
This sequence comes from Opitutaceae bacterium, assembly GCA_035604815.1. Classification (GTDB taxonomy): domain Bacteria; phylum Verrucomicrobiota; class Verrucomicrobiia; order Opitutales; family Opitutaceae; genus Palsa-1447. Next base: position 2,796 of record DATNHT010000153.1, read on the forward strand.
GCCCGCGTTTCTGCTGTACGCGGGGCTCATGCTGGCGCCCGCAGTGTGCGCATTCATGTGGGCGTTCAGCCACTGGGATGGAATCGGGGGGCGGACCTGGGCCGGGCTCTACAATTTCAAGTCGCTCCTGTTTGAGAGCGACGTCCTTTGGACCGCGCTCGGCAACAACCTCTACCTGATGGTGGTCCCGGCCCTTCTTGTGGTGCCGCTCGCGCTCCTCTTTGCCGTGCTGATCCACCGCGGCGTGTGGGGGGCGGGGGCGTTCCGGATGATCCTTCTCTTTCCGAACCTGCTTGGGGGCATCGCCGCCACGCTGATTTGGCTGACCGCATACCAGCCGCACGGCGGGCTCGTGAACGCCGGGCTGGCCGGGCTTGGGGGCGCGCTTCGCTGGGACTGGCTGCGGTCGTTCGCGGATTACCCGTGGCTCTCGGAGGACCACCTCTATGCAGCGCTCATTCCCATCTACGTGTGGATGGCGTGCGGCTTCAACCTGATCCTTTACCTTGCGGCCATGGAGGGGATCGACCCGCAGCTGTACGAGGCCGCCGAGATAGACGGGGCCTCGGCGGGGGTGCAATTCTTCACGATCACGCTTCCGATGATCCGCGGGATCGTCGCCATATCCGCGGTGTTCCTCGTGATCGGCGGCCTGAACGCGTTCGAGATGGTCTGGCTCCTCACCTCGCAGGACCCGTCGGCCTCTATGCAGACGCTCGGGACGCTGCTCGTCACGACTATGTTCAAGGACTTCGACATCGGGCGCGCGGCGGCGCTCGCAGTCATCCTGTTCGCGTTGGTGCTTGCCGGGAGCGCGGCGGTGCTGCGCGCATTGGGAAGCGAGCCCGTCGAGGGCTGAACCGCATGGCCGCCCCACGCTCCAGCAGGCTCCGAATCTCAAGGGGTGTCGCGCTCGCGGCCCTCCTGGGGTACTCGGCGTGGCTCGTGTTTCCGATGATCTGGGTCGGCTACTCGTCGCTCAAGAGCGACGACGCCATCTTTCGCGACACGTTCGCTCTGCCGACGGCGGGCAGCGTGAGCATGGACAACTACACGCGGGCCTGGAGCCAGGCCCATTTCGGCGAGTATGTCCTCAACTCCGCCGTCGTCACGGGCAGCTCGGTCGCCTCGATCGTGGCGCTGGGGGCGATGGCGGCCTATGCCCTGGCCCGCTTCACCCATCCCGCCGGACGGGCCGTGTTCGGCCTCATACTCGCGGGCCTCACGATCCCCGCCCAGCTCGCAATAGTGCCCCTCTTCTTCGAGCTTCGCTCCGCCGGCCTTCTCAACTCGCGGATCGGCCTGATCCTCGTGTACACCGCAAACGGCCTGCCGTTTGCGATATTCATCCTTGCGGGTTTCTTCCGCTCGCTGCCGCGGTCGCTCTACGAGGCCGCGGTGGTCGACGGGTGCGGCGAGTTCTCGGCGTTCTGGCGGGTGCTTCTCCCGCTCGCCAGACCGGGGCTGGTCACGGTTGCGATCTTCCAGTTCATAGGGATCTGGAAGGAATACTTCTACGCGTTCATGCTCGTGAGCGGCGATGCGGCGGGATCCGCGCGGACGCTGCCGCTGGGACTCGCGAACCTGTCGATCGCCGCGGAATACCGGACCGAATACGGTATGCTCTTCGCCGGAATCATCCTCGTCACGCTGCCGATCCTCGCCGTTTACGCGGCCCTCCAGCGGCAGATCGTGCGCGGGATAGCCGCGGGCGCGCTGAAGGGGTGACCCGGCGGCGCGCAGCCCCCCCGGCCTCGCGCCAATTTCGGGCTTCGCTTTGGGGTCCAAATCGGCGTGGGTGTCATGGCAAAGCATAGGCCAGCCGCTCTAAACCGCAATGTGCTCCAAACCCCGCCCCAATCTTCGCTCCCTGCTATGGGTTCCCTCGCTGTACCTCGCGATGGGCATCCCGTATAATGTCGTAAACGGCACCGCGGTGCGAATGTACAAGTCGCTCGGCTACGCAGACAGCCAGATCACCGTGGCCGTGGGCAGCATCGGAATCGCGTGGTCGCTGAAGCCGCTTTGGGCGGCCTTCCTCGACATGTACCGCACCAAGAAGTTCTTCGTGCTGTCGATGGGCTTGCTGATCGCGGGGCTCCTCCTGGGCGTGGCCATGAGCCTGCCGGTAGCCGGATTCTTCCAGATCAGCATCGCGATCCTGTGGATCGCCGCGTTCGCCTCCTCGAGCCAGGACATCTGCGGGGACGGCATCTACCTGACCGCGCTCGACAAACCGACGCAGGCGCGGCTGGCCGGCACGCAGAGCATGTTCTGGATTCTGGGCAAGGTGCTGGCGGCGGGCATCCTCATCTCCGTCCTCGACCGGGTGCGCGCGGCCCTGGGCTGGTCCACCCAGCACATGTGGCAGACCGTGATGATCACCTGCGCATCCGGGATGGTGGCGCTCGTCGTCTATCACTTCTTCCTTCTGCCGCCCGGAAGCGTCACCGACCGGCCGCAAAGCGCGCGTCAGGTCGCCGGCGACTTTATCGCCACCGCGACGACGTTTTTCCACAAGCGCGCGTTTTGGGGCATGATAGCGTTCGTATTCCTCTACCGGCTGGGCGAGGGCCTCATCCTGCAGGAGGGCCAGCTCTTCCTCCAGAGCGCCCAGTCGGCGGGCGGCCTCGGCCTGAGCGCGGGCGAGGTCAGCAACATTGAGGCGGTCTACGGCACGGTGACCGGCATCATTGGCGGCCTGATCGGCGGCTGGTTCGCCGGCCGCCTGGGGCTCAGCCGCTCCCTCTGGATCCTCGGGCTCTTTCTCAACATTCCGCACTTCACCTATATCTATCTCAGCCATTTTGCCGCGGCCGGCCATGGCCTGAGCTACGGCGCCATTGTCACGATGGTGAGCATCGAGAAGTTCGGCTACGGCTTCGGCATGGTTGGCAACATGATCTACATGATGCAGCAGATCGCGCCGGGGCGGTGCACCATGACCCACTATGCGTTCGCCACCGCGCTGATGAATCTCGTCCTGGTTCCGACAGCGATGATCTCTGGCCCGCTCGCCGAATGGCTGGGCTTCTCCACATTCTTCCTTGTCGTGATGCTGGCTTCAATCCCGTCCGTGCTCGCGGCGTGGAGAGCCCCGTTCCCGCTGCCGGACGAGGAGGGCCGGGACAACGGCGGGGAAAGCTCGATCATGGTCACAATCGACGATCCCACACGGCTGGGCGCGGCCGAGAGGACGGTGCAGGCGCTGGCTGGCCGGGCCTCGATCTACGCGATGCTGAGCATTCTCGCGATCCTGATCCTCGACGCGAAGATCCTCGGCTCACTTCAGGGCCGCTCCGCCGGCAACGGCAAGATACAATTTGCACTGCTCCTGGGCGTCGTCCTCCTCAAGGGCTATTTTGCCTGGCGCACCTACAGCCTTGCCTCCGAGGCGGCGGCGATCGCGGGGCCGGCGGCGGAGGCGAACTACCTGGGCAACGCTCGCGGGGCCAAGATCGCCACCCTGATTTGCGCCGTGGTCACCGTGTGCGTCCTGGCCTTTGCCGCGCGGATGGCGTTTTGAGGCGATCCCCGCGGAAGTCGGGGGCGGGGGCTCTGTGTCGTTGGAACACGGCGGCGCGCGGCAAATGCCCGGATGCAGCCGCACCCCCTTCGTTGATTCTTGCTCCTGCGCCTGTGCTCCTGGCGCCTGCCGGGCGGGCCCTAACGGCAAGCCGCGAGATCTGAATGGTTGAAAAAATCCGGCCGGCGGCGGAAAGTCCCGCCCGAAGCCCGTGGGGAAATCGATGAGAATCGTCGCACTCGCCCTGGCCCTCGCCGCGGGCCAGCAGGTCCGGCTGCCCGCCCAGGAGGCGCCAAGCACTTTCGTCGACGAGAACGGCGTCATGCGATGGACGGCGTCGCGCAAGGAGGTGGCGCAGTTCGGGGTGAACTACACGGCGCCGTTCGCCTATTCCTTCCGCGCCCACAAGCGCCTGGGCATTCCGATCGAGAAGGCGATCGACGCCGACGTCTATCACTTCGCCCGGCTCGGGCTGGATGCGTACCGCGTCCACGTGTGGGATAGGGAAATCAGCGACCCCGCGGGCAACCTGGTGGTCAACGAGCACGTCGAGGCGTTCGACTACCTCCTGGCGAGGCTGAAGGAGCGCGGGATCAAGATCATCCTCACCGCGATGCAGTTTGGCGACAACGGCTACCCGGAGGGCGGGACACCGGCGGACGGGTTCTCGAGGAAGTACGGGAAGCAGGGCTGCCTCGAGAACAAGGAGTCGTGGCCGCTGCAGGAGCGCTACCTGACGCAGTTCATGAATCACGTGAATCCGCACACGGGCATGGCGTACAGGAACGACCCGGACATCCTTGCCTTCGAGATCTGCAACGAGCCGGGCCACTGGGAGCGCGCGCTCACGGTCGACTACATCAACAGCATGACCAAGGCCATCCGGGACACCGGCTGCGGTAAGCCGGTACTCTATAACATGAGCCACGGCCTTCCGGTTTTCCAGGCCTACCTCGATGCGAACGTCCAGGGCGGGACGTTCCAGTGGTACCCCTCGGGCCTCGTTGCCGGCCACGAACAGCGGGGAAACTTCCTGCCCTACGTGGACGACTACCCGGTCCCGTTTGCCGGCAACGGGCAATTCAGGTCCAAGGCGAAGATATTCTATGAGTTCGATTCCGCGGACATTGGCCGGTCCTACATTTATCCGGCCATGGCGAGGTCCATGCGGAAGGCGGGCGCCCAGTTCGCGACGCAGTTCGCCTACGACCCGATGTATCTCGCCGCGGAAAACACCGAGTATCAGACGCACTATCTCAACCTGGCCTATGCCCCGCAGAAGGCGTTGAGCATGAAGGTGGCGGGCGAGGCCTTTCGCCGCGTGCCGTTGTACGCGGACTACGGGGAATACCCCGGCAACACGGCGTTTGAGCGCGTCCGGGTGAGCTATTCAGAGGATCTTGCCGAACTGGCGACCCACGAGAAGTTCTTCTACACCAACCGGACCTCGACGAACCCGCCGGCCCCGGAACGCCTGGCCCACGTCGCGGGCTACGGCAGCTCGCCGATCGTCGATTATCCCGGCCAGGGGGCCTACTTCCTCGACCGCCTCGAGTCCGGCGTATGGCGCCTCGAGGTCATGCCCGACGCCATCTGGATTCGCGACCCGTTCGAGAAGGCGAGCCCGAGAAAGCAGGTTTCGGTCATCGCCTGGAACGAATGGCCGATGCGGATAAACCTTCCCGACCTCGGTGCCGGCTTCAAGGCGATCGGGCTGAACGACGGCAACGGATTCAGCGGGCGGGCCGACGGCCAGACCTTGAGCATCCGCCCGGGAGCGTATCTGCTTACTCGCGTCGGCGCGACGACAAGATGGGGCCGCGAGGACCGATGGGAGAACATCGCCCTGAAGGAGTTCGTGGCGCCGGCATCCTCGATCGACAGGACGTACGTCCTGCACAAGCCGGTCGTGGAGGCGCCCGCGGGCGAAAACCTCCGGGTGACGGCCGAGATCGCCTCGCCGCGCGCGGTGGAAGGGGCCGAGCTCGTCGCTTACTTGCCCCGCCCGCCCTTCGTATCCGATCAGCGGGTGCCGCCGAACCGGCGTCCCCAGCCGGGCGGCGGCCCGCTGGACGACCGGGGCATCCTGAAGATCGCGATGACGAGAACGTCGGGCTTCGGGTACTCCGCCGAAATTCCGGGCGGGCAGCTGCAACCCGGCACGCTGCGCTACCACATCGCGGTAAAGGGCACGGGCGGCTACGAGACATTCCCGTCCGCGATGGACGGGCTTCCCACCGACTGGGACTATTACGGCGAACCCTGGACCGCCCGGATCGTTCCGGCCGGCGCGCCGATCCTGCTGTTCTCCGCCGCCACGGATTCAGGCGCGGTCACCGCCGATCACCGCGGCGCCCGATACGACATCGTGCCCGCGGAAAGGCCTGGCACGAGCGCGATGGCGGTCCTGGTGGGGGACCTCGGGCTCGGGGAGCACGACCATTCGTTCCGGTTCTACTTCAGGGACAGGATCAACGGCAGGGGTGCAAACCTCGGCTTGCCGAGCAGGCTGGTCTTGTTCGGCAAGTCCGCGACGGACCAGCCCTGCCCGCTGCAGGTCGCCCTGATCACCGCGGACGGCATCGCCTACGGGGGAATGGTGAGCGTGCAGCCCGGGTTCGGCGCCTGCGAGATTCCGATAAGCGCGCTGCGCAAGGTCCGGTCGCCAAACATTCCCCACGGATACCCGGTGTTCCTCCACTACTGGTCCTCGGTCGGCGCGGACACTCCCCTGGACATGAACCGGGCGGAAAGCGTGCTTGTCTCGATCGGACCGGGCATCCCCGCCAGCGAATACGGAGCGGTCCACGGCGTGGACATCGGGCGAATCTGGCTGGAGTAGGTTTCCCGAGTCCAAGAGAGACGGAAATCCGGCGACGGAAAGAGCCGCCATTTACGGGATGCGGCAGCCGGGGAAGCCTTCTTGGCGCGAAGGTGGATTGCGCCGGGGGAGCCAAGCCCCATGATGCGCAGCTTTCATGTTTAAGAACCGTTACGGATTTGCTCTTTCTTAGGAAACCCCGGCGCCTTATCCGGGTCGCATGCGCAATGCCTTCGAAATGAGAGGGGTTCACCTAGGCCTGAGCCTCGCCATGGCTGTTGCGCTCTGCAGCTCCGGGGGCCGGGCCTTTCCGGCGCCGGACCGGGCGGCTTTTCCCGGCAGCATCAGGGAAATCCCGGCGGCGGCGGGGGCGAAGCGCACGGCGACGATTTCCCGGACTCTCTTGAGCGCCGCGGAGGGTTCCGCGAGCATGGCATTCGAGGTGGCCCTGCGGATGCGCAATTTCGACGAGCTGCAGGCCCGGATCGCCCGCGGCGAGCGGATCGCGCCGGCCGAGATGTCGGCGAAGTACTATCCCCTCGCTGCCGACCACGACAGGCTCGTGCAATGGCTAGGGGCCCAGGGGCTGGAGGTGACCCGCACGGATGACAACCGGATCGCGGTCTTTGGCCGAGGGTCGGTGAATGCTGTCGCGCGGGCATTCCAGCTGACCTTCGCCCGGGTGGCCGCGGCCGACGGCGCCGAGTACACGTCGGCCGTCACGGCCCCGAGCCTGCCCGCGGAGCTGTCCGCCTCTGTGCTCGGGATTCACGGGCTTCAGCCGCACATCCGGCGCCGCCCGCTCTCGACGCCCCGCCTGCACAGGGCCAGCTCGCAGTCGGCCTCCACCGCAACTTACGTGCCCGCCCAGATAGCGAAGGCCTACAATGCGACCGGCCTGAGCGTCACGGGCGCGGGGCAGACCATTGCGCTCTACGAACTGGCGTTCCCACAGGACAGCGACCTCACGGCGTTCTGGACCATGGCGGGCGTGAGCCAGTCCGTTGGGAATGTCCAGACCGTTTCCGTTGCCGGGGGGCCCGCGTCCTCGCCGAGCACGGGCGTGCTCAACGAAACCACGCTCGACGCCGAGTGGGCCGGCGCCCTGGCGCCGGGGGCAACGATCAGAATATACGGGGCCAACGAGAACGATCCCGGCGAAAACGACGAAATCCTCCAGCAGGTCTATGCCGACCTAGCGGGCAACCCGGGCCTTCACCAGCTCTGCATCTGCATAGGCGGCAATGAATTGGAGGTTGCCAGGGACTACCTGATCATCGAGGCGCAATACATGGCGAATCTCGCCAGCGCCGGTGTGACCGTGCTGTCCGCCGCGGGGGACAACGGCTCGAACCCGGACGGCGTGCTCCAGGTGACGTATCCCACGTCGGATCCCGACGTGACCGGGGTCGGCGGCACCACCCTCACGTTTGACACGGGCGGAGTCGTCACCGAAATGGCGTGGTCCGAAGGCGGCGGCGGCGTGAGCGCCGTGTTCAGCCGGCCGGCGTGGCAGACCGGGGCGGGAGTGCCCGCGGGCGGCATGCGGTGCGTTCCCGACGTGGCCGCAACGGCAGACCCGAACTTCGGCGCCCAGATCGTCATCGGCGGCCAGACAATGGTGGCGGGTGGAACAAGCTGGGCCACGCCGATCTGGGCGGCCTTTTGCGCGCTGATCAATCAGGAGCGCGGCGGCGGCGACCCGCTGGGCCTGCTTAACCCCAAGATCTATCCCCTGATCGGCTCGTCTTCGTTCCGGGACATCACGACGGGCAGCAACGGGAATTACAGCGCGGCCGCGGGCTACGACCTTTGCACGGGGATCGGCGTGCCCGATGTCTCCAACCTGCTCGCGGCTCCGCTTGACGCAACCCTGCCCGTCAACATCCCCGCCGGGCTGGGCAACCGGACGGTCACCCTTGGCCAGCCGGCGACGTTCTTTGTCGTCGGCGAGGGCACGGCGCCGCTCGCCTACCAGTGGCAGCGGCTGCCCAGCGGGTCGACGACGTGGGCGCCCCTCGCCGACAGCGGGACCTACGGCGGCTCCGCCACCTCGACACTGGTCGTGAACGGCGCCACATTCGCGATGAGCGGGGACCAGTTCCGGTGCGTCGTCAGCAACACAACGGGCAGCGCGACGAGCTCGCCAGCCAGCCTGACCGTCAACGCGACCGGCGTGACGACCATGGCGGGCTGGCCCGGATCCTCCGGAAGCGCCGACGGAACGGGCTGGGCCGCCAGGTTCGAGTATCCCGGCGGCGTGCGCGCGGACGCCAACGGCAATCTCTTCGTCTCGGATGGGACCGCCAACACGATCCGCATGGTCACTCCTGCGGGCGTCGTCACGACCGTCGCCGGCATAGCGGGGCGTAGCGGGAGCACGGACGGCCCCGTGGCCACGGCCCTTTTCAACGGACCCGGCGGCGTCGCGGTCGACGGCGCCGGGAACCTCTATGTCGCCGACGACCTCAACTACACGATCCGCAAGATCTCCGGGGGGACGGTGTCGACCCTGGCCGGCCTTGCGGGAAACAGGGGCGAAACCGACGGGCAGGGCCAGGCGGCGCGATTTTACGATCCGCAGAACCTTGCCGTCGACAGCGCCGGGAACCTCTACGTCGCGGACGGCAAGGGCAACGTGATCCGCAAGGTGACGCCCGCCGGCGACGTGACCACGCTGGCCGGATCGGGCACATCGGGTTCCGCCGACGGCATGGGAACGGGCGCCGAGTTTGACGACCCGACGGGGATCGCCGTGAACGCGTCGGGCAACGTCTATGTCGCGGACAACGGAAACGACACGATCCGGGCGATCACTGCGGCCGGGGTGGTCTCGACGCTCGCCGGCTCGCCGCGGGCCGCCGGCAGCGCGGACGGGAACGGGGCGGCGGCGAGCTTTGACGGCCCGGCCGGGGTCAGCGTGGACATGATGGGCAATGTCTATGTCGCCGATTCCAACAACGACACGGTCAGGATGGTGAGCCCCGCCGGCGCGGTGACGACGATGGCGGGCGCGGCCGGAGTCATGGAGGACGTCGACGGACTCCCCGGCGACGCGCGGTTCGACATGCCGGGGGATGTCGCCGTGGACAACGCGGGCGTCATCTACGTGGCGGACTCCGTCAACTGCACCATCCGGCGCCTCATCCCCAACCCCGCGGTCGTGAGCTCCACCAGCCGCCTGATCAACATCTCGAGCCGCGAGCTGGTGAACACGGGCGGGGGGATCGCGATCGCGGGGTTCGTGATCGAGGGCCAGGCCGGCTTCAGCAAGGAAGTCCTGATCCGGGGGATCGGACCCGCGCTTGCGCAATTCGGCGTCAGCGGCCTTCTGGCCCTGCCGTCGATATCGCTCTACAACCAAAGCAGCCAGGTGCTCGCGTCGAACACGGGCTGGGGCAGCGGCCCGAACCCCTCGCAGATCGCCTCGGTGGCGGCCCAGGTGGGCGCCTTCGCGCTGGCGAACGGCAGCGCCGACAGCGCCCTGATCGCCAACCTGACACCCGGCGCATACTCGGTCGAGCTTTCCGGCGTCGCCTCGACGACGGGCGTCGGCCTGATCGAGGTCTACGAGGTCAACACGTCGGATCCCGCGCAGCTTGCCAACATCTCGACGCGGGCGGAGGTCGGGACGGGCGGCAACATCCTGATCGCCGGCTTCGTCATCCAGGGCGCGCAGCCGCTCACGGTGCTGGTTCGGGGCGTGGGCCCGGCGCTCGCGAATTACGGCGTCACCGCATACCTGGCCCAGCCCGTCCTGACGGTGTTTGACGCGAACAACAACCCGGTGGCCACCAACACGGGCTGGGGCAACGCTGCGAATCCGGCCGAGATCGCCTCGGTCGCGGCCTCGGCCGGGGCGTTCGCCCTCGCCGCCGGCAGCGCGGACAGCGCGCTCCTGCTCACGCTGAAGCCCGGCACCTACACCGCCGAGGTCGCGGGGTCCAATGGCGCGACAGGAATCGCGCTGGCCGAGGTCTACAAGGCATCGCCGTAGGGCGACCCGCGCCGGTGAGCGAGATTGCAATCGAGGACATTCGCGAGGCGCACGCCCGGATCCGCGAACGGATCCACCGCACGCCCGTGCTGACGAGCGCCCGGCTGGACGAGCTCTCGGGCGGGCGCCTCTTCTTCAAGTGTGAGAACTTCCAGAAGACCGGCTCCTTCAAGGCCCGGGGCGCGACGAACGCGGTCCTGTCGCTCGCGGACGCCGAGGCGGCCCGCGGGGTCGCGACCCATTCGTCCGGAAACCACGCGGCCGCGCTCGCATGGGCAGCGGGACTTCGGGGGATTCCGGCGTTCATCGCGATGCCGCGCACGGTCAGCCGGGTCAAACTTGCCTCGGTCGAGCGGCTGGGGGGCAGGGTCGTGCTCTGCGAGCCGACGCACGAGGCGCGGGAGGCGGCCGCGGACAGGATCGTGCGGGAGACGGGCGCCGCGTTCATCCACCCGTTCGACGACCCGCGGGTCATCGCGGGCCAGGGCACCGCGGCGCTGGAGCTGATGGGCGACGTCCCGGACCTCGACATCATCGTCTGCCCGGTCGGCGGCGGCGGCCTTCTCGCGGGCACCTCGATCGCGGCCAAGGCCCTCCGGCCGGGAATCAGGCTATTCGCGGGCGAGCCCGAGGGCGCCGCCGACGCGAGCCTGTCGCTCGCGTCCGGCGTGCGCCGGCCCGTGGAGCACCCGTCGAGCATCGCGGACGGGCTTCTCGCATTCGTCGGGGAGCTGGCCTTTCCCGTTATCCGCCGCAATGTCGACGCCATCGCGACGGTTTCAGACGACGCGATCATTGCGGCCATGCGCCAGATCTGGGAGATCATGAAGATCGCGGTCGAGCCCTCGGGGGCGGTAGCGTTCGCGGCCATCGCGCAGAAGAAGGTGGCGGTGGCGGGCAGGCGGGTGGGCGTCATCCTTTCGGGCGGCAACGTGGAATTCGACGCCCTTGCCGGCGGCAGATAGCAACCCGCCCGGGGCGGAGTCACGGGGTCCGCGGGTCCACGATCCGGCCCAGGAACAGGAGGCTGCCGGTCGATGCGTCGCGGATGAGGAAGAGAAAGGGGTGGTCGACGAGGAATTTCCGCGGCAGCACGGCAGCCGACTTGACGACAACGACGCCCGTGGCCGCCGCCGCCTCGGTTCCCTCCTCGTTCACGTCGATGAATGCCTTGTGCAGCACGTTCGAGACGTAGAGGTCGTTCCTGCCGTTTATGGGCGAGAAATCCGCCGCGCCCGGCACGAAGGCCGTCGCCAGGCCAAGCCTCGAAAGGGCCTTGGTTAGTTCCGCCGCGAACGCCATCTTGAAACGCGGGAGCGTCACTCCAAGTTCCGCCGGCGCGGCCTGGTCCAGCGATTCCAGCCATAGGGAAAGCCCCGCCGCGCTCAGGTGCTCCTCAAGGGCGGGCAGGCCGTCGCGCGCCTCCGGAAGCACGATCACCATCGAGAGCCTCCCCCCGGCATAGGGAAGATCGAGCAAATCGCACCCGTCCGCCCGCCGCGTCCTGAATTGCGCGGTCCGGGCCATCGTGGGCGCCATGACGCTTTCGCCAGCCGCGGTGAAGAACGCCGCAGGCACGGTCCGCTGGGCGTCGAAGGGCCGCTCCCACCGGCCCTTGAAGTAGACTGCGTTGGCCAGCACGAGACGAGTGCGCGGCGTCAGGGCGTCGGCCGGCAGCAAATCGGTGATCTTCCCGCCGGTCTTCCTTTCCACCCAGGTGTTGATCATGTGGCGCGAAACGGGCAAATCCGCGGAAAAATCCGCGATGCGCACCTCGGCGCCGTACGACTGGCGGGCGGCCTGGAGGAAGGCCGCAAGGGGTTCATGGCCCCGCTGGTACCAGAGGCCGTTGGCGACCGACAGGACCGCGCCGTCCCCGGCCGCGCCGGCAAGCTGCCGGTCCTGCGCCCCGAAGGCCGCGGCCATCTGGTCGGAAGGCAGGGTCCAGTGCAGGGTGTCCAACAGCTCCTGCCTCGTCTTTCCTCCGGCTCCGGCGCTGAGGAGGGCGAGCGCCTCCGAAATGCTGTAGGGCGAGAAGACGATGTTGCCCTCCCGGGCGGCAAAGAGGCGGTAGAGATCGGCGCCGAGCGCCGCGCCGGCATGCGCCGCGTCCGCTGCAGGCGGTTGCGCGGCGCCGGCGCGCGGTCCGGCGAGGGCGGCGACGAGGGCGAGGGCAATTGCGCCCCGAAGGGCGGGCCTTGGATACGATTCCATGCGGGCAGCATGCGCAAAATCGGCATTAGTGCGAAATTTTTCCCGCCGGCAACGTGGGCCTCGACGCCAACCCGGCGGTTGCGTAGGTGTCTGCCTGCACGAACGCACCATGGATTTCGACGTCGTCATCGCTGGCGGGGGGTTTGCCGGCGCCTATTGCGCGCGGGCGCTCGGCAGGGCGCTCGGCAGGGCCGAGGGCGAGCGGCGCGTCGCGCTGGTCGCCGAGCGCAACGTATTCGTCTTCCAGCCGATGCTCGCCGAGGTCGCGGGCTCGTCGCTCAACCCGTCGGACGTCGTCAATCCGCTGCGCCAGTTCTGCCGCGGGGTGAACGTCCTCCAGGGGGCTGTCCAGAGGATCGACTGGGCCTCGAGGACGCTTGTTCTGGACGGGGGCCGGTTCACCCGGGACCACGAGATCGCGTTCAGGCACCTTGTGCTCGCGCTTGGAAGCGTGACGGACCTTGGTTCCGTCCCCGGAATGGCGGAATACGGGTGGCCGATGAAGAACGTGGCGGACGCCCTGCGGCTGCGCGCCGCCCTCATAAACCGCCTCGAGGAGGCCAATCTCGTCGAGGACAGGGAAGCGCGCATGCGCCTCCTCACGTTCGTCGTGGTCGGAGGCGGCTACACGGGGGTTGAGACCGCGGGGCAGCTGCTTGACTTCATCCGCCAGGCCCACCGCTTCTATGCCAACCTGCGGAGTTCAAATGTGCGCGTCGTGCTTGTCCACAGCCGCGAGGAGCTTCTGGGGGAGATCGGGCCGGAGCTCGGCGCCTATGCCCGCGGGATCCTCGAGGCGCGCGGGGTCGAGGTCAGGCTCAACATTCACGTGACCGCCGTGACGGCGAGGCGGGTCATCCTGGCCGACGGCTCCGGGATCGAAGCGAACACGGTCGTGACCACGATCGGCAGCGCGCCGAATCCCGTCGTCATGGACCTCTGCCGGCAGATTGGGATCGAGACGCCGAACGGGCGCGTGCCCACGGATCCGGCCATGCGGGTGGCCGGTGCCCAGGCGCTGTGGGCCGCAGGGGATGGCGCTGCGGTCCCGTGGGTCGACCGCGGGCAGACCAGGGTGTCGCCTCCGACCGCCCAGTTTGCACTCCGCCAGGGCAAGCTCCTTGGCGAAAACATCTTCCGGTCTCTTCGGGGGCTGGAGCCGCGGCCGTTCCGCTACCGCTACCTGGGCCAGCTCGCGACGATAGGCGAAAGAAAGGCGGTTGCGGAGGTCATGGGCCTTCGCTTCAAGGGCTTCATCGCGTGGTGGATGTGGCGGACGATCTACCTCGCCAAGCTTCCGGGCACGATGCGCAAGCTGCGCGTCGTGATCGACTGGACGTTCGACCTCGTCTTTCCCAGGGACATCAGCCAGATCCTGCCGCCGCCCGAGGATGTGGTCCGCGCAATCCACCTCGAAGAGGGCGAGACGCTCTTTGCCAGGGGAACGCCCTGCCGCGGATTCTTCTACTTGCGCCAGGGGGGGCTCACCCTTTCGGCCCCCGGCCTGCCCGACCGCTCGATCCAGGCGGGCAGCGTCATCGACCAGGCGGTGCTCGATTCGTCGAGCCGTTGGGAGGCAAGCGCCGTGGCTTCCGAGGCGAGCGACCTGGTGGTCTTCCGTGGCCGCGCGCTCGAGTACCTGAGGAAGGATCTCCGGCTGGTGAGGAGGGAGTGACCTTTAGCCGGGATCCATGGCGGGGTCCGGCGCCGGGGAGGCGTCCTGCGCGTAATGCAGTAGGTCTCCCGGCTGGCAATTGAGTTCGCGGCATAGCGCCTCCAGGGTGCTAAAGCGGATTGCCCGCGCCTTGTTGGTCTTGAGGATCGAGAGGTTGGCGAGCGTGAGGTCCACGCGCCCCGCGAGCTCGGTGAGGCTCAACTTCCTGTCCAACATCACCTGGTCCAGATTGACTCGAATCGGCATGAGAGTTGTCCCCGGTTCAGATTGTTAGCTGGTTCTCCTCCTTGAGGACCAGGCCCTGGCGGAACACCTCTGCCAGTGCCAGGATCAACAGCCCCGTGGCCATGGACACGTCGCCCTGCGAGTAGGTCTCGACGGCGACGTTCCCGGTGGCCACGTGCTGGATCACAAATGAGGTCATCCGGCTCACGAGCCAGGCCCCGGCGGCCAGTTTCAACACGCTGGAGACGATGATCAGGAGGCCGACCATCTGGACATTCCGGATGTTGGCGCCGGTGAAGACCTCCCGCTGAATCGCGCTCTTGAGCATCCGGCGGAGCAGATCGAGGATCGCCAGGCCGATGCCGCCCGTGCAGAGCATGCCCGCGACGAACGGCAATCTTGCGGATGCCAGGGCCTGGGCGGCGACTTCAGGCCGAAGGAGCGTCATCGTCCCCTCGATCTGGTCGATGGCGACGGCTTGGTCCTTGATGTCGCGGGCCTTTGTCGGGAATGCCCCGTCCTCCAGATGGAGGCGAAAGGGCCCGAAGCTCACCCTGCCGTACCCGAATTCCAGGCCCGTGTCCCCGGAGGAGGCGTTGCGGGCGCCCGGTTCGGCGCCATCGTAGCCGATGGATGAATGGGTGCCGTAGGGAAGGCGCGCCTTGAAGCTCCAGTCAAGCGAGCCGTGTCCGGCGTAAAGCCCGACATTGGCCCGGCCGCCGCGGACCATCGACTCCAGGAAGGGGGCCATCAAAACGACGGCGACGAGCCCGATGGCTGCTGCGATTTCGCAGATGATGCAAAACACATGGAGGAACTTGATGAGGCGTAGGCTGGTTTTCATAGTTAGTGGATTGATCGTTTTTCAATAAATATTTATCGATAATCGTCAACAGTAATTTATCGTTTGTCGATAAACACTATGGAAGAGAAGGTCTTATGTGCCATCTTTTCGATCTGCTCTATCCGCCGGTGGCCTCGCGCACGAGGGCCGCGATCGGCGCCGGCAGTTCGAGGTTTCCCGCGAGCTCCTGGGCGCGCGGGCTCATCTTCCGCCACGTCTTGCGGAGGATATCGACGAATTTCCGGCGCGGATACTCCGTATGCTGCGCGGCAAAGGCCTCGATTTCGCTCTCGAGGAAGACAAGCACGGCCGCGTCCTCGAGGGCCTGGGTGCCGGGATTTGTCTTGAGCCCGTCCTTTGAGACCCATGTCGCGGCATCATCGGCCTCCTTTGCGGCCACGCCGGAGGCGAGCAGGAGCAGCCGGGCTCGCTCGGCCTGTTTCACGTAAAGGGAGCGGCGCCAGGCGAGATATCCCGGCCTGTCCAGCGGGAACGAGCTGCGCGGAACGCTCCAGCGCTCGATGTGCTGGCAGCGGGCCGCGAGCCTCAGCACGGGGTCCGCGCCGGGCGCGATCCGGGTCACCCACTTCTCCATCCGCTCCGCGTAAACCAGCTCGGCCGGGCGACCGTCCGCCGCCTTGGCGGGGTCTGCGGCGTGGGCTGCGTCTATCAGGTCCCGGGCCCGCGCGTAGGCGTCCATGCTACTCGTCCTTCGCCGCGAGGATCCTGCGGGCGGGTTCAGCGTCCTCGTCCGCGACCTGCACCCGGAGGCTGCCGATGATGGGCGGGTACGACACCGTGAGCTTGTCGGGGAGATAGGCCGCCACGCCGCAGTCGGCCAGCAGCGCGCGCAGGACCTCGGCCTGCTCAATGGTGGCGCACTCCGCGACGGTGGTCATCTTGGGCCGTTCGGGCACATGCGGCTCAATACACCCTCTCCTCCAGCAGCGCAAGGAGCTCGGCCTCGCCGATCCGCTTTTGCTGCATCGAGTCGCGCTCGCGAAGCGTGAACGTGCCGTCCTTCTCGATCGTCTCGAAGTCGATGGTGACGCACCACGGGGTGCCGATCTCGTCTTGGCGGCGGTACCGGCGGCCTATGGCGCCGGACTCGTCGTAGAAGACCGCGTACTTTCGCTTCAATTTCCTGTAGAGCTCCCCCGCGAACGCGACGAGCTCGGGCCTGTTCTTGAGGAGCGGGAACACCGCTACCTTGACGGGCGCGATCCGAGGGCTCAGGCGGAGCACGGTGCGCCTCTCGACGCCGCCCTTCTCGTCCCTGACGTCCTCCTCGGCATAGCCCGCGCAGAGGACCGCGAGGAATATCCGGTCGACCCCTACGGCGGGCTCGATGACGTGGGGGACGATCTTCCTCTTCGTCGCCTCGTCAAAGATGGACTGCGGGACGCCGCTGTGCTTCTCGTGCTGCTTCAGGTCATAGTTGCCGCGCGCCGCGATGCCCCAGAGCTCCTGCACGCCGAAGGGGTACCGGAACATGATGTCGGTCGTGCCCCTCGAGTAGAACGCGAGCTTCTCCCTGGGATGGCTGTATTCGGAAAGATGGGATTCGGGCAGCCCGATCGAGAGCAGCCAGTCCCGGCACCAGTCGATCCACTCGCGGTGGCATTTCGCCCAGTCCGCATCCTCATGGATGAAGTACTCCATCTCCATCTGCTCGAATTCGCGGGAGCGAAAGACGAAGTTCCGCGGCGTGATCTCGTTGCGGAACGACCGGCCGATCTGCGCGATCCCGAAGGGCAGCTTGACACGGCCCGTGTCGACCACCGCCCGGAAGTCGGCGAACATTCCCTGCGCGGTCTCCGGCCGCAGATACGCGACCGACGCGGCGTCGCTCATCGCGCCGACATTCGTCTGGAACATCATGTTGAACGAGCGCGGCGGGGTCAGGCTGCCGGGTTCGCCCGTCGCGGGGGAGGGGATGAGCGCGATCTCCTCGGGCTTCGCCTCGGTCATGTCGCGGGGCTCGACCGGCCGGAGCTTCCCTTGGATGGCCCCCTTGCGCTTGAGGGACTCGGCGGCCTCCTGGAGCTCCTCCGCGGTGCTCTCGCTTTCGAGGGCGCTCACGTAGCCCACCACCCTGTCGTCGACCACGACCTGAGCGAAGAACAGCTGGTCGGCGCGGTAGCGCTGCTTCGACGCCTTGCAGTCCACGAGCGGATCCGTGAAGCCCGCTACGTGTCCCGAGGCCTCCCAGACCTTGGGATGCATGATGATCGTGGTCTCGATTCCCACGATGTCATCCCGCCGCCGGACCATGTCGTTCCACCAGCAGTCGCGGATGTTCTTCTTCAGCTCGGCGCCCAGCGGGCCGAAATCGAAGAAGCCGTTGATCCCGCCGTAGATCTCGGAGGACTGGAAGATGAATCCGCGGCGCTTGCAAAGCGACACGAGCGTTTCCATCGAGACGGCGGGGGGGGCGGGTTCGGACATGGCCGCCGAGACATAACCGCCGCGCGGGTGCCTGGTCAATTCAAGGCTTGGTCAAGCCGGGCGCATTCCCGGCCGAGCAGGGCGCGCAGGCCCGAATGGAGGGTGTGCGGCACGGCGTCGTAATGGTCGCGCCCGGCGAACCTTTGCGAATCCACGCGCAGCCCGTTGAAGGGCCGGTCCCTCAGCTGTCGCTCCAGGAGGGCGAGGTCGCCGATCATCGAGGGGGTGTCATTCTCGCCGACGCCCAGGTAGAGATGGCCGCGGAGCGCGGCCTGGCGGTCGCGGAGGGCCGCGGCGAGGCGCAGGATGCTCCGGTTGTCCCACCAGATCGACGGCGCGCTTGCGAGGGCGAGGTTGAAGAAGGGGCGCGCCTGGAACAGCGCATGGAGGACCAGCAGCGAGCCGACGGAGTGGCCCGCGATCGCCCGGCCGGACTCGCTGAGGGGAAGGCGCCGGGCCAGCTCTGGCCAGAGCGAGCCGGCCAGGTAGTCCAGGAAGCGGTCCGCCCCGCCGCTCGAGGGTTCCTCCGCCGCGGCGGTGGGCGTGTAATCGCGACCCCGGAAATTTCCGGGCTCGCCGAAGCCTGCCCCGTATCCGACCGCGACGAGGGCAACCGGCGGCATCCGGCCCGATCGCCGGAGGGAGCGGTAGGCCCGGACGGCGGGATCGAACAGGAAATCTCCGTCCATCAGGAGGACGGCCGGCCAGGGGCCCGGCGCGCGGGCCGGGTCGGGCGCATCGACGTAGATCGCGTAGTCGGTGCCCGTCTCTCCCGAATGGGAGATGAATGCCGGCCTCGCCCTAGTGATCCTGGGTCTCATCGGTCTGCCACCTGGGATCGACGGCCTCCCGCTGCAGGCGCCGGGTCCGGCGGCTGGCGCCCTCGATGTCGGGAAGCAGCCAGGTGAGCAGGCCGATCAGGGGCAGGTACCCGCACACGCTGAAGACGAATCCGATGCTCGTCAGGTCGGCGAGGCGGCCCAGGGCGGCAGAGGCGATGCCGCCGATGCCGAACGCGAGGCCGAAGAAGAGGCCCGCTATGAGCCCGACCTTTCCTGGAATCAGCTCCTGGGCATAGACCAGGATGGCCGAGAACGCCGAGGCCAGGATGACGCCTATGAATACGGTCATGACCACCGTCGCCGTGAGGCCGACGTGGGGCAGAGCAAGCGAGAACGGCGCGACGCCCAGGATCGAGACCCAGATGACGTACTTCCGGCCAAAGCGGTCGCCGAGGGGCCCGCCAAGGATGGTCCCGGCGGCGACCGAGAAGAGGAAGACGAACAGGAGAAGCTGCGAACCCTGGATCGACATGCCGAATCGCTGGATGAGGTAGAACGTGTAGTAGTTCGTCAGGCTGACCAGGTAGAAGTACTTCGAGAAGACAAGCGCCAGCAGGACCGCAAGCGACAGGATGACCGTGCGGCGCGGCAGGGCCTGGGACGCGTGCGCCGCCGCGCGCCTGTGGAAGTGGGCGACGTTCTGGCCGTACCAGCGGCCGACCCCGGTGAGCAGCGCGATCCCCGCTAGCGCGATCAGCGTGAACCACAGGATGGACGACTGCCCGTTGGGAACGATGATGAGCGCGGCGAGGAGCGGGCCGAGGGAGGAGCCGAGGTTGCCGCCCACTTGGAAAAGCGATTGCGCGAACCCGTGCCGCACCCCGGCCGCCATGTGCGCCACGCGGGAGGCCTCGGGATGGAAGATGGACGAGCCCATGCCGACCAGGATGGAGGCGAGGAGGATTATCCCGTAGCTTTGCGCGAGCGCCAGGAACACAAGGCCGGCGAGCGTCAGCGCCATTCCGGCGGCCAGGGAGAAGGGTTTGGGCTTGCGGTCGGTGTACGAGCCGACGAAGGGCTGCAGAAGCGACGCCGTGAGCTGGTAGCTCAGGGTTATCAGCCCGATCTGCGTGAACGTCAGCCTGAACGACGCCTTGAGCATCGGATAGATGGCGGGCAGGAGCGCCTGGAGCGTGTCGTTGATCAGGTGCGACGCGCTCAGGGCGACCAGTATCCCGAGCACGGTATGCCGGTGCCCCTGACCGTCCATCGCGGCTGGGTCTGGATCGCTTTGCACCGGACCTTGCTATCCGCGATTCGGGGGTCTGCAACTCCGTCCGCTCAGCGCGTGGCGGTGAAGTGGCGGCGGGCCGCGGGCCGCGTGAGGCCGCAGCGCCGGGCGAACCGGGCGGACTCGGCGCGCGAGCGCAGCCCGAGCTTGCGCATGATGTTGAACCTGTGCTTCTCGACGGTCTCGGGCGAGAGATCGAGCTGCGCCGCGATCTCGGCGTCGGACAGCGGCTCGCCGACAAGGCTCAGGATGGTCTGCTCGCGGTCCGTCAGGATCTTGTCGAAGGCGAACGGGTCGCGTCTGTGCGCCCGCCTCGCGTCCGTGAACTGGCTCGGGAAATAGGTCGATCCGCCCTCGATCGCGCTGATCGCCGTGCCCAGCTCCGCGACGGTGTTCGTCGACTTGTCGATGAAGCCCTGGACGGCCGCCTGCTCGATGCGGCAAAGGGTGTATTCGTCGAAGTACGACGAGATCAGGAGCGCCTTCAGCAGCGCCCGCTTGCGCCGGAGCTGCCGCAGGACGTCGAGACCGTCCATGTCGGGCAGGTGGATGTCGAGGACCAGGAGGTCGGGAATCGTGGCGGGGACGACCGTGAGCGCCTCGCGCCCGGTTCCCGCCTCGCCCACCACGTCGTGGCCCAGGTCGGCCGCGCACGCCTTGCGCAGGACCTCCCGAAAGAGTCGTTCGTCCTCGACAATGGCGATCTTCATAAGGATCCAGTATTCGGGTGCGCGGGCGCCTTGGAAAGCATGCTCATTACCGGAATGCCGGTAACCGGCCGGCTTCTCAGTACGTGTAGAACATCTCCTGAAGCTGGAGCGGATCCCTTGTGCGGGTGAGCCCGAGCATGAGCAGGATCCTCGCCTTCTGGGGGTTTAGCTCGTCCGCGGCGATAAAGCCGAGGCGGTCGTCGTCCATCTCGACGTTGCGCTCGACGATGCCCCCGCCGGTCCGGGAGCTGCGGACCACGGCCACGCCGGCCCTGGCGGCCGCCGCGGCCGCCGCGCGCGCGCGCGCGCCGAGGTTGCCGTTGCCCACCCCCGCGATGACCAAGCCGCGGGCGCCCGCCCGGACGGCGGCGGCGATCAGCTCCCGCCCCATCCCGGCGTGGGCGTAGACGATGTCCACCCGGGGAAGGGCCGCCCGGCCCGGGATCGCGAAGGGGCTCCTCATCGTGTGGCGCCGCACCGGCGTGCCGTAGAAATGGATCCGCGCCGAGCTCACGAGGCCGGCGAGGCCGCGGTGGGTGCTCTTGAAGGTCCCGACCTGGGTCGTGTTGGTCTTCGCGACCTCGCGGGCGAAATGGATCTCGTCGTTCGCGACGACGAGCACGCCCCGGCCCCCGGCGTCCGGATGGGCGGCCGTGGCGACGGCGTTGTAGAGGTTCATCGGGCCGTCGGCGCTCATCGCCGTGGCCGGCCGCATCGCCCCGACGAGAACGACGGGCTTTGGGCTCCTCAGCACGAGGTTCAGGAAGAACGCGGTCTCCTCCATGGTGTCCGTGCCGTGCGTGACCACGACGCCGGAGATCTCCGGGTTGTCCAGGGCCGACTGGGCCCGGCGCGCGAGCGCGCGCCACACGGCCTCGCCCATGTCCTGGCTGCCGATGCTGGCAACATGCGCGGCGTCGAGCCGGGCGAGCGACTCGACGCCCGGCGCCGCGGCGATCAGGGACGCTATTGAGAAGACCCCCGGCCTGTACCCGCGCCTCGAGGGGGACCCCTGGGCGCCCGCGATGGTCCCGCCCGTGGCGAGCACGGCTATCCGGGGCCGGGCGGGGATGGGGTCGGTTGCTCGCGATCGGGCCACGGGCGCAACATTGGCGGGGCGCCGCGCCCATGTCTAGCCGGCTGCGGCTTGACGCGCGGGGAGGTTTGGGGCGTGTTGCAGAGGGATGGCCCCCACGCTCCTTGTCCTCGCCGCCGGAATGGGCTCCCGCTACGGCGGGCTGAAGCAGATCGACCCGGTCGGCCCGTCCGGCGAGACGCTGCTCGACTACGCGGTCTATGACGCGATCCGGGGCGGGTTCGGGCGGGCCGTCTTTGTCATACGCAGGGAGTTCGAGGACGCCTTCCGTTCGTCCGTGGCCGCAAAGTACTCGGGGCGGATCCCGCACGACTGCGTGTTTCAGTCGACGGACGATGTCCCCGGGGGGTGCGTTGTCCCGGCCGGCAGGCAGAGGCCGTGGGGCACAGGCCATGCGGTGTGGTGTGCGCGGGATGCGCTCGGCGGCCCCTTCGCCGCGATCAACGCGGACGACTTCTACGGGGCGGGCTCGTTTTCCCTCCTCGCGGCATTCCTGGAGGGGGCGCAGGCTGCGAGGTTCGCTCTCGTGGGGTTCCGCCTCGCAAACACGCTTTCGGAGAGCGGGGCCGTGTCCCGCGGCGTCTGCCGGGAAGAGGCGGGGATGCTCGTGTCGATCGCCGAGGAGCACGCCATCGGCCGGTCCGACGTGGGGCCGGGACGGCGCTTCTCGGGGCGCGAGATCGTCTCGATGAACTGCTGGGGGTTCACGCCGGCCGTTCATCCGGGCCTCGAAGCCGGCCTGCGAGCGTTCCTGGCCGCCAAGGGGACCGACCCAAAAGCCGAATTCTACCTGCCCGAGGCCATCTCCGGCCTCGTTTCGGGCGGCCGGGCGTCCGTGCGGGTCCTGCCGGGCGAGGATGAGTGGTTCGGCATCACGCACCCGGGAGACCGGGCGCGCGCCGCGGCGGCAGTCGGCGCCCTCGTCCGCCGGGGCGCGTACCCGGCGCGGCTTTTCGGCTGACGGAGCCGCCCGCGCGTCAGCCTTGGCCGCGCGCCAGCAGGAGCCTCACGCCCTCGATCGGGGGATCGCTTATCCGGGAGAGGGGAAAGGGAGCCTTCAGCGACAGGGCTTGGTACGAATACGGATGGTTCAGGATGTGCCCGCTAACCCCGGCGCGGAACGAGTCGGGGCGCTTCCCCGGGAACAGCTGGCTCGACACGGAGACGGCGAGCTCTAGGAGCCGCCACACGGATTGCGAAACGGCCTCGCCGGCTGCCGGGTCTCCCGCGCTTGCCAGGCGCAGCACCTCGGGCGCCAGGGCGGCGACCCCCGTGTTGGTCGCCGGGTCGTGGTAGAAATGGCCCGCCACGGCCGCGGCGGTCGATGCGCCGGTCCTCTCGCGCACAAGCGGGCCGAGGCCCGACGGAGGCGCCCAGCCCTGAAGCTCGAGGAGCGCGCGCGCGATCGCGCGCCTTCCCAGGTCGTAGCCGCTCCCCTCGTCGCCGAAGCGCCAGCCGATCCCGCCGGCGTAATGGATCGCCCCGTCCGGCGTCCTCGCCGCGATGAACGACCCGGTTCCGGCGTGGAGCACAAGGCCGGGTCCCCCGCGGGTCGCAAGCTCGAGGACCGGCAGCGAATCGTCGACGGTCTCGATGCGCCCGCAGCCGGAAAGCCCCTCGCCGAATTCCTTCCAGAACGGGCGGCTCCCCGCCATGCAGAGCAGCGTGGAGGAGACCGCCGCCGTCTCGCGCCCGGCGCGGACGGCCCGGATGGCCTCCGCCGCGATCTCCCGCGCGCGGGCCTTCCCGACGAGGCTCGGGCTGCACCCGGGCCCGGTGTGGCGGGCAGCGACGGCGCCGGACGGATCGACGAGGATGCACTCGGTCTTCGTCCCGCCCCCGTCGACGCCGATTTTCCAGGCCATCGGGTGTTGGGCCGTCAGGCGAGCTGGCGGCTGAGCCGGCCCCTGTAGCGCGCAGCCAGCTCGCGGTTGCGCTCGATGGCGCCGGGGGTGTTCTGGCTGCGGAGCACGGGAAGCGGGTGCCCGTTCGACCTGAGCCATTCGGCGACATCGAGCATGAGCCAGTTGAGGATGGAGCAGCCGACGAGGGTCGAGGTCGGCCCGGCTTTCAACCCGCCGCCGACATCGACCACCGCGTCCCCGGGGACGCCGCAGTTGTCGAGGACGTGGTCGGCGACCTCGAGGAGCCTCCTGCCTGAGGGATGCTGCGAGGGGGTGACACTCGACATGGCGACGCTGGTCAGGGCCGCGACCGTGAGGCCCTTCGCCTTCGCGTAGAGCGCCACGTCGATCGGCGAGGCGTTCCTTCCCGAGTTCGAGACGACGATGACGGTCTCGCCGGGATTGAGCTGGTACTGCCGGTCGTAGCGGGCCGCCAGCGCCTCGCCGTAGCCGGGAAGGTTCTCGATGAAGCCGCCCGTGGGATCGACGATCCCCGTCACGCAGACGAGGCCGCCGGCCCGGCCGATGATCTCGCGCGAGATCATCTCGCTGTGCCCGCTTCCGAACGTGTGGACGACCCCGCCCCGGGCAATCGACTGGCCGATGTGCGGCGCGAGCCGGGCGATCACGGGCGCGTTGGATTCACGGGCTCGGGCGAGGAGCGCGTTCGCGCGCTCGTAGTAGGTGTCGGCGGGTGAGGGCATGGGATTCTGGCTAGGTTGCCGCGGCGCGGGAGGCGTCCCAGCGCCCGTAGATTCCGCACGGGAGCACCTTGCCGTCGCGCTGGACCGGCAGGCCCACCTCGCCGGCGGCGATCGTTCCGGGGACGTCGTGGAGCAGCTGGCCGAGCAGGTTGGCGACGATGGTCGGCGAAAGCCGGGCCGTGTAGGCGTTTATGAGGAAGAAAAGGGGATCCTCGGTCAGGAGCGCGCGGCATTCGAGAAGCAGCTCCCACAGGTTGTCCTCGAGGCGCCACAGCTCGCCCGCGCTGCCGCGGCCGAAGGTGGGCGGGTCCATGATGACCGCGTCGTAGCGGCGGCCGCGCTTCACCTCGCGGCGGGCGAACTTGAGGCAGTCGTCGGCGATGTACCGGATGGGCGCGTCGGCGAGCTTGGAGAGCGCGGCGTTCTCCTTGCACCACTTGACCATCCCCTCCGCAGCGTCGACGTGGCAGACCGAGGCGCCCGCCGCGGCTGCGGCGCAGCTCGCGGCTCCCGTGTAGCCGAACAGGTTGAGAACGCTGACGCCGCGGCCGGCCGCGCGGATCATCGTGTCGATCCAGTCCCAGTTGACGGCCTGCTCCGGGAACAGCCCCGTGTGCTTGAAGGAGGTCGGCCGGATCTTGAACGTGAGGCCAAGGGCGTCGTAGCGGATCTCCCAATGGTCCGGAAGCGGCCTGCGGAACTCCCAGCGCCCGCCTCCGGCCTCGCTCCTGTGGTAGAAACCGTCCCAGTGCTCCCATCGCGCACCGGGCTCCATTCCCCGCCTGGGCCAGAGGACCTGGGGGTCGGGGCGCACCAGCGTGTACGGGCCCCAGCGCTCCTGCTTCATCCCGTCCCCGCAGTCGACCAGCTGGTAGTCGCGCCATCGGTCGGCGACAAGGAGCGGGGGTCGTTGGACGGCGAGGGACATCGGGCCGGGTTCGCCCCGAGGCAATCGCCGGCCGCCCCGCATGTAAAGACGCGAGCGAGGCGCCGCGATGGCGCCGGAAAAAAACTGAACTCGGCGTTTGACCTGCTGTCGCACACGCAATCACATCTCCGTTCCTAATCAGAACCTGGAACGCAAGAAAATGCCGGACGTGAACCCATACAAGATCCCCGCCAACATCCTCCGAATCAGCATCTGCCTCGCGGCATTCAGCGCCTGCTGCCTCGCCGCCGACGTCGTCGAGACCACGAACGGCGCCCGTATTGTCGGAAGGGTCACGAAGATCCACGGCGGCGTCGTCACGATCAGCACCGAGTACGCCGGCGAGATCAATGTGAAGCAGGCCCTGGTCAGCTCGATAACGACCGACCACCCGATCGCGGTGAAGGTCGCGGACGGCACCAGGATCATCGGGA
>DATNHT010000154.1:0-14345 GCA_035604815.1 Opitutaceae bacterium
GGAGCCTGAGGAACGGCGTCTTCGCGAGACCAATTCCATGCTCGCCCGAGATCGCCCCGCCGAGTTCGACGACCCCGCGCATCAGCCGCATGACCGTCCGCGACGCAGCCCGGCACTCCGCGGGACTTCCGCCGTGGTACATGATGTTGACGTGGAGGTTCCCGTCGCCCAGATGGCCGAACGTGGGGATCGGCAGTCCCGACGACGCCCGCAGGTCCTCGAGAAAGCGGGCGAATCTCGCGTAGGCGCCCATCGGGACGACGACGTCCTCGTTCAGCTTCGAATCGCCCAGCTCGAACATGGCGCTCGAGCACGTGCGCCTCGCCTCCCAGAGCCGCTCCGCCTCCCGGCGGTTTCGCGCGGCCTTGTGCACCAACCCGTGCCTCCCCGCCCATTTGAGCACGAGGGCCCTTTGCTCGCGCACCTCGGCCGCCCCCCCGGCGAGCTCCAGGAGCACCACGGGGCGCCCCGCCTGCCCCTTGAACACCGCTCTTCCGGTCGCGCGCTCCGCGCACTCGACGGAGTAACGGTCGAGGAACTCGCAGATCGCAGGCTGCACGCGAAGGCCGAATAGGGCCAGGGCCGCCCGGAATGCGTCGGGTTCGGTTCGAAACGACACGAGAAGCGTCCACCGCACCGCGGGCCTAGGAACCAGTTTGAGGACCGCATCCGTGACAATGCCGAGCATTCCCTCGCTGCCGATCCAGAGGTCCCGCAGGTTGAATCCCGCCGAGAACTTCTTCGTGGGCGTGCCCCACTCGACCCACTCGCCCGTGGGGAGGAATCCCTTTAGCGCCAGGACGAAGTCGCGCGTGACCCCGTACTTCCCCCCGTGCATTCCCCCCGCGTTGCAGGCGATGTTCCCGCCGATCGTGCAATACTTCTTGGACGCCGGGTCGGGCGGATAAAACCAGCCCTTCTTCTCGGCGGCGGACTGGATCCGCTCCACGGTCGCCCCCGCCTCGACGTGCGCGATGCCGGCCCGCGCGTCGATCCGGACCCGGTCCCATCCATGGAGGTCCAGAACCCAACCGCCGCGCGCCGGCGCGGCCGAGCCCGTCAGGCTTGTGCCCCGTCCCCTGACCGTGACCGGCACACCGCGCCGGTTCGCGAGCTCCAGGACCGCGGCAATGTCCGCGCGTCCGCGGGGAAACACCACCGCCCGCGGCGGGAAGGGGATCTTGCTGCTGTCGAACGATGCGGCCCGCCTGGAGACTCCGTCGGTTCGAACAACCCGCGGGCCGAGCTTGCGCCTCAATTGCTTCGTGGCGGAGGAAAAATCCATCGATTGCAGTCCCGCTACACGCGCTGACGCGCGGGTGCAAGACCTGCCGCGCGAGCCGCGGCGGGTCGATCCCCATCCGTGCGCCCGCTGCCGCGCAACTCGATCAGGGCGCCAGGAGCGGTCACTCCGGACTCCGACGCGCGGCGAAAGGCGCGGCGGGCGCCCAGGGGGTATCCGGCTGGAATTCGCGACGGCTCCCGTTGCACGGGCAAAGCATGGCTGCGGTGATCGCAGGTCCCCCTCCACCCCGCAGGAGGGCGCCTCCGGGGGCCGGCGGAAACGCTACGGGGAGGGAGGCCCCGATCCGGCGGGCCCTTCGCTTCCCGGGGTCACGGGCAGCGCTCCCCGGATGACTGCAAGGAGCCTTTCTATCGTGAACGGTTTTCGCAGCATGGCCGAAAGCTCCAGGGCCTTCATGGTGTTCACTCCGGCCGTGTCGCTCATGCCGGTGATGCCGACAATCCTGACGCCCCGGTCGACTGCCCGCAGGGCCGCGACCAGGGTCGGTCCGTCCATCTCAGGCATCATCATGTCGGTCAGCACCAACTGGATTCCCTGCCGGCGTTCCTCGAAAATACTCAGGGCCTCGGCTCCTCGACTTGCCGTGATAACCTGGTATCCGTACTCCACGAGGGCCTGCCGCGCGACCTCGCCTATTGCGGCTTCGTCGTCCACCACAAGGATGCATTCGCCGTGGGCGCGGGGCCAGGGCGCGGCCGAGGCGCCCTTGGCCGCTGCCTGCTCGGTCGTCGTGGCCGGGATGCACAGCTCGAAGGTGGACCCGTGCCCGACTTTGCTGGCGTGCCGGACGAAGCCGCCGTGGCCGTGCACGATGCCCAGCACGGTGGACAACCCGAGTCCGGTGCCTTTGCCCTGGCCCTTGGTCGTGAAGAATGGCTCGAAGATCTTCGCCTCAATTTCCGGCGGAATGCCCGCGCCAGTGTCGGCAACGCTTAGGCTGGCGAAGGAGCCCGGCTGGGCGCCCGGTATCTTCTCGGCCTCCTCCTCGGAGAGCACGACATTTGCGGCTTTCAGGGTGAGTACGCCGCCTCCCGGCATGGCATCGCGCGCGTTGATGCACAGGTTCAGCAGGGCCTGATGCAGCTGCGTCGCGTCGCCCAGTATCGGCAGAGCGTCGACCGCCACATCGGATTCGACTCGTATGTCCTTGGGGAAGGTCTCGGCTGCGAATCTCGTCATTTCGCCGACCAGGTGGCGCAGCTGCAGGGGCAGGCGATCGCCCTCGACGCCGCGCGCGAATGTCAACACCTGTTTGACCATGCCGGCCCCGCGCTGCGCGCTCGACTGGATGGTCCCTAGCAGGTGGCGCGCCTTCTCGTCTTTGACCATTGCGTCGAGCAACGGCACGCCGAGGAGAATCGGGGTTAGGACGTTGTTGAGGTCATGGGCGATTCCGCTGGCGAGCGCCCCGATGCTCTCAAGCCTCTGTGCGCGGAGAAACTGCGCCTCGATCTGCTTTTTTTCCGTGATGTCGGTGCTGATCGCAAAGATCGACTGGGCCTCGCCCTGCTCGTTGCGCATGAGCGTCAGGCGGCTGAACACCTCCACCACCCCGCCGCCTTTCGTCGTGTGCCGCCACTCTCCGGACCAGGTTCCCTGGTTGAAAAGGACCGCGGAGATAGCCGCCATGCTGACGAGATCCTGGCGAATCAGTTCCGTGGCCTTTCGATTGACCATCTCGGCGCCGGTCCAGCCGAAGGTCCGCTCCGAGCCGCGGTTCCAGTAGAGTATCGTGCCGTCGAGGGCCGTCACGCAGATGGCGTCATTCGCATTGTCGAGCAGGGCGGCCTGCTCCCGGACCTTCTTCTCCGCCATCTTGCGCTGGGTGATGTCGCGCAGGATTCCGATCGTGTAGACCTCATTGTTGAGCTCATAGGTCGAGACTCCCACGGCCATCTCAAAGACCGTGCCATCCCTCTTGACGCCGCGCGTCTCGTAGAGCGACGGGACAGGCTCTCCCAACGAGCGTCGGCGCGTGAATTCTCGAAGCCGTGGCCGCTCTTCCGGGGCGATGTTCGTGAAAAGGGGGCGCCCAACCACTTCCGAGGCATTTGAATAGCCAAACAACTCGACGTAGGCGGGGTTGACCATGATCTGGATCCCATCCTTCGCCAGGCCCATGGCGTAGACCGAACCCTCGAACAGCGCGCGCAGCTTCGCCTCGCCCTCTTGAAGTCTTTCTTCGGCCCGCTTGCGCTCCGTGGTGTCGATCAGGATGCCCTCAATGCCGATCACCTTGCCGGCGCGCCGCACGGGGCTGACCGAGAAGGCGTGCCAGCCGATGGAGCCATCCTTGCAGCGACGCCTGAACTCACCCTGGGTTATTCCCTTCTGCGTCGGCAGCCGCTCGACGATCTGCCTGGCTGCCGCCTGATCCGCCTCGACCTGGGTCGTGGAGTAATGACGCCCCAGAATCTCATCGGCGGTGTCGAGCTTGTGCAGGCGCAGCCAGGCCTTGTTGACGCCCTGAAAACGACCCTCCATGTCGATGAAGAAGTAGGCCAACCCCGACTTCTCGCAGACATCCTGGAACCGCTCCTCGCTCTTTGGCAACGCCGCCTCGGCCCGCACGCGTTTGGATGCTGATGGCGCATCCCTCTTCTTGCCAGTCCGGTTCATGAGCATTTCAAGGAAGTCTTCTGGGTTGTCCCCGCCGCGCGATGGGTCCGGTAAGGACCTATCGCTATCCAGGCACTCCGACAAGGAAAACCAAGGCATGCGGCGCTGCTGAAATACGCCGCGCGATGGGCGCACGCCCTGGCGCGGCCACCAACAGGTGCCCCGGGCAATCGCGACGGGGCGAGCGAGGCGCCACCCATGGGACGCGGACGCTCGAAGGCCGCCATGGCGGGCGCCAATGCCTCCGGCCGGTCGGCCACGTTTAGAGTGTGGGGCCGTCCCTCAATCCGCGGAACCGCCTGCCGGACCCGGCGCCAGGAGACGTCGAATATTTGTCCCTAGAATCGCCGCGCGGTCGGCCGGATCCAGCCCGGCCCGGGCGATCTCACCGAGCAGCCGCCCGAATTCGGGCCGGCGAGTCTGCCTGGGGTAGAGAATGAGCGGATAGTCCGAGCCGTAGAGGATTCTCCCGGCTCCGACCCGGGCTACGGCCCGGCGGAAGACCCCCGAATCGTAGAGGAGAGGCGACGCGGCAGTGTCAAAATAGAGGTTGGGCGGCAGCCCCCCGCCCTCCGCCGGAGGCTCCCGCAGGGCCAGTCCGCCCCCCCAGTGAGCCAGGATGACGGTCGCCGCGGGGTTTTCGCGCGCGAACCGGATGTAGGCGTCGAGAGGGGTCTTCGGCCCCGCCGCCGGGCCCGCGTTGGGATCGGTCGCGTGGAGCGTGATTGGGGCCCGGCGGCGGATCGCGAGGGCGACAACCCGCCTCCACCAGGGGCTTTCCAGGTCGAAGCCCTGTGCCTGCGGCAGCATCTCGCCTACGCCGCAAAGTCCGGCGTCGAGCGCCCGCTCGAACCCGTCGACCGACTTCTGGCCGGCCGCGGGTTGAACGGCCGCGAAGCCGATCAGCCGGCCGGGATGCCTGCGAATCCACTCCGAGTACCATCCATTCTGGAGGTCGCACGTCTCCTGCCGCTCCCAGTACCAGCCCAGCATCACGCACGCGCCGACACCCGCTTCATCCATGTCGGCGATGAGAGCGTCAGGGTCGGCCCACCCCTGGATGGAGCGCTTTTGCGCCGGCGCGACGCACCCCGCCCATCCCGGTTCTCCGCGGGCCCTGGCCCATCCGGCCGGGTCCGCCGCGACCTCCGCGGGGTACATGTGGATGTGGGCGTCCACGATCCCGGTCGCCGTCATGGGAGTCATCCTTTCAGCAGCCGGCCTCCAGGGCGAGCCGCCTGCACCCCGCGATGTCCAACTTGCCCGTCCCCAGAATGGGGATCGCGGCGACCCGAAGGACGGTGCGCGGGATCCACAGGTTGGAATAGCCGGCGGCCGCAAGCCTGTCCTTCACCTCCGCCGCGGAGAGCTCGAGGGTCGTTACGACGACAAGCCTCTCGCCCTTCGTCTCGTCTGGGATCCCGATCACGACGATCGGCTGGGTGTCGCCCGGGTCTATGCCGTAGACCTCGGCGATCTTCTGCTCGATGGTGCCGTGGGGAACCATTTCGCCGCCGATCTTTGAGAACCGGGCGAGGCGACCCTCCACCGTGACGAAGCCGTCCTCGTCGATCCGGCCGAGGTCCCGCGTGACGAACCAGCCGCCGCGGAGGGCCTCGACCGTCCCCGGCCCGTCCTCCAGGTAGTGTGAAAACACGTTTTCGCCGCGGAGCCAAAGGACTCCCGTTTCGCCCATGGCAAGCTCCTCGCCCGTGTCCGGATGGACGGCGCGCACCGACATTCCGGGCAACAGGCGCCCCACGGTGCCGGCCTTCTTTCCAATCTGCTCGTCGGCCGTCGGCGTCGTGACCGGCGGGTGCGGCTGGTTCACGTTCGAAACGGGGGAGGTCTCCGTCAGGCCGTAGCCCTGCAGGATCTCGATGTGAAACTTCTCGAGAAAGCCGCGGCGCAGGTCCTCCGGCAGCTTCTCGGCGCCGGAGACGACCAGGTCGATCGAGCGCAGGTCGGCGGGCCTCGCCCTCTTGAGCAGCGGCCGCAGGAAAGTCGGGGCCCCTATGAGGACGGTCACGCCCTCCTCGCGGATCGAATCGACCAGGGCGCGGGTGTCGAGCGGACTCGGGGTGGTCACCAGGCGGCAGCCGCGGATCAGGGGATACCACAGGGTGATCGTGAAGCCGAAGCTGTGGAAGATCGGGAGGCAGCCCAGCATCGTCACCGTGTCGGGAAGGATGGACATCGACGAGATCTGCGCGCAATTGGCGAGGAGGTTGCGGTGCGTGAGGACGACTCCCTTCGGGATTCCCACGCTGCCGCTCGTGAACAGGAGCGCGGCCTCAGCCCTGTCGCCGGTTCGGGGCAAGCCCATGAGGCCAGCAACCCACTGGTTCGGCAGCAGCCATGCCGCCGCGAGCCACGGGAGCATCGCTCGCCTTCCGCCCGCCGCCTCGATTTCGGAGCGCAGGTCGAGCGTCCGCTCGGGCCAAGGGAATTCCGCCAGGCGCGACCTCATGGCATCGGCTGTCAAAAGGGTCCGGGCGCCGGATACCGCGATGCTCGATTCGGCCGAGGTCCTGCCTGCGGTGAAATTGAAGTTCACGGGGACCTTTCCCGCGCACACCACGGCAAGATTCGCGATCGCGGCGCCCGCGCCGGGGGGAAGAACGATGCCGACGCGCCTTTCGGGAACAGTCTCCCTGAGGCGCCGCGCGAGCACCGCCGCCGCCGCGATCAGCTGGGCCGCTTTGAGCACGCGGCGCTCCGCGGTGCGGTCGACGAGCGCAACGGAGCCCGGCCGCCTCGCGAGCGCGCGCACGACTTCGCGGCCGATGTGCCGTCGGAGCACCGGCCTCTCGGCGAACGCGTCCGTCCCGAGCTCCAGAAGCGCCCTCCTCGCCGCCACCGTGTCGGCCCGATCGTGCGGGATGGGCTCGCCGAAGATGACGCAGACGGGAGTCGGCAGGAGGCGCGGGGACTTCCACAGGTACTTGTTTCCGGCAAAGGAAAACACGGACCCCCAGAGCCCGTCGATCGCGGCGGGAATCACCGGGACCCTGGCCCTCCGCGCCATCAGCTCAAACCCCTTGCGTATCGCCATTAGCTGGCCCGTGCGCGAGATCCCGCCCTCCGGGAACACGCACACGAGCTCGCCCTGATTGAGCACCCGGACCGTGCTCCTTAGCCACTGCGCGGACGGGTCCGAGGACACCAGTATCGCGCCGGCCTTCGCGAAGATCCAGTCCAGGAGCCTGCTCGTGCCGGGTCCGCTGTAGGCCACGAACCGCAGCGGCCGCGGGCAGGCGAGCTGGAGCACGACCACGTCCATGTAGGAAAGGTGGTTCGCGATCACGACCGCTCCGCCGGTCTGCGGCAAATGCGGGACGCCGATCGCGCGGACGCGGTAGAGCAGGCGCGCCAGGAGCCCGACGGGGGCATCGATCCAGAGCGGGAGCGTGGAGAGTTTTTTCATGGCCGCGGGCAACAGGCCCGGAGCCGGCGCGCGACAGGCGGCGGCCGCAGGGTCGCCCGCGCCGGACCCAGGCTGCTCGGTGCCTTTGGGCTTCGGAACGCTGGCGGGCCGATCATAGCCGGGACGCCGGTCACCTGCCGAGCAATTTCTCGATCAAGCCGCTGCCCTTGCGCAGCGGCGCCTGGATCAGCATCTCCCGCCACTGGCTTTGGTCGATCCTCTGGAGCGTACCCCCGAGGTGGATCGGTTGATAGAGTTGCGTGTAACCCAGCTCGTCCTGCCCCTCCCTGAGCATGCCCACGATAGCCAGGATCTTCCCGAGGCGGCCCTGGACGCCCAGGTCAAGATCGATCGTCAACGGCTGGGCGCGGATCGGTACGCCCTCCTCGTAGGTGATCCGTCCCGTCCCCGTGACGCGCTCGTCCGGGGCAAGGAGGGTGAACTCGGTGATGCGGATATTGAGATCGGCACCGCGCTCCGCCGAGATGTTCATCTGGTCGTAGTGGATCTCCGACAGCCCGGACGCCGATTCGACGAGCGCCTCCCCGACCTTGTCCAATTTCTTCCCGAAAAGGGAAGACACCGTGTCCAGGGTGCCCACGAGCTTCGAGGGCGCCTGCTTGACCGCGTCGGTCACGTCGGTCCGGAGCGCGCGAAACCTGCCGTCCTTGCTCGACAGCTTGCAGTCGCCCTGGGCCCTGTCGAAGAGGTCGGCAAGCCCCTCGCCGTCTCCCTGAAGGCGGCCGCTGAGGTCGAACCGTCCCTCTATCGCCGGGGGCCGGTCCGGGTCCATGGCCCGGAAGAGGGGCGCTGAATCGATGCCGGCCAACGCAACGCTGGTCCAAAAGGAGTACGGCCGACCGGCGCCGTGGGCAAACTTGAGCTCGCCGTCGATCCGTGCGGCGCATCCGTCGCCAATGCTGGCCGTGCCTGACTCTATGCGAAGCGAAGACGGCCCTATGACGACCGCCCCCCGGACGTCGCGCAGCGCGACCTGGGGCAACGCGAGATCCTTCAGTCTTATCGACAGCCGGCCCCGGATCCCGGGCCAGAACGGAGCGATGGCGGGACCGCGGGTCGGTCCCAATCCGACGGGTTGCGCCGGCTCGACGAAGGCCTCATTGAAGCCGGACAGCGCCGCGACCGCCAAGAGGTCATCCGCCGAAATCTGCGCTCCCGAAAGAGCCGCGTCGGCCACAGGCCCGTCTTTGTCCGAGGAAAATGTGCCGGTCAGGGCCAAATCCGCCGCCCGAGCGCCATAGTCGAGGTGAAGCGGAATGTTGAAGGTGGTGCGCCCGTTCGCCTCAAAATCCGCACGGACGTCCGATGTGATCGACGGCAGGGCGATCGGGGCGCCGGAGCGGAGCTCCAGGGCGTTGAGCGCCACTTTGACGAGCAATTCGCGGGTCGCGCCGAGGCTTGCCTCGAAGCTCCCGCTGGCGTCGCCCCTGGCGAGCATCGGCAGGCCCGCCGCGCCGGGCTGCTCCAGCAAGGCCGGCAACGCTGCGCTCCATGAGCCGGCCGCCTTGATCGCCTGGTCCGCCCCCGCGAGCCTGCCCAGGCGCGCCTCCAGCGAAAGCATCTTGATCCCGTCGCTCTGGACCTCGAATGGCGCAACCTGGACCTGCCAGCCCTGGGGGGCATAGTCGCCAAGCACGAATGCCGATACTCCGAGGCCGGAGGCAATCGTACGCCCAGCCTTCGAGACCGAAACCCCTTTGGCCGAAAGCGGCTCCTTGGTCCGCAGCGCGAGGCGCCCGCCCTCCGCCCGGATGACAAACTCTCCCTGGGCATCGCTTCCGCCGAGGCCGATGCCGGGCATCGCGCCCATCAGCCATGCCAGCGGAATACCCTTTACCGAAATCCCGACGAGGTCGCCAGTCGGAACGGCGACCTTGAGCTCGCCCGACTCCGTGTTGAACTCGAAACCCTGGAGCGCCCGCAAGGAAGCCGCCGGCATCGCCCCCGAAAGGCTCGTCTCAAGCCTGTCCACGCGCACGGAGGCGCCGGCGCGGGCGACATCGAAGTCGGCGGCTATGCCGACTCGCCCAAAGGCTGCAAGGCCGTCGGCGACGACGCCGAGGCGGTCGGCCGAGGCCCTGATCTTTCCCAGCGCGTGGACGCCGCGGGTCGCCGAATCGACATCGTAGCTTCCTTCCCCCGCCACGTCGAATGCGGGGAGGATTCGGCCCAGGGCGAACGGCGCCAAGTCCGTGTCCTTGAGATCGAGGCGCCACGCGCCCGCGAAACGGCTCGAGCCGTCCGGATTGACGGCATCGATCGAGGCAATCCGGTCGGCGCGCCGGCTGAGCGAAAGCGAGTACGACTTGTTTCCCGCGTTCCGCGCCGCCGATGCCTCGCACGCCAGGCCGATCCCGCTCGGGAACTGCCTGCCGCTCGCCGTCGCCTCCACCTTGAGATCGGCCCGCGTGAACGTCCCCGACTCGTCCATGGAGGCGAGAAGCGTCCCGCGGACAGCGACAGCCGACACCGGCGCCTCGGCGTCGTCGATGGCGGCGCTCGCGCCGCACAGAAACCGGCCGTCGCGCCCCGCCGCCAGCCCGCCGCCGACTAGATCGATGCGGGCCTTGCCCATCGGGCGCCCGCCCTGGTCCGGAAGGATGACGCGGCCGTCGAGATCGACCCCGTCGATCGAAAGGTCGGCGGGAACGTTGAACGCCGCGAACATGCTGCCCACGGCCCGGGTCACCCAGGAACGCCCCGACCCGCGCGCTCCGGCGGCCGGGCGCGGCTCCCCGGCCCGGCGCGCGCGCGCCAGGTCCAGCGTCCAGCCCTTCGCGACGAGCCTCCTGACGTGGATGCCCCTGCCCAGGGCGGCGGAGACGACGCCCAGCTCCGCGTCAGCCGAGGGAACGACGAGGACGGCGCCGTCCATCTCGACGCTCAGGCGGTCGAGCGACATGCGATCCAATCCCACCGACAAGCGATCAAGGGTAGTGCCCGGACCCAGAATGGACGCGAGGGCCTTGCGCGCGGCCCACGTCTGGATCGTCGGGCTGAAGGCCGCGCCCGCGGCAATAAGGAACACCCCGGCAATCGCGCCGATGGCGGTGAGCAGTTTGCGCTTGGCTCTCATTACTTCGGACCGGCAGGCCCTGGGCCCTCCGATGCTGCCCCGGGCGGGCGCCGGCTCAGGGGGTCACGAGCGCATCCGACAGGCCAATGGCTTTCCTGGCGTTTGCGAGGGCGACGAGATAGTTGTAGTTGGCCGTCAGCTGGTCGGTCTTCGCCTGGGTGAGCGACACCTGCGAGGTGAGGACATCGAGCTGGGTCGCCGAACCGGCGTGGAATTTCGCTTCCGCGAGCCGCAGGGCCTCGGCGGCCTGCTCAATGGTCTGCTTTGACGCAGTCACCAGCTCGCCTGCCTCCTGGAGCGACGAAATCGCCTGCCGCACTTCCACGTCTATCTCAAGCTCCTCCGACGCCTCGGAGAGCCGTGCCTGCTCCAGCTGCGACTTGGCCTGGCGCACCTTGCCGTCGGTCGCCCGTCCGTCGAAGATCGACCAGGTCGACTGCAATCCGAATAGCCACCCGTTGGCGTTAACGTTGCCGTATGAGGCGTTGGCGAAGTTGAATCCGTCCCACTCGTACGCGCCGAACGCCTGCAGGCTGGGATAGAATCCCGCCCTCGCCGTCGTGACCGACTCGTCGGCGGCATCCCGAAGCTTCCCGAGGCGCCGAAGCTCGGGCCTGTGCGCGCGGGCCGCGGCGAGCGCCGACTCGGAATCATAGCTCGCGGGCTCGAAGCTCAGGTCGCCGGCCACCTCGGGGAAGGAGGTGGATCCCGGCGTGCCCAGCGACTGGCGCAGCTGTTCGATCGAGATGCGGTAGCTGTTGCGGGCCGTGATCAGGTTGGGCTGGGCATTCGCGAGGAACACCTTGGCGCGGAGCACCTCGAAGTTCGAAACCGTTCCGGACGCGAACTGGTTCTTCGTGTCCTCGAGCTGGTGCTCGTAGAGGCGCACGTTCTCCTCCTCGACCCTGATCTTCTCCCGCGCCAGCAGGACATTGTAGAATTTCGTCCTCACGTCGAGCAATGCGGAGTCGATGGTCGTCTGGAGGTCGTAAGCCACGGCCTCCCGGGTGAGCTTGGCGTTCTTGATGGACGAGACGACGCCGCCGCCGGCGTAGAGCGTCTGCGTGGCCATCACTTCGACATTCCAGAGGCTGGTTGAGGGGGGATACAGCTCGGAAATCGACGCATCGTTCTTCTGCCATTGCCCCTGGGCCGAGAGATTCGGGATCTGCCGGCCCTTCACCTGGACGATAACGCCCTCCTGGAGCCGGATTGCCTCGCGCGACTGCTGGATCGAGTAGTTGTGGTCAAGGGCGTAGCCGATGGCCCCCCTGAGGTCCAGCGGCGACGGCAGCTCCGAGAGCGCCGGCGCCGCGCCGGGGGCGCCGAAGGCTGGGCGCGCGGCGACTGCAATTGCAACGAGGGCGAGCAGGGATCGTTTCATACTTGTACAGGCTTGAGGCTTGCCTGCGCGGGCTCGCCGGCCGACTGGCTCACCCGCCCTTTCGAGTGGTCCTTCGCGATCAGGACATAGACGCAGGGCAGGACGAGCAGCGTGAAGACGGTGCCGATCGACATGCCGCCGACAAGGGTGAGTCCGATGGAGTTTCTCGCCGCAGCGCCGGCGCCCGTCACGAGCGTGAGCGGGAAGTGCCCCGCCACCGTCGCGACGCTCGTCATGAGGACCGGACGCAACCGGATGAGCGCCGCGTCATGAACGGCCTCCATCTTCGACTTGCCCGCGAGCTGGAGCTTGTTGGCGAATTCGACGATCAGGATCCCGTTTTTCGCGATGAGCCCGACGAGCGTCACCAGGCCCACCTGAGAGAAGATGTTGAAGGTGGTGGTCCAGCCGTCGGTCCAGAACGGCATGCCGGGGTTCGGGAACTTTAGGAACATGAAGATGGCCGACCCAAAGACGGCGAGCGGGACGGAGCCCCCGAGGATGACGAGCGGATCTCGGAAGCTGTTGAACTGCGCCGCTAGGACAAGGAAGATGAGGATCACGGCGAGGCTCATCGTGGTCCAAAACTTGCCGCCCCCCCCTTCTTTCCGCAGCTGGCGGGACTCGCCGGTGTAGTCGATGGAGTAGCCCTTCGGAAGGATCTTGGCGCCCTCGGTCTCATACAGCTTGAGCGCATCGTCGAGCGGGATCCCCGCGGCCCCGCTGATCGTGACGGAATTGAGCTGCTGGAATTTGTTCAGCGAGCGCGGGATCGTGGTATTTCGGATTGTCGCCACCGTGCTGAGTGGCACGAGACTTCCGTTCGGGCCGGTCACGTAGATCTTCTCGAGCTGCTCCGGGTTCAGCCTGTCCACGCGCTTGACCTGCGGTATCACCTTGTAGCTGCGCCCGGAAATGTTGAACCAGTTGATGTAGTTGCCGCCCATCGCCGCCGACAGGTCGTCGCCGATCTGCTGGAGATTGAGTCCGAGCGCCGCCACCTTGTCCCGGTCGAGGACGACCTCGGACTGGGGCGCGTCGTACTTCACGTCGATCGACTGGAAATAGAACATGCGGGACGCCATCGCCTTGTCCGCAAGCTGCTGGGCAAACGAAAGGATCTCCTCGGAATCGGCGGTCGACGTCAGTACGACCTCCACCGGAAACGTGCCGCCGCCCGGAAGAGCCGGGGGCTGCACGAGCTGCAGCTGGATCCCCGGAATCGCCGACACCTTGGGCTGCATCTGGGCCAGGATGGTCTTGATGGGCCGCTTTCTCTCTCCCCAGGGCTTTGCCACGAGGCCGCCTATCGCCTGGTCGGGAAATGTTATCTGGAAGACGAAATTCGCGTCAGGATCGGAAAAGAATGCCTTCTCGACAGCCGTCGCGTAGGGAATGTTCTGGTCGAGGGTGGCGTTCGCGGCGGTGGTGCCGATCCCGAAGATGACCCCCTGGTCCTCGGTGGGCGCCAGTTCGCTCTTGGCATGAAGGATCATGAAGACGCCGGCGGCGCTGATCACGGCCCAGACCGCGTATATGCAGCCCCGGCTGGCCAGCGTGAGTTCGAGCACCCGAGAGTAGGCGCGCCGCACGCGGTTAAAGGTGTGGGTCACGATCTTGGCAAATCCCCTCTCCTCGTCCCCTGGCTTTATCAGGTGGGCGGACATCATCGGCGAGAGCGTGAGGGCGACGATGCCCGAGATCGTCACCGCCCCGGCAAGCGTGAAAGCAAACTCGCGGAAGAGCGAGCCCGTGAGCCCTCCTTGAAGGCCGATCGGGGCGTACACGGCGGCGAGCGTCACCGTCATGGCGATGATCGGTCCCACAAGCTCGCGGGCCCCGACGAGCGCCGCGTCGAGGGGCGCCTGGCCCAGGGCGAGGTGGCGCTCCACGTTTTCCACCACGACGATGGCGTCGTCGACGACGAGGCCCACCGACAGCACGACCGCGAGGAGCGTCAGCAGGTTGATGGTAAACCCGAACACCTGCATCAGGAAGATGGCGCCAACCAGCGAGAGAGGAATGGCCACGACCGGTATCAGGACGGACCGGAAGGATCCGAGGAAGAGGAAGATGACGATGACGACGATCAGAAGCGTGACGGCTAGCGTGTGGAATACCTCGTGGATGGCGGAGTTGATGTAGGCCGTCGCATCGTACGCCACCCTTGCCTCCATCCCCCCGGGGAGGTCCTTCTTTATTGATTCCATCTCGGCCCGAATCAGCCGGATCACGTCGAGCGAATTTGCGTTTGGCAGGACGAAGATCCCCATGAACACCGCCGTTTCGCCCGAGAACCGGACGTCGCTCTCGTAGTCCTCGGCCCCCAGCTCGACATCGGCGACATCGCGCAGCCGCACGATCGCGTTGTTCTGCTGGCGGATCACCAGGTTCTTGAACTCCTCGACCGACCTCAGGTCGGTGTTGGCCGTGAGCGCGACCTGGGTCAGGTTGCCCTTTGTGTTTCCAAGGGCGCTCAGATGGTTGTTCGCGGCCAAGGCCGAGCTCACCT
>DATNHT010000155.1:0-17503 GCA_035604815.1 Opitutaceae bacterium
CTGGGAGCAGTTCGGCGTCCTGCCCCAGGTCGTCGACGTGAGCGACTTCCACTGCGTGACCACGTGGAGCAAGTACGACTGCCAGTGGGGCGGCGTCGCGCTCACGACCCTCTACGGGCTCGCGCGCCCGAAGCCCGAGGCGCGGTTCGTCTATTTCACGAGCTACGACGGCTATTCCACCAACGTCGCGCTCGAGCGGTGCCTGGATGACGACACGCTTGTCGCCACGTCCTTCGGCGGTGCCCCCCTCGCCCGCGAGCACGGCGGCCCCGCGCGCGTCATCATCCCGAAGCTCTACGCCTGGAAGGGTGCGAAGTTCGTGAAGGCCATCACGTTCCTGGCCGAGGACAAGCTCGGATTCTGGGAGGTCCGGGGCTACTCAAACACCGCGGACCCCTGGACCGAGGACCGGTACGCCTGACTATGCCGGGTCCACCCGCCTCACGTCCTTCACCGCCCACTTGGTGACGGTGATGCCCTTCGCCGCACGGCCGCTGAGGGAGACCTCGCCGACGCCGAAGTCGAACTCCCTCACCCGCGCCCTGCTGCGCCCGTCGAGCGACACGTGGACCACCTTCGGCATCGCCTTTTCGGTCGGGCTCACGTCCAGGTAGACCACCTTCGAGCCGTCGGACTTCACCAGCGGGTAGAGCTTGTCGCGAGAGAGCCCCCCGATCTGGAACCTCTTCGCGAACGCCTTTCCGCTCGCCCCGTCCTGATAGACCATCGTGTAGAATGAGGCGTCCCCGTCCTTCGGAAACACGCTGCAATGGAGGATCCCGAGCCCCATGAACACCTTGTCCGCGACCCGGGACACCTTCATCGAGCCGTCTGCCATGATGCAAAGGACGCTGTCGAGGATCGTGCAGTCCCCGACGTACTCGTGCTGGCGCCAGTTGAGCCCGATGAACCCCTCCTCCCGGTTCACGTAGAGCCGCTGGTTCGCCGAGACGACCTCGGCCGCACTGATCTGCTCGATGTCGTCGTACTCGGTGCGGCGCTTGGCGCCCTTGCCGTACTTCTCCTGCAGCGCCTCGAACCACCTGATCGCGTGCGCCGTCAGGTGCCTCAGCTCGTGCCTCACCTCCTTCATCTCCTCCTCGATCTTCTCGATTCTCTCGTCCGCCTCGAATCGGTTGTAGGCCGAGATGCGCTTGATCCGGATCTCCGTCAGCCGGGCGATGTCGTCGTCCACGACCTCGCGGCGAAGCCTCTTCGCGAAGGGCTTGAGCCCCTCGCGGATCTCGGCGAGCACGCTCTCCCATGTCTTCGACTTCTCGATCCTCCGGTAGATGCGCTCCTCGATGAAGATCCGCTCGAGCGAGTCCCAGTGCCACTGCTGCGCGAGCTCGCCCTGGCGAATCTCGAGCTCCTTCCTCAGGAGCTCGGCCGTCTTGTCCACGCTGCGCCTTAGGATCTCCCGGACGCCTATGAACACCGGTTTGTCCCCGTCGATCACGCAGGCCGAGGGCGAGATCGCCACCTGGCAGTCCGTGAAGACGTAGAGCTGCTGGATCGCCTTCTGCGGCTCGGCGCCCTGCGGCAGGTGCACCAGGATCTCGACCGAGTCGGCGGTGTTGTCGTCGACGCGCCTCACCTTGATCTTGCCCTTCGCGTTCGCCGCAAGGATCGACTCGATGACCGACTCGGTCGTCGTGGAGTACGGGATCTCGGTTATCGCCAGCAGCAGCCTGCCCCTCTGCTCGATCCTCGCGCGGATCTTCATCTTCCCGCCGCGCTCGCCGTCGCTGTACTCGGAGAAGTCCGCGATGCCGCCCGTCGGAAAGTCGGGATAGATGCGGAACGTCTTGCCCCGGAGGTGGTTGATGGCCGCCCGGCACAGGTCGTTGAAGTTGTGCGGCAGGATCTTGGTCGAGAGCCCGACGGCGATCCCCTCGGCGCCCTCCAGGAGGACGATGGGGAACTTGGCGGGGAGCGTCACCGGCTCCTTGGCGCGGCCGTCGTAGCTCAGCTGCCACTGGGTTGTCTTGGGGTTGAAGAGCACCTCGCGCGCGAAGGGGGTCAGCCGCGCCTCGATGTAGCGCGGCGCGGCGGCATCGTCGCCCGTGAGCACGTTCCCGAAGTTGCCCTGCGGCTCGACGAGCCAGGCACGCTGCCCCAGCCCGACCAGCGCCGCGCCGATCGACGCGTCCCCGTGGGGATGATACCTCATGGTTGCCCCGACGACGTTGGCGACCTTGTGGAAGCGGCCGTCATCCATCTCCCACAGCGTGTGGAGCACCCGCCGAAGGACCGGCTTGAGCCCGTCGTCGATGTGCGGGATGGCGCGGTCGAGGATGACGTAGCTCGAGTAGTCCAGGAACCAGTCGCGGTAGTTGCGCTCGAGCGGCGACTTCCCGCTGTGTCCCGTCGCGGCGGCCTTGGCGTCCTTGGGCATGCTCTGGGTCAGCGGCTCAGGCTTGGACGACGTCCTTCTCGACCCTCAGGTTGTCGATGATGAAGTCCTGCCGCTCCGGGGTGTTCTTGCCCATGAAGAACGAGAGGAGCTGGTCGGTGTTGTGGACGTGGTGCAGCGAGAGCGGCTCCAGCCGGATGCTGTCGCCGATGAAACCCTTGAACTCGCCGGCCGAGATCTCGCCCAGCCCCTTGAAGCGGGTGACCTCCGCGGCGGCCCCCAGCCTCGCGACGGCGGACTGCTTTTCCGCCTCCGAATAGCAGTAGTGGGTCTCCTTCTTGTTGCGCACGCGGAACAGCGGCGTCTCCAGGATGAAGAGGTGCCCCCCGGCGATCAGCTCGGGGAAGAACTGAAGGAAGAAGGAGATGAGAAGGAGCCGGATGTGCATCCCGTCCACGTCGGCGTCGGTCGCGATGATGACCTTTCCGTACCTGAGCCCGTCGAGGCCCTCCTCGATGTTGAGGGCCGACTGCAGGAGGTGGAACTCCTCGTTCTCGTAAATGACCTTCTTCGAGAGCCCGTAGGTGTTGAGCGGCTTTCCCTTGAGGGCGAACACGGCCTGCGTCCCTACGTCGCGGCAGGCCGTGAGGGAGCCCGCCGCCGAGTCGCCCTCGACGATGAAGATCGCGCTGTCCTCGGCGCCCTCGGCCTTGTCCCCCAGGTGCAGCCGGCAGTCGCGCAGCTTCCGGTTGTGGAGCGAGGCCTTCTTGGCCCGCTCCCGGGCGAGGCTGCGGATCCCGGCCAGTTCCTTCCTCTCGTGCTCGCTCTCCTGGATCCGCTTGAGGAGCGCGTCGGCCGCCTCGGGGTTCTTGTGGAGGTGGACGTCGAGCGCCTGCTGCACGAACTTGCCGACGAAGTCCCTGACGGAGGGGCCCCCGGGGCCGATGACGCTCGATCCGAGCTTCGTCTTGGTCTGCGACTCGAAGATCGGCTCGATGACCCGGATGGAGACCGCGGCCACGATCGACTGCCGGACGTCTGCCGCGTCGAAGTCCCGCTTGTAGAAATTCCTCAGGGTGTCGACGACCGCCTCGCGGAAGGCCTGCAGGTGGGCGCCCCCCATCGTCGTGTGCTGGCCGTTGACAAACGAGAAGTACTCCTCGCCGTAGTGGGAGGCGTGGGTCATCGCGATCTCGATGTCCTCCCCCTCCAGGTGGATGATGGGATAGAGGGGCTCGCCGGTGAGGTTCTTCTGGAGGAGGTCCCTGAGGCCGTTCTCGGACTTGAACGGCTTCCCGTTGAGCGTCAGCGTGAGGCCGCGGTTCAGGAAGGCGTAGCTCCAGAGCATGTCCTCGACGAACTCCGGCCGGAACCTCAGGTTCTCGCCGAAGAGCTCCGCGTCGGGCATGAACTCGACCACGGTCCCGTTGCGCTCGGATGTCTTCGCGACGCGGCGGTCCTTCCTCAGCCTGCCCCTCGCGAATTCGACGACCTTTGACTCGCCCTCGCGTATGGCCTCGGCCCGGTACTCGACTGAGAGCGCGTTCACCGCCTTCTGGCCCACGCCGTTCAGCCCGACCGCCTTCTTGAAGGTCTCGCTGTCATACTTCGCGCCCGTGTTGATGATGGACACGCAGTCGAGGAGCTTGCCCAGCGGGATGCCCCGGCCGTAGTCGCGGACGCGCGCCTTCCTGTCCTCGAGCTCGATCTCGATCTTGCGCCCGTGGCCCATGGCGAACTCGTCGACGGAGTTGTCGATCGTCTCCTTGAGGAGCACGTAGATCCCGTCCTCCGCGTGCGCGCCGCCGCCCAGCCTTCCGATGTACATGCCCGGGCGCAGCCGGATGTGCTCCGTCGAGGAGAGGGTCTTGATGCTCGCTTCGGTGTAGCCGGATGCCATGCCGCTTGAGCCTTCAGCCTTTAGCCAGCAGGTCCAGCGCCGCCGCGGTCATCGCGGTGACGCCCGTCCTTATCGTGGGCTCGGGCACAGGGGCGAACCTGCTCGAGTGCAGCGCCGGCAAGGGGGTCCCGGTCCGCAGGCTCTCGGCGATCCTCTCGGGGGCGGACGCGCCGACGATAAAGAAGCAGATCGGCACCTTCTCGACCGTGCGGCCGTACTGGCTGAAGTCCTCGCTGAACATCTCCGGCTCGAGCGAACCGACCCGGTCGGGCCCTAGCCAGGCGGTC
This sequence comes from Opitutaceae bacterium, assembly GCA_035604815.1. Lineage (GTDB taxonomy): Bacteria > Verrucomicrobiota > Verrucomicrobiia > Opitutales > Opitutaceae > Palsa-1447. Next base: position 4,544 of record DATNHT010000155.1, read on the forward strand.
ACGGCGGCGCGGACCCGCCGGGTCAGCGCGGGGTCGTTGTAGATGGCCTGCGCGGACTCGGCCTCGATGACCGTGACGGCCGGCATGAGCTCCTCGGGTATCCCGGCCGCGATGGCCTCGCCCCGGCAGATGCGGCGGATCGAGGCGACCAGGTGCTGGCGCACGTCGCTCGAGTACGAGCGAACCGTCAGCTGGAGCTTCACCTCGTCGGGAATGATGTTGCTCCGGGTTCCCCCGTGAATGGTGCCGACCGTGACCACCGCGCGCTCGCCGGGCCGGATCTCCCGGCTGACGATTGTCTGCAGCGCGAGGACAACCTGAGCGGCGAGGACGATCGGATCCTTGGCGTTGTCGGGGCGGGCCCCGTGGCCCCCGATGCCGCGCACGGTGATCTCGACCGAATCCGAGTTGGAGCTGAAGAATCCCTCGCAAAAGGCGACCGAGCCGGTCGCAAGCTGCGGGTCGTCGTGGAGTCCGATGGCGTAGTCAGGCCTCGGAAACTGGCGGTAGAGGCCGGCCGTGAGCATGTTGCGCGCCCCGACCACCATCTCCTCGGCGGGCTGGCCGACGAAGACGACCGTCCCGCTCCACCGGTCCCTCAAGCCGGCGAGCATCCGGGCCGTGCCCACGAAGACGGTCATGTGGATGTCGTGGCCGCAGGCGTGCATGACGGGCACGTCCTTGCCGGACAGGTTCAACATGTGCACCGCGCTCGCGTAGGGAAGCCCGGTCTCCTCCTTTACCGGCAGCGCGTCCATGTCGGTGCGGATGAGAAGCGTCGGGCCCGCCCCGTTCCTCAGCACGCCCACGACACCGGTCCCCCCGAACTTCTCGGTGACGTCGAAGCCGGCGGAGCGCAGTTCCGCGGCGACCCGGGCCGATGTCTTCTCCTCCATGAGCGAGAGCTCGGGGTGGGCGTGAAGGTCCCTGTACAGCGCCTCCAGCGAGGGATAGGCGGCGTTCAGCCGGCTCTCGACGACAGAGGCCGCCTCGGGCGCGCCGGGGAGCGGCTGGCCGGCGACAGCAAGCGCGGCCAGGAGAGCGGGGCAAAGGGGATGCAGCGTCATCCCTGAGACAAAACCGCGAAGCCCGGCTAGTTCAAGAACATCGCTTCGTTCGTCTGGAAGAGCCCGTGCGCGAGCTTGGTCCAGGCGTCGAGCGGGGCCCGGCTCCTGAACGCGGCGGCGCCCGGCTCGGCCTGGAAGGGATTCTTTCTCCTGAGGTTCTGCTGCGCGGCCTGGGCCATCTTGGCCTGCCTCTCGGCGAACTGTGACGCCCGCTCGGACTGGGCCGTCTCCGGAACCTCGGTCGACGTGCCGCCCGGGTTGGACTCGACGTAGCGCAGGCACAGCGCCGTCTCCCGGGGCGTCGGGGGGCGCTGGAAGAGCGCGATGTAGAGCGTCGCGACGCGCAGCTCATCCGTCGTCTGGGCCATGAACTCCGGGCTGTGCACGAGCTTGCGCGCCGTCTCGATCACGAGCGGGCTGTTCATCAGGAAGAGCTGCTGCTGGGGCACCTGGGTGAGAAACCGCTTGCCCGTGGGCACGCTCGGGTTGGGAAAGTTGAACTGGGTGAGGATCTCCGCCGGGTTGCGCCGGTCGATGAAGGCGTACACCGCCCGCCGGGTCGCGAATCCCTCGCTTCCGATCGGGACGGACCTGCCGCCCATCGTGAAGTCTATCGTGCCCGCGATGGCCAGGATGGAGTCGTGCATCTCCTCGAAATCGAGCTGCCGGACGTTGTAGCGCCACTGCAGCTTGTTGTCGGGATCCGCCTCGGCGTACTGCGGGTTGGCGGCGCTGGCCTCCTGGTAGACGCTGCTGAGCATGATAAGGCGCTGGAGCTTCTTGACCGACCAGCCCTCGTCGATGAAGCGCGAGGAGAGGTAGTCCAGGAGCTCCGGGTCGTTCGGCGGCGCCGACTGGTTGCCGAGGTCGTCGGGGCTCGAGACAAACCCGGTCCCGAAATGCTGCTGCCAGACCCGGTTTACGAGGACCCGGGCCGTCATGGGGTTCGAGGGGCTCGCGATCGCTCGCGCCAGGTCGATCCGGCCGCTCCCGTCCCTGAAGGCGATCGGGTGCTTCGGGTCGGGCGACAGGATGCTCAGGAAGTGGCGGGTGACGACGGGCCCCTTGTTCTGCGCCTCGCCCCTCAGGAGCACCGGGTAGTCCTTGGGGTCCGCCACGTCCAGCAGGACGTCGGCCTTGGGCGGCGCGGCATCGCTGCACTCGAGGTCGACGATCGCCTGGTTCGCCAGAAAGAGCTGTTTCTGCAGGTCCTTGCGCCTCTGGACGCGCTCGGCCTGCGGAAGCCTTGTCCTTGGCAGCTGGGCAAGCTCCTGCTCCACGACCGCCTTCTGCTGGACCGCGGCCTGCATCTTGGAGAGGTAGTCCACGAGAGCGGGGGTCTTCGGCATCGGGTGCAGCCAGGGCTCCTGCTTGGGCTCCGCCGTGTCGGCAAAGACGCCGTAGAGCGAGTAATAGTCGGCCGTCGGGATTGGGTCGAACTTGTGGTCGTGGCACCGGGCGCACGAGACCGTGAGCCCCAGGAAGGCCTTCGTCGTGACGTCGATCCGGTCGTTAATGATGTCGTTCGTGCTGTTCTCGAAGCGGTTGCCGAGCGTCAGGAACCCCAGGGCCGCAAGCGGCCGCTGGTCCACGGAGCCGGGCTTCGACTTGTTCCCGCGCTCCTCGTTGGCGACGATCCGGTCGGCGGCCAGCTGCTCCACGATGAACTGGTTGTACGGCTTGTCGCTGTTGAACGCGTCGATCACGTAGTCCCGGTACGTCCACGCGAACGGGTAGCGCGGGTCCTCCCGCTGGGGCGTGTCGCCCTTGGTGTCGGCGTAGCGGGCGACGTCCAGCCAGTACCGGCCCCACCGCTCGCCGTAATGGGGCGAGGCGAGGAGCCGGTCGACGACCCTCGCCCAGGCGTCCGGCGAATCGTCGACCAGGAACCGCTGCACCTCGGCCTCGGTCGGCGGGAGCCCGGTGAGGTCAAAGGTCGCCCTCCGGATCAGCGTGTACTTGTCGGCCGGGCCGTTCGGCTTCATCCCACTCTCCTCGAGGCGGGCGAGGATGAAGTTGTCGACCGGTGTCCTGCACCAGGCCGGGTCCGCGACGACCGGGACAGCCTGCCTGCGGACGGGAAGGAAGGACCAGTGGTCCCGCCCGACGCCGCCGTAGGCGGACGAGCTTCCCTTCGCGACCAGGGACCTCGGGTCGGGCGCCCCTCTGCGGATCCACTCCGTGATGTCCGCCACCTGCTGGTCCGACAGGCGGTCGCCCTTGGGCGGCATCTGCAGGTCGCTGTCCCTGTAGCCTATCGCCTCGACGATGAGGCTGTCCCCGGGCTTGCCGGGCGCGATCGCGGGCCCCGTGTCGCCGCCGTGGAGCATCCCCTCGCGCGTGTCGAGCATGAGCCCGCCCTTGATCTTGTCGGCCATGCGGCTGTGGCACTTGTAGCAGCGGTCGGCGAATATCGGCCGTATCCGCGCCTCGAAGAACTGGAGGTCGCCGGGCGAAATCGGCTGGGCGGCTGGCGCGATCGGCGGCGCGGCCGCGACGGCCGCCGAGAGCTGCGGGGCGCCGGCGGCCAGCGCCAAGGCCAGCCCCGCGGCCTTGCAGGTCCGGTTCATCAGGCGAGAATCGGCTGGACCACGCTTCCCGCCACGTCCGTCAGCCGGAAGTCGCGCCCGTTGAAGCGGTAGGTCAGCTTGGTGTGGTCAAATCCCAGCGCGCGCAGGATCGTGGCGTGGAGGTCGTGGACGTGCACCTTGTCCTTCACCGCCTCGGCGCCGAACTGGTCCGTCGCGCCGTGGATTGTCCCGCCCTTGATCCCGCCGCCCGCGAGCCACACCGAGAACGCCCGGGCGTCGTGGTCGCGGCCGGGATTCTCGTAGCCGTTGCGGTCCCGCGTCGGCTTCCGCCCGAATTCGCCGCCCCAGAGGACGAGCGTCGTGTCGAGGAGGCCGCGCTGCTTCATGTCCGCGAGGAGCGCGGCCGTCGGCTGGTCGATCTCCTTGGCCTTCTTCGTTATCCTCTCCTGGAGGTCCTGGTGGTGGTCCCAGCCGTCGTGCCAGACCTGCACGAACCGCACGCCCCGCTCGACGAGCCGGCGCGCGAGCAGGAGCTGGTTTCCCTGGGGGGTCCTTCCGTAGGCCGCGCGCACGGCCTCCGTCTCCTTGTTGAGGTCGAACGCGTCCGTCGCGGCCGCCTGCATCTTGAACGCGATCTCGTAGGACTCCAGGCGCGTCTCGAGCACCTGGTCGTCCTTGAGCTCGCGCTCCTGCATCTCGTTCAGCTGCTTCACGAGATTCATCTGCCGGCGCTGCTCGCCGCTTCCGATGTAGGGGTTGCGGATGTTCTGGATCATCTGCTGCACGTTCGCCGCCTGGGTGTTGACGCTCGATCCCTGGAATACGCCCGGCAGGAACGCGGAGCCGTAGTTCGCGGCGCCGCCCGACGGCAGCCCGCCGCTGCGCAGAGCGATGAACCCCGGGAGGTTCTGGTTCTCGGTCCCGAGCCCGTACACCACCCACGAGCCCATGCTGGGCTTCGAGATCCGCAGCGACCCGGTGTTCATGAACACGGTGGCGACCTCGTGCGCGGGGATGTCGGTGTACATGGAGCGCACGACCGCCATGTCGTCCACGTGCTGCCCGATCCCAGGGAAGAGCTCGCTCACCTCGATCCCCGAGCGCCCCATGGGGGTGAACCTGAACGGCGAGCCCATGGCGACCCCGCTGTCGCCGATGGTCCTCCCGTCCATCCGCACGAGCTCCGGCTTGGGGTCCCATGTGTCGATGTGCGAGGGCGCGCCCTGGGCGAAGATGTGGATGACGGCCTTGGCGGTCGCCGGGAGCGGAGGGGGCCGCGGCGCCAGGGGGTTGTCGGCCCGCGATAGCCCCTTCGCGGCCCCGGGCCCGGACACGAGGTCCGCGGGATCGAGCATCGTCGCGAGCCCCAGCGCACCGAGGCCCATGCCCACCCGGTTAAGGAATCTCCTGCGCGTCAGGAAATAGTCCTCGATGTTCGTGGACACGCCACAGCATGGATGCTCGCGGGTCATCGGTCGGTCGGGCATAAACAAATGAGATGCGGGGGTTGATGCAATCTAATGACGCAATCTAATGACGCTCAAGGGGGCCGGCGGTTTCAAGCGGCAAACGACGTTTCCAGTTGATACGCCGCCCGCCCTGGCTACCTTGAGCCTGTCCACGTTTAGGAGAGCCCGGGGCGCCGGGCTGAGATGGCTGCGCGATCGGCCGCCAAATCCTCGGAACCTGATGCGTCTCACACCGCCGTAGGGAAAACAGGGCCGTCCGCGAGAAGCGGTGGGATCTGTGACCCGAACCGCGGGGTGGGCCGCGGCCGCTAACCATCCCTCCCATGTCCCAGTCAATCGAAGCCGCCCCCGCCGGCCACCGCCTCTTTCCCGCATCGCGCCGGGTGTACGTCGCCGGGACGCGCAGCGACCTGCGCGTCCCGATGCGCGAGATCGCGCTCTCCCCCACGCGCCAGCCCAACGGCGCCGAGCTGCCCAACGAGCCCGTCCGCGTGTACGACACGTCGGGGCCCTGGGGGGACCCCGCATTCCACGCCGACCCGGGGCTCGGGCTTCCCGCCGTGCGCGCGGGGTGGATCGCCGAGCGCGGCGACACAGAGGAGATCCCGGGGCGCGGGGTGAGGCCCCTCGACGACGGCTACCTTTCGCAGAGGCACCGGGAGCAGGCGGAGGACGAGGGCCGGCGCAACCCGATCAAGTTCTTCGACCGGAGCGCCCGCAAGATCCTCAGGGCAAGAGCGGGCGGGCGCGTGACGCAGCTCGCGTATGCCCGGCGGGGGATCGTGACCCCCGAGATGGAGTTCGTGGCTATCCGCGAGAACACGAGGCTCCAGCGCGCCGCGGACCTGATGGAGCTCGCGGCCGCGGGGCCCCGCAACTCCCTGTGGCGCCAGCACCCCGGCCGGAGCATGGGCGCCTCGATCCCCGCGGAGATCACCCCGGAGTTTGTCCGCGACGAGGTCGCCCGCGGCCGCGCGATCGTCCCCGCCAACATCAACCACCCGGAGCTCGAGCCGATGGTGATCGGCCGCAATTTCCTGGTCAAAATCAACACGAACATCGGCAATTCGGCGGTCGCCTCCTCGATCGACGAGGAGGTCGAGAAGATGCGCTGGTCGGTCAAGTGGGGCGGCGACACGCTGATGGACCTCTCGACGGGAAGGAACATCCACCAGACCCGCGAGTGGATCCTGCGCAACTGCCCGGTGCCCGTCGGCACCGTGCCGATCTACCAGGCGCTCGAGAAGGCGGGCGGCAGGCCCGAGGACCTGACCTGGGAGATCTTCCGCGACACCCTGGTCGAGCAGGCCGAGCAGGGCGTGGACTACTTCACGATACACGCGGGCGTCCGGCTGAGGGCGATCCCCTCCACGGCACGCAGGATGACGGGAATCGTGAGCCGCGGCGGATCGATCATGGCGAAGTGGTGCCTCGCCCACCACCAGGAGAACTTCCTCTACACGCGCTGGGACGACATCTGCGAGGTCATGGCGGCCTACGACGTCTCGTTCTCGATCGGCGACGGCCTGCGCCCGGGCTCCATCGCGGACGCGAACGACGAGGCCCAGTTCTCCGAGCTCAGGACCCAGGGCGAGCTCACCGTCCGCGCCTGGGAGCTCGGCGTCCAGGTGATGTGCGAGGGCCCCGGCCACATCCCGATGCACATGATCGCCGAGAACATGGAAAAGCAGCTCGACTGGTGCGCGGAGGCGCCCTTCTACACGCTCGGGCCGCTCACCACCGACATCGCACCGGGCTACGACCACATCACGAGCGCGATCGGCGCGGCCATGATCGGGTGGCACGGCACGGCGATGCTCTGCTACGTGACGCCCAAGGAGCACCTGGGCCTTCCCGACAGGGACGACGTGCGGGCGGGGGTGATCGCCTACAAGATCGCCGCCCACGCCGCCGACCTGGCGAAGGGCCATCCCGCTTCGCAGTACCGGGACAACGCCCTCTCCAAGGCCCGATTCGAGTTCCGGTGGGAGGACCAGTTCAACCTTTCCCTGGATCCCGAGAGGGCCCGGGAATTCCACGACGCCACCCTCCCCCAGGAGAGCGCGAAGACGGCGCACTTCTGCTCGATGTGCGGGCCGCAGTTCTGCTCGATGAAGATCACGGACGACGTCCGGCGCTACGCCGAGGAGCAGGGCCTGACGACCGAGGCCGCGCTCGAGGCGGGGATGAAGGCGAAGTCCGGCGAGTTCCGCGAGCTGGGCGGCGAGATCTACGTCGCCTCCGCCAAATGAGCGCGCCCCCGGCCACGCGCGCGATCTTCCTGAACGACCGGCCCCACCTGCTGGCCGGGGCTGCGACGCTCATGGCGCTGCTCAGCGAGCTCGGGCTTGCGGACCGCAAGGGCGTCGCCGCCGCTGTGAACGGCGAGGTCATTCCCCGGGCCGAGTGGGGGTCGCGCCCGCTCGCGGAAAAGGACCGCGTCCTCGTGATCCGCGCCACGCAGGGGGGCTAAGCCGGCTCCAGCGCTTCCCATGCAGATCGTCGTCATCTCCCCCGAATCGAGGGACCCGCGCGAGGTTCCCGCGATGAAGCGATTCTTCGCGGAAGGCCTGGAGCGCTACCACGTCCGCAAGCCGTCATGGACGGCCCGGGAGCTCGAGGCGTGGCTGCGCCTGCTCCCCGGCGAGTGGCGGCCGAGGATGATCCTGCACGAGCATCATTCGCTCGTCGAGGAGCTGGGGCTCGGCGGCCGCCACGACAAGGACACCGCGCCCGGCGGGCGGCCGCCGCCGGGCGGATCCAGCCGTTCGTGCCACGACCTTCCGTCGCTGCGGCGCCACCTCATGGCGTACGACTCGGTCCTGTTCGGGCCCGTGTTTCCCTCGCTGTCGAAGCCCGGATACGGTCCGCCCGCGGATTTTCCATGGTACGAGCTGTGGGCCCTCATGAGGCAGAGGAGGCGCACGGCCGTTGCCGGTTTCCCGGGACCGGCCCGCGTACTCGCGATTGGCGGAATAACGGTGCCGAGGCTCGCCCGCTGCTTCGAGATCGGATTCGACGGGGCCGCTGTCCTCGGCGCCGTGTGGAACGACTCCGACCCGGCGCGCGCGTTTGAACGCATCCGGAACGCGGCGGCGAGGCTGGAGGGCGCACGCTATGCCGCTTGATCCCCGGAGCCATTTTCCCGTCATGTGCCTGACCCAGGACGGGCTCGGGATGGCGCACGCCGAGCAGGCCGCGCGCCTGTGCGCCGCCGGCGCGCGATGGATCCAGCTCCGGATGAAGGGCGCCACCCGCGACGCCTGGGTGGCCGAGGCGGCTGAAGCCGCGCGGGCGTGCCGCCGGCACGGCGCCGTCCTGATCGTGAACGACAGCGTCGATGTCGCGCTCGCGTCGGGCGCCGACGGCGCCCACCTGGGCGGCCTCGACGCCGACTGGCGCGGGGCCCGCCTGCGCCTCGGGCCCGACCGGATCCTCGGCGGAACGGTGGGCAGCCGTGGCGACGCCCTGCGGGCCGTGGCGTCGGGATGCCTGGACTACGCGGGCGTGGGACCCCTGCGCTTCACGACGACCAAGCGGAACCTGTCGCCGGTGCTCGGCCTGGACGGGGTCCGCGCGCTGATCGCGCAGCTGCGCGGGATCCCCGCGTGGGTCATCGGGGGCGTCGCTCCCGAGGACCTTCCCGCGCTGCGCGACGCCGGCGCCGCAGGAGCCGCGGTCTCGTCCCGCCTCCATGCCGGAGGCCGCATCGAGGAGAACCTCCGCGCGTTCCTCGATGCCTGGAGCCTGCCCGCGGAGCTCGCCCCCGATCCCGTCCCGCACCCATGAGCCCTAGACCCCTCTTGATCGCCGGCGTCGAGTTCTCCTCCCGCCTCTTTGTGGGAACCGGGAAGTTCAGCTCGGGCGAGGTCATGCGCAGGAGCCTCGAGGCCTCGGGCACGCAGCTCGTGACCGTGGCTCTGGGCCGCGTCCGCACCGGCGGCGAGCCCGACGACATCCTCGGCCACCTGGATTCCAGCCGCTTCCGCCTGCTCCCGAACACCTCGGGAACGCGCAACGCCCGCGAGGCCGTGCTTGCGGCCGAGCTCGCGCGGGAGGCGCTCGAGACGAACTGGCTCAAGCTCGAGATCCATCCTGACCCAAAGTACCTGATGCCCGACGCGGTCGAGACCCTCCAGGCGACCGAGCTGCTCGTGAAGCGCGGGTTCACCGTGCTCCCGTATGTCCACGCCGATCCCGTCCTGTGCAAGCGGCTCGAGGACGCGGGCGCGGCCGCGGTGATGCCGCTCGGCTCCCCGATCGGGAGCAACAGGGGGCTCGAGTCCAGGGCGTTCCTCGAGATCATCATCGCCCAGAGCCGCGTGCCCGTGGTCGTCGACGCGGGGCTCGGCGCCCCGTCCCACGCAGCGGCCGCGCTCGAGATGGGAGCCGACGCGGTTCTCGTCAACACGGCGATCGCCTCTGCGGCCGACCCCGTCGCGATGGCGGAGGCGTTCCGGCTCGGCGTCGAGGCGGGGCGGATCGCCTGGGAGGCCGGGATGGCGCGCCCCGACACCGGGAGCGGGTCCGCCCGCGCCAGCGCGACCTCGCCCCTGACGGCGTTCCTCGGGGGGGCCGGCCCATGAACTTCATCGACCTCTGGCGCGGCCACGACTTCGGGGCGGTCGCGCGCAGGATCGCGTCGAAGACGCCCGCGGAGGTCCGGCGCGCGCTCGGCCGTGCCCGGGGATCCGTCGACCTCGAGGATTTCGCGGCGCTCCTTTCGCCCGCCGCATCATCCTGCCTGGAGGACATGGCGCAGGCCGCCCACCAGTACACCGTCGAGCGGTTCGGGCGCACCATGCGGCTCTACGCGCCGCTCTACCTCTCAAATGCTTGCGCCAACGTGTGCACGTACTGCGGATTCAGCGCGCACAACCGGATCCGCCGGAAGGTGCTCGCCGACGCCGAGATCCTCGCCGAGGCCGGCGTGCTCCGCTCCCGCGGCTTCGACAGCGTCCTGCTCGTGACCGGGGAGACCGGCCGCGTCGGCCGCGACTACCTCTCCAACGCGCTGCGGCTCCTGCGGCCGCATTTTTCCGGGCTCTGGATCGAGGTCCAGCCGCTGCCCGAGGACGACTACGCCGCGCTCGCGCGGGACGGCCTGAGCGCCGTCCTCGTCTACCAGGAGACCTACGACGAGCCGGCGTACCTCCGGCACCACCTGAGCGGGCCCAAGGCGGACATCGGCTGGCGGCTCGGGACCCCCGACCGGCTCGGCCGCGCCGGGATCAAGAAGATCGGGCTCGGCGCGCTCTTCGGCCTTAGCGACTGGCGGGCGGACGCCTGGTTCACGGGGCTCCACCTGCGCCACATCGAGACGACCCACTGGAGGACACGGACCTCCGTGTCGTTTCCCAGGCTCCGCCCCCACGAGGGGGGGCAGGTCCCGGTCAGGCCCTTCGGCGAGCGGGACCTCGTCCAGGCCGCGTGCGCCTTCAGGCTGCTCAGCCCCGAGGCCGAGCTCTCGCTCTCCACCCGCGAGAGCGAGGCCTTCCGCAACAGCGCGTTCCGGCTCGGATTCACGGTGATGAGCGCGGGATCGCGCACGAACCCGGGCGGCTACGCGAGCGCGCCCGATTCCCTCGAGCAATTCGAGATAGACGACAACCGCAGCCCGGCGCAGGTCGCCGCGTTCCTCAGGTCGCAGGGCTACGAGCCCGTATGGAAGGACTGGGACTCCACGTACGACGGCTTCCCGGGCCGCCAGCCGCGGCGGGCGGGCCGCGCCGTCCCGGAGGCGCTCGTCTCGTAGAGGCCCCCTCCCCTCCGATGCCACTCGGACCCGACGAAATCGCCCGGTACCAGCGCCACCTGTCGCTTCCCGGATTCGGCGCGGCGGCGCAGGAAAAGCTCAAGTCGGGCTCGGTGCTCGTCATCGGCGCCGGCGGGCTCGGCTGCCCCGCACTCCTCTACCTCGCCGCCGCCGGCGTCGGTCGGATCGTCGTCGTCGATCCCGACCGGGTCGACGTCTCCAACCTTCAGCGCCAGGTCCTCTACGAGAGCGCCGACCAGGGCGCCAACAAGGCCGAGGCCGCCGCGCGCAGGCTCCGCGCGCTAAACCCGCTCGTCCGGGTGGAGCCGCGGCCGGACCGCTTTGACCGGACCAACGCGCTCGGCCTCGTTCGCTCCTGCGACCTGGTCGTCGACGGCTCCGACAATTTCCCGACCCGGTACCTCGTGAACGACGCGTGCGCAATCGCGGGCCGGCCCTTCGTCTACGGGGCGATCCAGGGATTCGAGGGCCAGGTCAGCGTTTTCAACTGGCGCGGCGGCCCCACCTACCGCTGCCTCTTCCCGGAACCGCCCGCGCCCGGAACCGTTCCCAACTGCGCCGAGGCCGGCGTCCTAGGCGCCGTCACCGGAATCATCGGGACGGCCCAGGCGTGCGAGGCGATCAAGCTGCTCGCGGGGATCGGCGAGCCGCTCTCCGGCAGGCTCCTCATCTGGAACACCCTCACGATGGTCTCCTACGTTGTCGGGCTGCGCCGCGATCCCGGCGGGCGCACGATCACGGAGCTTCCGCCCGAAGGCTACGGCGAGACTTGCGAGGTGCCGGCTGCGAGCGACGAGATCGACCGCGACGAGCTCTGGCGCAGGCTCGGGGCGGGGTCGCCTCTCCAGCTGCTCGACGTGCGCGAGGACTGGGAGAGGATCCAGGGATCGATCGAGCCGTCTGTCCACGTGCCTCTCAGGCGCCTGGAAACGAGCTCCGCCTCGGACATCGCCCCGCTCGATCCCGCAATCCCGACGGTGGTCTACTGCTCCGCGGGCGTCCGCAGCCTGCGCGGAATCCGGATACTGCGCGAGCGGCACGGATTCCGCTCGGCATCGAGCCTGCGCGGAGGCATGACGGCGTGGTCGGCGCCGCCGCCCCCGGGCCCATAGGATCCGCGGGCTGGTCCGCCCTCACGCCAACAGCGCTCGAGCCCGCCTCTTGGCGAAGGAATGCGGACCACTCCCGTCACCGCGCCGACGGGCGCGCAGCCGCACCCTTCCTTCGCTCAGGCGCGTGCTCACCGCGCGCAACCGGAACGCCGCCGCAAGCGACCGGGCGAATGCCACCCCGACGAGGAGCCGGTTTCTCGGACCGTAGGGGCATTCCCCGGCGAAGCGCCGGGAACCGGAGGACGGAGCCGGGCACGACCGGCGAGGCCAGGCTACTTTCGAGGGGCCAGGATGTCGTCCAGGAGGGCCGGCGAGCCGGCTATGCGCTGCAGATGAGGGTAGCGCAGGCCGCCGTGGTAATCCATGCTTACGGTGGAGTAGCGGTTGCCTTTCCTCACCAGCAAGAGGATCGGCGCCGCGCCTGCCTTGGCCGCATCCCTGACCGAGTCCCTCAGTCTGTCGCCCTCGTAGGCGAAGCCGTTGACGGCTATGATCTGGGTGCCAACGGTCAGCCCCGCGGCGAAGGCGGGGCTGTTCCAGACGACCTCAGCCAGCGCGGATTCCTTGTCGACGACGAACCCCAGGGAGAAGGTGAAGTCGTCGATCTTCCTGGGAGCCTCGGCGCTGTGGTAGAAGTCGGACTCCTTGTCCGTATAGACCAACCTGTAGCCCCCGCGCGTGAGTCCGTCGAGGGGGGCTCCGGGGCCGTGCCCGTCGAGCCGCGCGCGCAGGAAGGCCGCCCAATCGTAGGGCATGACGTCGTTCAGGGTCTTTACCACGTCGTCGAATGTGTAGGTCAGGGTCGCGTAGCTGCCGTCGTCGACTCCGAAGAATGCCCTGGCGAAGTCATCCAGCGATTTCCGGCCCTGCGTCCGCGTGCGAATCAGGGTGTCGGCGTCGAGCCATATCAGCACGCCCTCCCAGTAGAAATCCCCCTGCCGCTGCCAGGAACCCCACAGGCCGAGACCGTTCGATTGGGCGGTGGTGAGTATCGGCTCGTTGGTG
>DATNHT010000156.1:0-20721 GCA_035604815.1 Opitutaceae bacterium
CTCCTCCTCGACAAGACGGGCACGATCACCCTCGGAAACCGGATGGCCTCCGAGTTCCTGCCCGCCCCGGGCCTTACGCTCGAGCGCCTCGCCGACGCGGCCCAGCTCGCCTCGCTCGCGGACGAGACTCCCGAGGGCCGCAGCATCGTCGTGCTCGCGAAGGAGAAGTTCAACCTCCGCGGCCGGGACCTCTCCTCGCAGCGCGCGAACTTCGTGCCGTTCACGGCGCAGACACGCATGAGCGGCGTGGACCTCGCCGCCGCCGACGGCGCGCCGGCCCGCTCCATCCGCAAGGGCGCCGCCGCCAACGTCAGGGCGTGGGTCGAGTCCCAGGGGGGGGCCTTCCCCGACCCGGTCACCGCCGCGGTCGACGAGATATCGCGGCGGGGCGGGACGCCGCTCGTCGTCGCGGAGGGCCGGGAGACGCTCGGCGTCATCTTCCTCAAGGACGTCGTCAAGGGCGGGATAAAGGAGCGCTTCGCGCAGCTGCGGGCGATGGGCATCCGCACCGTGATGATCACCGGCGACAACCCGCTCACCGCGGCGGCCATCGCGGCCGAGGCCGGAGTCGACGACTTCCTGGCCCAGGCAACGCCCGAAATGAAGCTCGGCCGCATCCGCGAGGAGCAGGCCGCCGGCCACCTGGTCGCGATGACCGGCGACGGCACCAACGACGCGCCCGCGCTCGCCCAGGCCGATGTCGGCGTCGCCATGAACACGGGCACCCAGGCCGCCAAGGAGGCCGGCAACATGGTGGACCTCGACTCCAACCCGACGAAGCTGCTCGACATCGTCGAGATAGGAAAGCAGCTGCTCATCACCCGCGGCGCCCTGACGACGTTCAGCATCGCCAACGATGTCGCGAAGTATTTCGCGATCATTCCCGCGATGCTGGTCGGCGTCTTTCCGGCGATTGCGCCGCTCAACGTCATGCACCTCGTCTCGCCCCTGAGCGCCATCCTGAGCGCGGTCATCTTCAACGCCCTCATCATCATCGCACTCATCCCGCTCGCCCTGAAGGGCGTGGCCTACCGCCCCATCGGGGCGGCCGCGATGCTCAGGCGCAACCTCCTCATCTACGGCTTCGGCGGGATCATCATACCGTTCATCGGGATCAAGCTGATCGATGTCTTCGTCAACGCGGTCCACCTCGTCTGAACAATGAAGACGCTCTTCACGGAACTCAGGATCTCGCTGCTGCTCACGCTCGTGTTCGCGGTGCTGCTCTGCGGCGCATATCCGCTGGCCGTGTGGGCGGGCGCGCACGCGTTCTTTGCGGACAAGGCCAACGGGAGCCTGCTCGTGGACAGGGACGGCGTCGTGCGCGGCTCCACGCTGCTCGCGCAGAATTTCTCGAGCGACAAGTACTTCCAGCCCCGTCCCTCCGCGGCTGGCAACGGCTATGACGCCACAAGCTCGGGGGGGACCAACCTCGGGCCGACAAGCCAGAAGCTAGATGACAGCGTCAAGGCCGCGGTCGCCGCGTACCGGACCACCAACGGGCTCGGAGCCGACGCGCCGGTGCCGGCCGACGCGGTCACGTCCTCCGGCAGCGGCCTCGACCCCCATATCAGCGTCGCCAACGCCCTGATCCAGGCCGGGCGGGTCGCAAGGGTCCGCCGCCTCGAGCCCGGCAGGGTCCGCGAGCTCATTGCGGCCACCACCGAGGGCCGGGACCTCGGCGTTCTGGGGGAACCCGGCGTCAACGTTCTTCGGCTCAATGTGGAGCTCGACCGGGTGGCGCGGGCAAGGTAGCGTCGGCCGCAACGGGAGGGGGCGCGGCGGCGCCTTCACAGAAGGATTGCCCGTCGCGGCCGGCTGGCGATGCTTTCAGGCGTGACTGCACCGGAAAGGCCCGACCCCGACGCGCTTCTCGCGGCGCTCAAGCGCGACGAGGCGCGCGCCCGCCGGGGGAGGCTGAAGGTCTTCTTCGGGATGTGCCCCGGCGTCGGCAAGACCTACGCGATGCTCCGCGCCGCGCAGCAGGAGCTGGGCGAGAGGGTCGACCTCGTCGTCGGCGTGGTCGAGACCCACGGCCGCGCCGAGACCGAGGCCCTTCTCGTCGGCCTTCCGCTGGTCCCCCGCAAGCCGATCGCCTACAAGGGCATCCAGCTTGCGGAAATGGACCTGGAGGCCATCCTCGCGCGCAAGCCCCGGCTGGTCCTCGTGGACGAGTTCGCGCACACGAACGCCCCGGGCTCGAGGCATCCCAAGCGCTACCAGGACGTGATCGAGCTCCTTGACGCCGGCATCGACGTCTACACGACGCTCAACGTCCAGCACATCGAGAGCCGCGCGGACGCCGTCCGGCAGATCACGGGGGCGACCGTGCACGAGACCGTGCCCGACTCGGTCTTCGGCCTCGCCGACCAGATCGAGCTGGTCGATATCACGCCCGAGGCGCTGCGCGAGCGCCTGAGCGAGGGCAAGGTCTACATGGAGGGCCGCGCGGCGGCGGCGGCGGAGAATTTCTTCAAGGACACCCATCTCACCGCGCTGCGCGAGCTGGCCCTGCGCTTTGTGGCCGAGCAGGTCGACAAGCGCCTTCGGGAGCTGCGCTCGGCCAGTGCGCTAAAGACGGTCTGGCGCTCCGGCGAGCGGCTGCTGGTCGCCGTGGGCCCCAGCCCCACCTCGACGCAGCTCGTGCGCTGGACGCGCCGGATGGCGGCGTCCCAGGGCGCGTCTTGGATCGCCGTGAGCGTCGAGCCGTCGCACCCGCTCGAGAAGGACGCCCTGCGCCGCCTCGAGCAGAACCTGGCGCTTGCGCGCGAGCTGGGAGCCGAGATCGTCGTCACCCACGACAACGACGTCGCCGATGCCCTCGTGCGGGTCGCCCTGCAGAACAACGCCACGCAGATCGTCGTCGGCAAGTCCCTTAGGCCGCGCTGGCTCGACGCCCTGCGCGGCGGCAACCTTGTCGACCGTCTCCTTCACATCGGAGGGTCGATCGACATCTACGTCGTTCCCGCCGAGCGATCCGGCGAGAAGCCGGCCCGGTGGATCGAGTGGCATCGCGTCGAGCCCTCTCCCGCGCGCGAATACGCCGAGGTGTTCGGCACGCTGGCGCCTCTCACGGTCGCGAGCTGGTTTGTCGTTCCCTACTGCGGGTACCCGGCGGTGGGCCTCTTCTACCTGCTTGCCGTGATCGGCCTGAGCCTGCGCGTCGGCCGCGGCCCCATATTTGTCGCCGCCGTGGCCAGCGCGGTAGCCTGGGACTACCTCTTCATCCCGCCGATCTTCACCTTCGTCGTGGGGAGGCTGGAGGACCGCCTGCTGCTCGGCACCTATTTTGCCGTCGCGCTCATCACCGGCCACCTTGCTTCCCGCATCCGCACGCAGGAGCGCAACGAGCGCATGAGGGAGGACCGCGCCACCGCCCTCTTCCACCTCACGCAGGCGATAAGCTCGGCCCGCACGCTCGACGACGCGGTCTTCGCCGCGCTCCGCCAGGCCGACGCATACTTCGGCGCCACGACGGCGCTCCTCCTGGACGACGGAAACGGCTCCGCGCTCATGCCGCACTACGCCGGCTCGTTCACGGTCACCGAGAAGGAGCGCGGCGTGGCCGAATGGGCCTGGCGCAACCGCAAGAAGGCCGGGCGCTTCACCGACACGCTCCCCTCGGCCGAGGGGTTCCACGTGCCGCTCCTGCGCGAGGACACGGCCGTCGGCGTCCTGATCCTGCGCCTGCCGCCCGAGGCCCTGCTCACCCTCGCGCAGCGCGACCTGGCCGAAAGCTTCGCCACCCAGCTCGCGCAGCTTGTCGAGCGGGAGCAGCTGCGCGCGGCGGGAGAGCGCGAGAAGCTGCTCGCCGAGTCCGACAAGCTTCACCGCACGCTCCTCGACGGCGTGTCCCACGAGCTGAAAACGCCGCTCGCGGTTCTGAGCGCGGCGGTCGAAAACCTCGCATCCGCCGACAAGGCGACGCGCGACAGCCTCGCCCAGGAGATCCGCACCGCCACGCGCCGCCTCAACCGCCTCGTGAACAACCTGCTTGACCAGACGCGCCTCGAGTCGGGCGCGCTCAGGCCGCGCCTCGACTGGTGCGACGGCCACGATCTGGTCAACGCCGCGATAGAGGGCGTCAGCGACTCGCTCGAGGGCCATCCGTTCGAGACCGACATTCCCAAGGACTTGCCGCTCTTCCGCGCCGACGCCGCGCTGATGGAGCAGGTGATCGCGAACCTGCTCCTCAACTCGGCGCTGCACACGCCCGCCGGCACGCCCATCTTCCTCGCGGCGGGCGTCGACACGGCCAAGGCGCGGATATTCTTCACGGTGGCCGACCGGGGTCCAGGGATGCCGGCGGCGATGCGCGAACGCCTGTTCCAGAAATTCCAGCGCGGGGACGCCGCGAGGGCGGGCGGCCTCGGGCTCGGGCTCTCGATCATCCGGGGCTTCGTGACCGCGCAGGGCGGCGACGTCATGGCGGGCGAGAATCCGGGCGGCGGCGCGGTTCTGACCGTGTACCTGCCCTACAAGCCGCACGGCGACGTCCCCGAAGAATGACCCCGACCCCGGCCAGACAGACGGTTCTCGTGATCGACGACGAGGTGCAGATCCGCCGCCTGCTGCGCATCACGCTCGAGGCCGCGGGCTATTGCGTCGTGGAGGCGGACACGGGCAGGTTCGGCCTCGACGAGGCCGCGCGGCGCCAGCCCGAGGCGGTCGTCCTGGACCTCGGCCTGCCCGACATGGGCGGTCTCGAGGTCCTCCGGCAGCTGCGCGAATGGTCGCGCGTCCCCGTGCTCGTGCTGACGGTGATAGCCGGGGAGCCCGACAAGGTCGCGGCGCTGGACGCCGGGGCGGACGACTACCTCACCAAGCCCTTCGGCGCCGCCGAGCTCACGGCCAGGCTGCGCGCGATCCTCAGGCGCGCCCCCGGGGAGAACGAGCCCGCCGTGATCGTCTTCGGCGACATCGAGATGGACCTCTCCGCGCGCCTCGTGCGCCGGCGCGGCTCCGAGGTCCGGCTGACGGCGAAGGAGTATGCGATGCTGCGCCTGCTGGTCATGCACCGCGGAAAGGTGGTGACCCACGGCCAGATGCTCCGCGAGTTGTGGGGCCCCAAGGCGGAGGGAAACACGCACTACCTGCGGGTGCACATGACGCACATCCGCCAGAAGCTCGAAGCCGAGCCCCACAGGCCGCGCCATCTGAAGACCGAGTCGGGAATCGGATACAGACTGGTCGGGGACTGACGGTCCCCTTCGGGCCGCGGATCGCGGGCGGCCCCGTCGGGAAACTGCCGGCGCCGCCAGCGAGCGCCCGAGATCGCGCCGGCGCCCCCCTGCAAAATCGTTCTAACCGAATGGCCTGCGGCGGCATTGCCCCCGCCCTGCGCCGCCCGCCCCGATAGGGGTCGTGTTTGCGCCCGCGGCCCGTAGCATGGGGGCGATGAGAGACGATTACATCAAGGAAGCGCTAAAGACGATCGATGACCCGAACATCCTGGTCAACGTCGTCTCACGGCGCGTGAAACAGCTCAAGCGGGGCAACCGCCCGCTGGTCGAATCGCTTGAAAAGCTTTCGGCGGAGGACACGGCCCTGCGAGAAATCATCGAGGGGAAGATAAGCTACGAGCTGGCGAGCACGACGGCGAGAAGCTAGCGCGACGTCAGGGCGCGTCCTCCCTGAGGAGCGGCGAGGCCCTGTTCCAGGTCGAGGCGAGAAGCGCGCACCCGACGATCGCCGAGGCGGCGTAGAGCCACAGGGCGCCGTTCCAGCCGAAGCGGTCCACCAGGATTCCCGTGGCCAAATTGCAGAACGCCGCGCCGAGGTAGCCAAACAGTCCGGTTAGCCCCACGGCGCTCGCGGACGCCACCTTGGTGGCGAAATCGGCCGCAGCCACCGCCACCAGCATCTGCGGGCCGTAGACAAAGAACCCCAGCGCGGCGAACAGCGCCATCATCGCCGCCGCGCGGCCGCCAGGCACGGCGAAAAGTGCCAGCACGGAGACGATCAGGCAGAGCATGAACCCGGCGGACACGGGCCCGCGCCTGCCCTTGAAGAGCGTGTCCGACAGCCAGCCCGAGGCGAACGCGCCGAAGATGCCGGCCACCTCAAACAGGGACAGGGATATGCCCGCCCTGCCCAGGGTGAATCCCCTGGCCTCCATCAGGTATTTCGGGGCCCAGTTCACTATCCCGATGCGCACCACGTACACGAAGAAGTTGGCGACGCTGACGGTCCACACCCAGCGGTTGGCGAGGATGTGCCGCCTGAAGATCTCGCGGAAGGGCACCGAGGGGGCGTCGGCCGGGCGCTTCACTTGCTCCTTGTAGACCTCGATCGGCGGCAGGCCCATCGACTCGGGCGAGTCGGTCAGCCGGTTCATCAGCCAGAACGAGCCGATGACGGCGACAATGGCCGGAGCCACGAAGGCGGCCCTCCAGCCGTGACTGGCGACAAGGTATCCGGCCCAGACCGCGATAAAGGCGCTGCCGATCTGGTGCGAGGCGTTCCAGACTCCCCACGCCCGGCCGATCTCGCGCGGGCTGTACCAGTACGTCAGCAGGCGCGTGCAAGGGGGCACGCCCACACCCTGGAACAGGTTGTTGAGCGCCCAGAGTGCCGCGAAGGAGCCAAGGCTGGCCGCAAGCCCGAAGACAGAATTGATGAGGGCGGAGACCAGCAGGCCGATGCCCAGCAGGTAGCGGGGGTTCGCGCGGTCCCCGATCACCCCGCTCAGGAACTTGGAAAACGCGTAGACGAGCGTGCCCGCGCTGAGCACGGCGCCCCACTGCGTGTTCGTGAACCCGAATTCGTCCGTGATGGACTTTGTGGCCATCGGCATGTTGTTGCGGACCAGGTAGAAGACCGCGTACCCAGCCGTCGTGGAATACATCACCCGCACGCGCCAGTAACGGTACTTCCGGGCTATCACCCCGGCGTCAACGATCGCCGGGGACGGGGGCTGGGTCCTAAGCCGGGCAGCGACGGACTTTAGGGACATCATCTTGGGGTCGCGCGCCGCGCATCGGCGGGAGGTGTTGGGTCGCGCCACCGGGCGCGCAAGTGAAAAATTTGCGCCCGGGACCGGACGCGTGGCGCGCGCGGGCCCTAGGCGCCGCGGCTGTTGCACGGGCGCCGTCCCTCGGCGAGTCTCCCTCCCGTCGCAGCGGCACCCCAACGGCTCCCACTCCACCCGATGCCATCACCCGACCCATCCGGCGAAGCCGCTGGAGACCCGATTCCCGCGGACCTCGCCGAGGCGGGGGTTTATCCGACGGTAGCGGACGGGTTTGAGCACGGCCTGGTCGTGCTCGCCATGGGGAGGCCCTACTGGCTGGTTCCTTTCGAAGCCCGCTTCCGCCTCCTCGTGGAGCCGCAGGCGCTCGGAGCCGTCCGCGGGGAGCTCGCGTGCTTTGATCGCGAGAGCATCGGCTGGCCGCCGCGGCCTCCCGCGGAAAGCCCGATGGGGAGATTCGAGCTCGCCACTCCCCTGCTGTGGGCCCTGCTGCTTATGGCCGTCTATTGCGGCCAGGGCGTTTGGCCCGGGCGCCTGGAGGACGCCGGAGCCCTGGACACGCAGTCCGTATTCGACCGCGGCGAATGGTGGAGGCTCGGCACCGCGCTGTTCCTGCATGCGGATCTGGGCCACCTGATCTCGAACGAGCTGAGCGGGGTCTTCGCCTTTTCCGCGGTCGTCTCGACGTGCGGCCGGCGGCGGGGGTGGCTGCTGCTGGCGCTCGCCTCCGTCACTGGAAACCTGGGCGTCGCCGCGCTGAACTACCCGGGTCCCTACCGGTCGCTCGGCGCCTCCACCGCGATCTTCGCCGGCCTAGGACTGCTCACCGGCCGCGCGATCCGCGCCGTCCGCCGGGACGGCCGCCGGCGCGGCTGGCAGGCTGTCTTTGCGCCCCTGGCGGCCGGCATCACCCTCCTCGGGCTGTTCGGCGCCGGCGGGATCCACATCGACGTCGGGGCGCACGCCACCGGATTTGCCGCCGGACTCGCATGGGGCTTCGCCGCCGGCGAGTCGGAAAAGGAGGGGGCTTAGGCCCTGGAGCGGCGGACCTGAAACGGGGGCCGCATTCCGGCCTGGGGCGCGGATCGGCAAGATGCGCCCCCCGTCGCCCCATTTTTGGGGCAGATGACCCCAAATTTGTTTCCGGGCCGACCATATTGCGCCTTCCTTGCGCCTCATGGGTTTTCAGCGCGGATCGGTCGCCCAGGCCTCCTGGGTCTTGCGCATAGGCGTGGCGATGGAATTCATCGGCCACGGCGCCCTTGGCTTCCTCCACCCCGCGGCATGGTTCCCCTATTTTGCCGTGATGGGGATCCCGCGGGAAGCCGCAGCCTCTCTGATGCCGCTCGTCGGCTCCCTCGACCTCGCGTTGGCGCTGGTCGCCCTTTTCCACCCGTTGCCCGGCGCCGTCCTTTACATGGCCCTGTGGGGTCTCGGGACGGCGCTCCTGCGCCCGCTGGCGGGGGAGCCCGCCTGGGAGGCGCTCGAGCGGTCCGGGAATTTCGGCGCCGCGCTGGCGCTTTTTCTCATGGCACGGCGCGAGGGCGCGAGTTCCTGGCTGCGCTTCAGGGGCTTCGGTGCCCTGGACGAAGGGTCGCGCAGCCGGGTTTGCTGGGTGCTGCGGCTGACGACGGCCGGAATCCTCCTCGGCCATGGAGCTCTTGGCCTGTTGGTGCGCAAGGCGCTCTTGAGCACCCAATACGCATCCATCGGCCTGCAGGGTGCCTGGGTCGAACCCTGCATCGGGGCCTTCGAATGCGCGCTGGCCGTGGCCGTCCTGGTGTGGCCGGGATTTGGGCTCCTCATCTTCGTCGCGGCCTGGAAGCTCGCCACCGAGGCGCTATCCCCGATGGCCGGCTCCCCAATCTGGGTATTCGTTGAACACGGCGGCAGCTACGCGGCGCCGCTCGCCCTGGCCCTCATGGATCGAAGCGCCCGCGCCACGGCGCTGGAGACTTTTCGCGAGTCGCCGGCCCGGCGCGCCCCCGAGCGCCTTTCCAACGAACCTCGGCCGGCGCAGTAGCCCCGGGTCCGCAGTCTCCCCGCCGCGGGCCGCCAGAATCCCACGAGACCTGCAGGCGGCAAGTCCTGACCCCTGGCTTCGGGAATTATTGCCCCGTCGCACAGCCCCTACTGGCCCTCAGGGCCCGGCTCACTTGTCGGCGCTGTCCCAGCCGGCTAAAAGGACGAGGCCTGCCAGGATTATTATTGTTGGGATCATGTTAGGGCCGGTCGGTTGAATTCTTGTGACATCGGTTTCCCACGTTAGATACGCGCTCATCGAAATAAAGTATTCAATTTTTCTAAAATATTACCGGATAGTGTCTTATGACCACGCGCGAGGGGCAGCCTGACGGCCACCTGCCCGAAGCTCGCTCCAACCGGCTCTCGGGAATGCGGGCCCCCTGTCGAGTCCGGGCCCCCGGGGAATTTTCGGGCGCGGATCCCCAAGGAGGCTCCTTCGCCTTATTCGGATTGCGGCAGGCCTGGCCGGGGCCAATCTCGGCGCCCCACGATGGTTCAGCGCCTTATTGCCGCAGCTGCCTTGGCGTTCCCGGTGCTCCTGGCTGCATCGCCCAAGGATAGCCTGGAGCTCTTCTACCGCACCCAGAAGTTCAACGACGTCGCCCTGGCGCCGGACGGGCGGCAGGTCGCCTGGAGCGAGGAGCGACCCAAAGCCGACCACACGCCGTCGACCGACGCCTCCATCTACATATGCGATACGGCGGGCGGAACTGCGCGCCGGCTTTCCGGCGACGGCGCGCCACTGTGCGACGAGCACGGGCTCTCGTGGTCGCCTGACGGGCGCCGGCTCGCCTTCCTCTCGGACCGCAAACTCAGGCAGCAGCTGCAGCTCTATGTGGCGCAGGCAACCGGAGGAGTCCCGCGAATGCTGACGAACCTGTCGGGCTACGTCGCCCGGCCACGCTGGTCGCCCGACGGACGCACAATCGCCCTCCTGAACATGGCGGTGTCGCAGGCAGCGGCCGGCGCCGTCGAGGCCGCCGCGCACGAGACCGGCGAGGTGGCCGTGCACGTCGTCGAGGAGCGCCTGGTGCTGATCGACGCCGCAACGGGCGCGGTCCGCACCCTCTCCCCGCCGGAGAGCCACGTCTACGAGTACGACTGGTCGCCCGACGGCAGGCAGATTGCGGTCATCTCGGCGCCCGGGTCGGGCGACAACAACTGGTGGATAGCCCGCCTGAGCGCGATCGACACCGCGACCGGAGCGGTGCGCGAGCTCTACGCGCCGCAGGCGCAGATCGCCGTCCCGCGCTGGTCGCCCGACGGCAGGCAGATCGCCTTCATCCAGGGCCTGATGAGCGACGCCGGCTCGACAGGCGGCGAAATATGGGTTGTCCCCGCCGGCGGGGGTCCCGCGCGGAACCTCACCCCCGGCCGGAAGAGCTCGCCGTCCTGGCTCAACTGGCGGCCGGGCCCGGGCCGGCTCCTCTTCAGCGAGTTCGACGACGGCGGGTGCGCCGTCGGCCAACTCGACACCGCCAGCGGGCAGGCTATCACGCTCTGGAAAGGCGACGAGCGCATCGACGCCGGCAGCGACAGCGAGGACCTGAGCCTGTCCGTCGCCGCCGACGGCGCGACCGCCGCAGTGGTGCGCAGCTCATTTGATCATCCGCCCGAGGTGTGGCTCGGCCCCATCGGCCGGTGGCAGCCGCTCACGCACGCGAACGCGAAACTCAGGCCCCTCTGGGGCCGGGCGGAGAGCATCCATTGGACAAGCGACGGCCTGCACGTGCAGGGATGGCTGATCTATCCTCGGGACTTCGACCCGGGGAAGCGCTATCCCCTCGTCGTGAACGTCCACGGGGGCCCGGCGTCCCAGGCCACGCCGTCCTGGGGCGGCACGCCGTTGTCCCTCGCAGCCGAGGGCTATTTCATATTCGAGCCGAATCCCCGCGGCAGCTACGGCCAGGGCGAGGCCTTCACCGCGGCCAACGTGCGCGACTTTGGCTACGGCGACCTTCGCGACATCCTCGGCGGCCTCGATCGCGTGCTCGGGACCCGGCCCGTCGACGCGCGGCGGCTCGGCGCGTGCGGCTGGAGCTACGGCGGCTACATGACCATGTGGATGGTCACGCAGACAGGCCGTTTCCGCGCGGCCGTTGCCGGCGCCGGCGTCTGCGACTGGCTGAGCTACTACGGACAGAACATGATAGACCAGTGGATGATCCCCTATTTCGGCAAGTCGGTCTACGACGATCCCCCTGTGTACGCGCGGAGCTCGCCCATATCCTTCGTCAAGCGCGTCTCCACGCCCACGCTGATCCTCGTGGGCGACAGCGACAAGGAATGCCCCGCCCCGCAATCCTACGAATACTGGCACGCCCTGCGGGCGCTCGGCGTGGAAACGAAGCTCGTCGTCTACGAGAACGAGGGGCACCGTTTCCGGAACCCGGCGCATGTTGAGGACAGGCTCACGCGCACCGTGAGCTGGTTTGACCAGCACCTGCGCTAAACCCGGGCCGCAGCACCCGGGATGCCGGCGGTTAGGCGTGTGTGCCGCCGCTGGCCTTCTCTCGTTAAAAATTGGCCACCAACGAATTGCATTTCCTCGTTTTCGGCCTCCTATTCGTTGACCTTGCCGCGCTCCCCGAGTAAAAGTGGACCGATACCCTATGAATCTCGGTAAGAACGCCGTCGTCATCCTCGTCAGCTGCACGCTGCTTATGGTCGCCACCTTTATTCTCCTGGCCGTGGAGAGCAAGGGCGCGATCGTGGAGAGCCGGTTTGGATTCGTGTTCGCGGCTGTGATCGCCCTCCTCGTCTTTCTGACAGTGTTCTTCATCTGGCTTGGACACCCAAAGGATCCGCCAAGCCCCAACAACAGCCCCAAGAGGCTCAACTAACCCCCCAGCCACATGACATCCGAATCCCCGGGCATCAGCCCCCTGGCCAAGCTCCTTATTGTCGCAACCCTCGCCGCCCTCGTCGTGATCCTCGGACTTTCGACATTCGCGACGAAGACAATCCAGGGCAACCAGATCGGTGTCCGCGAGACCTGGACGGGCGGCGTGGACCCGAACCCGCTGCCGCCAAAGACCTATTTCTTCAACCGGTGGACCACGCAGATCTTCGCCTACGAGACGTCGGGCCAGGTCTACGCCATGAACGACAAGGACGAGCCCTTTGCCTCCGGGCGCCGGGTGGACCCCCTGATCGTGAATTCCAAGGACAACCAGCAGGTCGTGTTCCATATCCTCGTCACCTGGAGGATCGACCCGTCCCACGTCGTGGCCCTCCACAAGAACTACCGGGACAACATCGACGAGCGCCTGCTGCGGCCCGCGATCGTCAAGGCCGTGAGCGTGCGGGCGACGCTGCAGGAGGCGATCGACCTGTACTCCGGCGAGAAGCTCAACCAGCTGCGCAGCGACGTGGAGCACGACCTGAAGGATCCGAACGGAAACCTGACCTCGAACGGGATCGTGGTCGACTCCTTCGTCATCGAGAAGCCCACGTTCATGAACAAGGAGTACGTCGACAACATCGAGAAGCGCCAGGTCCAGATCATCATCCAGTCCCGGGCCCACGAGGAGCAGCTGGCCAATGAGGCGCTGGCGCTCGCCGCGAAGTCGGCCGCGCAGAAGTCGCTCAACGAGCAGGTGGTGCAGGCCGACGCCGCGAAGCAGGTCGCGATCCTGGAGCAGGAGGCGAAGGCGCAGCAGTCGATCATCCAGACGTCCGCGAATGCCAAGAACGCCGTCACCCAGCAGGAGGCCGAGAGCAAGAAGATCGTCCTCGCCGCCCAGGCCGAGGCCGACCGCCAGGTGGCCATTTCCGAGGCCAGCAAGAAGGCGGAGCTCAACCGGGCCATCGCGATCGAGGCCGTCGGCAAGGCCCAGGCCCAGGCGAACCAGCTGCTCCTCACCTCCTATTCCGTGCAGGGCGCCGACCTGTACACGAGGATCCAGGTCGCCCAGAGCTTTGCCCAGGCGATCAACAACGTTCGCTACTATCCGCCCAACGCCACGTTCAACACGATAGCCGCGGACTTCGACAAGGGGCTCTCCCTTCTGGTCGGGCAGCCCGCGAAGCCGGCGTCCCCGTGACGGGATCCGGCGGCTGGCTCACGGGAGGCGGCCCCGGGTCAGAACGAGACGTAGATGAATGGCTTGCTGGGGAGACCGATCCGGTAGAGCAGGTAGTCAAACATCAGTGCCACGGCGAGGCCGGCCAGGAAGGAGACGGCCGCGGCTAGGAACCGGATGCACGGCGCCGGCACCCGGGCGAGAAGGGCCTTGAGTCTTCTCATTTCAGGTACCCCAGCCGCTTCGCCATCGCGCTGACCTCGGGCGCCACCTGCGCCGCGAGCTTCCAGCCGCCGAGCTTCGTCAGGTGGGTGCGGTCGCCGAAGTCCTCGGCGGTGAAGTCCCAGCCGTAGTCCATGGCCGGATAGCCGACCCGCCGCCACGTCGCCACGGTGTCGGCGTAGGTCTGGCGCACCATCGCCCTCTCGTCGTCGGTCAGCAGCCGGCGGTAGTACGGGCTGCTGCCGCAGATGAGAACGAGGGTGCGCTTCTTCAGCGGTTCCGGAAAGGCCTCGTCGCTGTACATGGCCAGGTCCGAGGTCGAGCGCTCCGACAGGACCCAGCGGCCGCTCGGCTCGCGGTGATAGTACACCGACAGCCCGCGCATGATCCGCATCTCCGCATCGAGGGACGACAGGGGATAATGGTGGTCGCGGTAGGCGGGGTCGGTGCCGTCGACCTCGGGATCGGGATACACGCGCCGCGGCCTGAGGAAATAGGGGAAGTACTGCTCCCGGTACGAGGGCACCGTGCCGAAGCACTCGACCGTGACCCAGTTCCAGAAGTCGTGGTAGTGGAGGGCGGCGTCGAACCAGGTGCTGATCCGGGTCTCGAGGATGGGGAGCCGCTGCTCCGGATAGTCCCTCAGATACTCCCGGATGCGCGCCTCGCGCTTGGGCGCGTCCATCAGCCTGCCGCCGAAGTAACCCTGCCAGAAGATGTAGCGGTAGGGGCCGTGGCCGAACGACTCGACGTTGGTCACGGCCGCCTCGTTGACGATCAGGATCTGGCGGGGAAACTCCCGGCGCAGGGCCTCGGCGACGACCGCGCCGCCGTCCGTCGGGGAGCCGCCGCGGAATGCGAAGTTGACCACGCAGTACCGGTCGCCCAGCAGTTCCTGGAGGCGCCTTGTCCAGACGTCCTCCGCCCGCTGCCACACCCCGAGCAGGATGGAGTTGCCGCCGACGATCACCAGGACCTGGCCCGGCCGGCACTTGGCCCGCGCGATGGCACACATCTCGTCCAGCGTCGGATAATAGTTGCCCTCCGGCGAAATCATCGAGTGAAAGCGGACAAAGCCCGGGTGGTAGTCGGTCCGGCTCAGTTTCCATCCCACAAGTGCCAGGACCCCGAGCCCGAACACGATCCCGCCGAGGAAACAGCGGGGGTGGATCCAGCCGAAGCGGGCGGGGGGCGGGAATGAGGGATTCGGCGGGCTCACAATCCGAAAAGCTGGCGGGCCATGTGCCAGGCCACCGCGGTGGGATAGAAGAAGAGCAGCCAGCCGAACCACGCGTAGAGCTGGGTCACCGCCCAGCCGACGATAGGATCCCGGCGGATCACCTGCTCGACGGCCGGGCCGAGCTCCGGGATCCGCGCATAGGTCGCGCAGAGTCCGAGCCCGCAGCCGTGGTAGAGGCCCCAAAGGACAAAATGGCGGGCCGGACCGTGCCAGAGGCCGCAGAGCGCGAACGCGCAGAGGGCGTTCAGGACCCGCCGGGTCCAGCCGTGGCGGCCGCCCCCGAGCGGGATGTAGACGTAGTCCCGAATCCAGAGGCTGAGCGAGATGTGCCAGCGGATCCAGAATTCCTGCAGGTCGCGCGCCGCATAGGGCCAGTTGAAATTCTCCGGCAGGCGGATGCCGAGGATCCGGGCGCAGCCGATCGCGATGTCGCTGTAGCCCGAGAAATCCATCAGGATCCGGAAGGCGATCGCTGCGAAGATGGCCCACTTCCCCAGGAACCCCTGCTCGTCGAAGTGCGGCTGGAAGAAATCTATGTAGGCCGTCAGCTGGTCGGCGATCAGGATCTTCTTGGCGAAGCCGAGGCCCACGCGGGCCAGGCCCTCGGCGAGTTCGGCCGAGGAGAAGGGCGAGCGCGCCGCCTCCCCGAGGGACGGCAGGAACTGCGCGTAGCGCTTGATGGGGCCCGCGACGAGGGAGGGGAAGAAGATGGCGAAGAGAAGGAATTTGAGCGGGTTGCGGATGGGCTCCCCTCCGCGGCGCACCTCGAAGAGGTAGTGGACGAATTCGAAGGTGAAGAAGCTGACTCCCAGGGGCGGAGCCCCGGGCATGACGGCCCTCGCGAGCCTTTCGAGCGCGGCGGCAAGCGCCGCGCTAAACGGGTGGACAGCGCTTCCTATGAGAAAGAGGGAGTACTTGTAGAAGCAGAGTGCGGCCACACAGGCGACCATGGCCAGCGCGCACACCCAGAGGCGCCGGGTCAGCCCGGCCAGATAGGTGATGACCATGAGGACGATGATCGGCTTCACGCCCGCCGGCCCCGCGAAATGCCAGTGAAATGTCGCGCACGCCACCGCCAGCCATCCCTGCCGCCAGGCCGGTCCGGGAAGGAGCCGGAACACGGTTATCGCCGCGATGGCGAAAAGCAGGAACCAGTAGGTGGTGAAAATCATCTGGATGGCCGCAAAATGGCCCGGGGCGCCGGCCGGCGGAGCGGCGAGCGTCTAGGGAGAGCCTTCATGGTGCGTAGGTGGCTATCGCGGGAATCAAAAGCCTGGACCGGCAAGCCGAGATAATCCTGCGGATCATCGGTATAGCAATCATTCCGGCGGCCAGGGCCCGGAAAATGTCGACCCAGGTCGGACGGCGGCGCCAAGGAGACTTGGCGCACCGTGCGGAGGCTCCCGACCTATTCAGAGCGCCACCAGCTTGACGGTCAAATACTCGTATCCCACCACGCGCTGGTAGCGCGCCTCATTTTCGACACGCTCCTTCGCATCCAGCAGCGTGATGCGGGCGACCCGCGCGGTGCATTTCTGGAGCAGGGTTCGCAGGATCAATCTCGCGTGGGGCGCGCCGAGGCATACGTGGGGCCCGACGCCGAAGGCAACATGGGGGTTCGGCTTCCGGTCGAGGCGCACCTCCCCGGGTGACTCGAAGGCTGCCTCGTCCTGGTTGGCCGACGCCCAGCACAGGGACACCCGGCCGCCGGCCCTGACGGTCGTTCCGTTGACTTCGGTCTCCACCGGGCAGACGCGCCCGATATGCGTGAGCGGCGTAATGACGCGGAAGAACTCCTCGCCGGCAAGGACGATGCGCGCCGGGTCCTGGCGCAGGAACTCGAAGGCTCCAGGGTTCCGGCCGAGGTAGGCCATGACGGAGGAGATTGTGTGGATTATCGTATCGCGGCCGCCGGCAAAGGTCAGGTTGGCGAACCCCATCATCTCCTGCCGGGTGAGAGCCCTGCCGCGGAAGGTCGCCCTCGTCAGGCCGCTGAAGAAGTCCCCGCCCGGATTCTCCGCGGCGCGGTCGAACTGCCGGTGCAGATAGGTCTCCAGAGCCTCGCCCTTGCGCTCTCCGGAGCCGCCGTCGCGGAACACATGGGTGCCCCAGCTGATCCAGGTCTCGGCCTCGGCCTCGGAAACGTTTAGCAGGTAGGTGAGCGCGCGCGATTGCAGGGGCAGCGCGAATTGCCTGACGACCTCGATCGACTCCCGGCCCAGCGCGTCGGTGAGCAGCTCGTCGACGAGCGCCTCCACCCGGGCGACCACGCCGGGGTCCCTGGCCCGGCGGAAGAACGGGTCGACGATCTCCCGATAGTCGGTGTGATCGGGGGGGTCCGTCTCGATGGGCAGCTGGCGCATTGTCCTGACATCCTCCTCCGACGGGATCGGCACGCGAAACGGGGCATCGGAGCTAAACGTCTTCCAGTCCTTTGCCGCCCGGCGCACTTCCTCGTGGCGCAGGATCATCGGCACCCTCTCGCCCTGGAATTCGCATTCGAGGCCGCCCGTCTCTCTTCTCTCCTCGCGAAATGGATCGGGAATGTTGCTCATGGGGCTTCTCTCTCCTCGCTTTGAGGCAATGGTCGAAATCCGCCGCCCCGCGCACAAGCCCATTCAGCTGTCGCCTGAGCCCGCGGTGAACAGCAGGTGCCGCGCGAATCGCGCCGTGACCAGCATGATCGCGCCCGCCGCGCCGACCAGCGCGGCATGCAGGAGCCAGAACTGCGTGCCAGGCATGCGTTCCAGAAGTCCGCCAAGCCACCCGACCAGGTTGTTTCCCAGGAACAGGTGCAGCGAATAGACACCCATCATGGTCCCCGCGAGCGCCTTTGGGGAGGCGCGCGCGTACATGGCAAGCCCGACCGGGAACACGTTGGAGAAGCCGATGCTATTGAGGACCTCGAACGCGAGCACCCAGCCAACGCCCGCCTTGTGGCCTGCGGAGGATATCGTCGCCGCGGCCGCGAGCGCCAGCAAGGCGACGGCGCTGAACCCGAGACCGATCGTCATCTTGACGACCTCGCTCGGCTCCTTGAAGCGCCTCGACCACAGGCGCCAGAAAGCCATTGCGGCGACCAGGCTTGAAACGCTCACCACCGAGTCGACCGTGATCAGCCACGTGGTCGGCATCGTGCGGCCGAAGAACACGAGGTTCACATTGCTCGGCACCCAGAGCATGTACGCGTTGAATATCTGCTGGTTGCCCACGGCGCCAATCGCGAGCACCGGCAGCAACATGACGAGCAGGATGACGGCGTTGCGCTCATTGGGGCTCAGGCGCGCTCGCGGTGCAGAGCCCGCGCGGATTGGCGCCCGCTCGGTCGGCAGCCATTTCCTGCCCGACAGGTAGATTGCGAGCGAGATCAGCATGCCGACGCCGGCGGCACCGAAACCGTAGTGCCATCCGTACACCTCTCCGAGCGTGCCCGCGATCAACGGGGCGACGATGACGGCGCCATTGATGAACAGATAGTAGATTTGAAACGCGTCGGCCCGCCGAAGGTCGCCAGGCGCGTAGAGGGCCCCCACCTGGCTGGCGAGATTCCCCTTGAAGCAGCCGACGCCGGTCAACAGGCAGAGGAGCGCGACCAAGAACGTGGTGTCGAGGGCCATAAGGAAATGGCCGGCGGCCATCATGAGCGCGCCGATGGTGATCGTGCGGGTCCTTCCGAGCCATCGGTCGGCGATGAATCCGCCTGCGATCGGGGTCAGGTATACGAGGCCGGTGTAGAGCCCGAAGATCGCCGAGGAAAGCGCGACATTCGAAAGCGGCCCGCCATATCCGCGCTCGATGGCGGCGCGGAACCAGGTGAACCCGGCGATGCGCTCGATATGACCCGCAAGCAGCAGCTGCCGAACCATGTACAGCACGAGAAGCGTCTGCATGCCGTAATAGGAGAACCTCTCCCAAGCCTCCGTGAAGGCGATATAGGCGAGTCCCCGGGGATGGCCCAGAAAGGAATGATCGGCATCTGGGGTCGCGCCGACGGCAACGGGAATCGCGCTCAAGCGCGCACAGTCAACAAGCAGGGGGGCTGCCTTGGCAAGGAGCCAGCGCACCTGCGGCGAAAAGCTCGGTAGACGCCGCGCTTGGGCGCCCGAAAAAGTGGCGCACCCGGATCTGCCTTTTCTCGGCGGTTAAGGGGAACGACGCGGACAAATGGGAGAAGATCCTCCCTTGGCTCCTTGGCCTGCGGCGGCGCAAGGTCGCCGTTATCATCCTTCACCACGCAGGACGAAGCGGAACGCATATGCGCGGCACTTCACGCCGGGAAGATGCCGCCTTTGGGGTGGTTCAACTATGCGAACCCTCAACAGGCAAGGATGGAAACGGGCTGAAATTCAAAGGCCATTAGGGAAGTTCGCAACGCCCGTACGCGAGCGCGTAGCGTTCCTTTAACTTATGAGCTGGGCGAACGGTCGATCCGAACTGGACCAGGGACGGCCTACCTTTGGCGCCCAAAGCCGCTAGAACGCGAGATCATGGCCTGGGGGGATACGCAGGTGGCTCCGGTGTCTCCGCTGGCGCCTGCGACCACGGCGGTTATGGTCCCCTCCAGCCAGAGTCTCCAAAATCGTGCAAAATGCCGGTCGTGAAATTTGCGCGCATGGGAACTTCGCACGAAACCAAAGGACAGATTGGCGTACTACCTAACACGGGTGGAGTATTCTCACCAAATGCCGTTAAATCGTACCTCGCTGAGCAAGGATGACATTCGCGCGATCATCGCCCATCTCGAGGAGTGCGCCGAAGTCCTTGCCCAGCATAGGGGTGCGGTGAGCGCAAGGGAGATTGCGTTCAAGAGCGCGCTCGGTGCGCTTCTGCGCGAGCTCAACGAGGAGCTCGGATCGAAGGCGCGTGCGGATGATTGATCGCGGCGGCGGTTCGCGGATTATCGCTAAATCTTCGGGCGGGTGGCGCCCCCCCCGCACGTCGGAGGCGCGCCAGTGTCTAAGGAGTCATGAAAGACGATGATTACCGAGTTATTCGAAAATCCATTGACGCGGCTCTTCAGGTCATCGGCGAGAAGCCGCCCGGCCACGGCATCGAGCTTCGGATTTATGAGGATCTGATGAAGCTGAGGGAAGACGTGATCCGCGCGCAGCGCGAAGGATCGGGGGATACGCGGGGCCGGCCCGAAATTCGGTCGCCTGGGGTGGGTCAATCTTAGACCCCCGAAACAGGGTCAATTGCACACGTCCGTTGACATTGCCGTCCGGCGACGCGCCTGTGGAGGTTTAGGGCGCCGGTTTCAATTCCCGCATCGAAGCAAACCGATTGTCCACACGCGCGCGCGTAGCACTTAGCGAGTAAGACAGTGATCTGGTATAGTCCGCCTTTGCGGACGCCTGACCGCTGGAACGCGAGATCTTGGCCCGGGAGTACCAAGGTGGCGGGTGGCGCACCGCCCCGGCTCCGGCGCAGGTGCGGCTTTGGCGGCGACGGAGTTTCGCGGGGTTTCCCTTCGCCGCGCCTATGGCCGGACGCCGGACAAGGTCCAAAGGCTCCGTCCGCTTGACTCCCGATTGGCCGTAAACGATGTCTCTGGCGTGGAGAAGGACCCCAAGATTCCTAATCATACCTTGCTCGTGGACTGCCCGGATCGCCCGGGCCTGGTTCATGCGATCACCGGAGTCCTCTTCCGTGCCGGCGCAAACGTCACCTCGAACCACGAGTTTGTCGATGCGGATACCCAGCGGTTCTTCATGCGCACGGCCTGCACGGGCCTGCCGGATGGTGAGGCCGTGCGATCGGCGGTGCTGGCGGCGCTACCCGCCGGCGCGTCTGTGCAGATCAGGCGGGCGGAGCCGCGCCGCATTCTGGTTCTTGCCTCGCGGGAACACCATTGTCTGGCGGATCTCCTCATCCGGAACGAGTACCACGAGCTAGGGGCGGAGTTTCTGGCGGTGGTGAGCAACCACCAAAAGCTGCGCCCGCTCGCGGAAAAGTTTTCGGTGCCGTATTACTACGTCTCCCATGAGAACATTTCCAGGGAGGCCCACGAGGAGGCCCTGCTAGCGGTAATTGAGCCGCTGAGACTGGATTACATCGTGCTGGCAAAATACATGCGCATTCTGAGTCCCCGTTTTGTCGCCGCATGGCCAAATCGAATCGTAAACATCCATCATTCATTCCTGCCGGCATTCGTCGGCGCCCGACCGTATCATCAGGCGTTTCGCCGAGGTGTGAAAGTGATTGGTGCAACCTCACATTTTGTCTCAGACCAATTGGAT
>DATNHT010000157.1:0-22852 GCA_035604815.1 Opitutaceae bacterium
CGGCCGCACCGCGCCCTCCTACAAGGGGGCGATCGCCACCGACGCGTCCACCGGAGCCGTGCTTTTCGAGGACAACGCGGACGCCTCGAGCCCGCCCGCGAGCATGACCAAGCTCATGACGTACGCGGTCCTCTGCGACGAGCTGAAGAAGGGTTCCCTCGCATTGGACACGCGGGTCACGGTCACACCCGAGGACGCGAAGGTGGGCATGCTGAAGGACAGCACGGCTGTGTGGCTCAAGCAGGGGGAGGTCTTTCCCGTCGACGAGCTCATTTACGCGATGTTCATCCAGTCGGCGAACGACGCGGCTTACGCGCTCGCCCACAAGGCGGGGGGCACCGTGGGGGCCTTTGTTGCGATGATGAATGCGAAGGCGAGCGAGCTCGGCATGGTTCACAGCACCTTTCGCACGCCGCACGGATTCCCGCCGCCCAGCAGGCGGATCGCGGACGGCGACCTCACGACCCCGCGCGACTACTCCATCCTGTGCCGCTACCTGCTTCTCCACACGGACATACTCCGGTACACCTCCGTCAGGAGCAGGCCCTTCGGCGCCGGAGTCAGGCTCCAGCCCGTGCAGATGACCAATCACAACCACCTTCTCGGGAGGATCCCGGGCGTGGACGGGTTGAAGACCGGCTTTACCGGAGGCGCGGGGTTCTGCCTGGCGGCGACGGCGCAGCGCGACGGCCGCAGGATCATCGTCGTCATGATGGACAGTCCGGACTCGCGCACCCGCGACCTGAATGTCCAGGACCTCATAACGCAGGCGTTCGTCGCGCTCCCCTTGGGCGGCAAGCCGTTCGAGCAGGCTCGGGATGGCGCAGCCGAGCCCGCAAAGGCGTCCCCCGCCCCCGCGCCCGCGCCGGCTCCACGGCAGGAAAATGTCCCCATGGTCCGTTATCCCGGAGCCGGAGGGAAGTGACATGGAGCCTGAATCCGCAGAAGTTAGGGACTACCTGCTCCGTCTGCAGGACTCGATCTGCGAAGCCCTCGAGCTAGAGGACGGCACGGGGCGGTTCGGCGTCGACGCGTGGGAACGCGCCGAGGGCGGCGGAGGCCGGACCCGGATCCTGACGGGAGGCACCGTCTTCGAGAAGGCTGGGATCGCGTTCTCCCACGTCGTCGGCGCCGCGCTTCCGCCGTCGGCCTCGGCCCGCAGGCCGGACGCCGCGGGGAGGCCCTGGAGCGCGCTCGGCGTGTCGTTGGTCATCCATCCCAGGAACCCCTTCGTCCCCACCAGCCACGCCAATGTCCGGTTCTTCGTCGCCGGGGCGGACAGCGCGGCGCCGGCGTGGTGGTTCGGCGGGGGATGGGACATGACGCCGTACTACGGTTTCGAGGAGGACGCCGTCGGCTGGCACCGCGCGGCCCGGGACGCGGTTGCGCCGTTCGGACCCGCGCTTTACCAGCGCTTCAAGGCCGCATGCGATGACTATTTCTTCCTCAAGCACCGCGGGGAGCCCCGTGGCATCGGCGGGCTCTTCTTCGACGACTTCGACGAGCTCGGTTTTGAGCGCAGCTTCGCGCTCGCCCGCAGCGTGGGAGACGCCTTCATCGGCGCCTACCTCCCCGTCGTCGCGCGCAGGAAGGCCGTGCGCTACGGGGAGCGCGAACGCGAGCACCAGCTCCGCCGCAGGGGCCGCTACGTTGAGTTCAACCTGCTGCAGGACAGGGGCACGCTTTTCGGCCTCCAGAGCGGCGGCCGGACCGAGTCGATCCTGATGAGCCTCCCTCCCCTCGCCCGCTGGGATTACGGCGCGGAGCCAAGTGCCGGCTCGCCCGAGGCCCGCCTCCTCGAGGTCTTCCTCAAGCCCCGGGACTGGCTGGGGGATTCCCAGTGAACTCTCGCGAGAGATTCCTCGCCGCGTGTGCATGCCGGCCGCTTGGCCGCCCCCCGGTCTGGGTCATGCGCCAGGCGGGGCGCTACCTGCCCGAGTACCGGGAGCTCAAGGCGCGGCACGGGTTCCTCGGGATGATCCGCACCCCGGAGCTGGCCGTCGAGGTTTCGCTGCAGCCGATCAGGCGTTTCGCTTTCGACGCGGCAATCCTCTTCTCGGACATCCTCGTCGTTCCCGAGGCGCTCGGCCTCGGCTACACGTTCCGGGACGAGGGAGGGATCGCCATGGAGCGCAGGCTGGATAGCCGGGCGATGATCGACGCGCTCGCGCCCGAGAGTTCCGTGCCGGACCGGCTTTCCTACGTCGCGGAGGCGCTCAGCCTTCTCAGGAAGGAGCTCGCCGGCACGAGGGCCCTCCTCGGGTTCGGCGGATCGCCGTGGACGCTGGCGACGTACATGGTGGAAGGCGGCAGTTCCGAGGACTTCGCGCGGGTGAAGGCCCTCTTCTACGGGGACCGCGAGACATTCGACGTCCTGCTCGGCAAGCTCACCAGGGCGCTCATCGTCTATTTTCAGATGCAGATCCGCGCGGGCGCCGACGCCATCCAGATATTCGACTCATGGGGGGGCGCCGTGGCGGGCCCGGACTACGAGGCGGCGTCGTTGCGTTGGATCCGGACGATCGTCGCCGCGATGCCCGCGGGCTTCCCCGTCATTGTCTACGGAAAGGGCACGGGGCCGCACCTCACAGATCAGGCCTTTACGGGAGCGCGGGTGCTGAGCATTGACTGGTCGAACGAGCTCGCTGCCGTCCGCCGGAGCCTGCCCATGAGCGTCGCGATCCAGGGCAACCTCGACCCGGCAATCCTCAACACGACGCCCGAGATCTCGCGGCGCGAGACGGTGCGCCTTCTGGAGTCCGTGCGCGGGAGCGCGGGCCACATCTTCAACCTGGGCCACGGGATCCTCCCGCAGGCCAAGATCGAGTGCGTGGAGGCCATGGTAGACGCGGTCACGTCCTGGGAGTGAGGCGCGCCCGAGCGCCCGACAGACGGTCTTCATAGCCCCGGGCGCCTAGCCGGGCAAGCGAGTGTCTTGACTCGCAGGGGGACGGACTTACCCTCTCGGACCCTTTTTTCCGATTGGCGCAAGACCTCAAAGACACTTTGCAGTTGCCCAGGACAGATTTTCCCATGCGCGCAGGGCTCGCGCAGCGCGAGCCGGCGCGGGTCGCGCATTGGGAAAGGACCGGCCTTTATGACGCGATGCAGCGCCGGCGGGCGGGCAGGCCTGTCTTCGTCCTCCACGACGGCCCGCCCTTCACGAACGCGGACGTCCACATCGGCACCGCCCTCAACAAGACCCTCAAGGACGTGACCGTTCGCTACAAGACGCTGCGGGGATTCCGCACGCCCTATGTCCCCGGCTGGGACTGCCACGGGCTTCCGATCGAGCAGAAGGTCGCCCGCGAACTGCGCGACTCAAAGAAGCAGGCGACGACGCCCGAGCTCCGGCGCCTGTGCGACGCATTTTCCGAGACGTGGATCGCCAAGCAGAAGGAGCAGTTCAAGCGGCTCGGCGTCGTGGCCGACTGGGCCAACGAGTACAGGACCAAGGACCCGGCGTTCGAGGCCGACATCCTGCGCATCCTTGCGGCTTTCGTCGACAAGGGCCTGGTCTACCGGAGCAAGAAGCCCGTGTACTGGTCGATACCCTTCGAGACGGCGCTCGCCGAGGCGGAGGTGGAGTACAGGGAGCACGCGTCCCCGTCGGTCTGGGTCAGGTTCAGGATTCCCGGCGGCGAAGCCGCACGCTTCGGCCTTCCCGCCGACAAGCCGCTCAGCATCGTGATCTGGACGACGACGCCTTGGACGCTCCCGGGCAACCTGGCCATCGCGCTAAATCCCGCCGTCGAGTACGCCGTGGCGGACACCGGCCCGGAGCGGATCATCGTCGCCGCGTCCCTGCTCGGGAGCGTCGCCAACGCGGCGGGACTCGCGTCGCCCCCCTCGGTCGTGAAGACGATGCCCGGACGGGCCCTCGAGCACCTCGGCGCGCGCCATCCCTTCATCGACCGCGCCTCCCCGGTTGTTCTCGCGGACTATGTCACGACCGAAAGCGGCACCGGGTGCGTCCATACGGCGCCCGGACACGGCGCCGAGGACTACCAGACCGGAATCGCGTACGGCCTCGAGATCTACTGCCCCGTGGGCGACGACGGCAAATTCCTGGACGACGGCCGCATCCCTGCGGATCTCGTCGGCGCAACGACGCTCGAAAGCGTCGAGGACCTCGAGAAGAAGAGGACCTCCCCTGCGAACGTCGCCGTCCTGCGGAAGCTCGATTCCGCGGGAACGCTCTTCGCGAAGCACAAGTACACGCACAGCTACCCGCATTGCTGGCGCTCCAAGACGCCGATCATCTTCAGGGCGGTCGACCAATGGTTCGTGGCGCTCGACAAGGCGGACTCGAGGAAGGCC
Organism: Opitutaceae bacterium; assembly: GCA_035604815.1. Classification (GTDB taxonomy): domain Bacteria; phylum Verrucomicrobiota; class Verrucomicrobiia; order Opitutales; family Opitutaceae; genus Palsa-1447. Next base: position 4,321 of record DATNHT010000157.1, read on the forward strand.
GCGCTCGGGGAGATTTCAAAGATAGCCGCGGCTGGCGGCTGGGTTCCCGCCTGGGGGGAGGCCCGCATTCGGGGCGCCGTCGAATCACGCCCCGACTGGTGCATCAGCCGCCAGCGCTCGTGGGGTGTTCCTATCCCGGCATTCTTCGACCCGGACAAGCGCCCGCTCCTCGACGCGGGCGTGATCCGGGCGGTGGCCGACAAGGTCGAAAGGCGGGGCACAAACCTTTGGTACGAGGCCTCGCCTGCGGAGATCCTGGAGGGCGTGAGGCTTCCCGAGGGCTGGCCCGAGGCCTCGGCCCTGGCCTGCGGCCGGGACACGCTCGACGTCTGGCTCGACTCCGGCTCCACCCATGCGGCCGTTCTCAAGCGCGGACGAGGCGCCACCTGCTGGCCGGCCGACCTCTATCTCGAGGGGAGCGACCAGCATCGCGGCTGGTTCCAGTCCTCCCTCTGGACATCGGTCGTCGCGTACGGCGCGGCACCCTACAGGGCCGTCCTCACCCACGGATTCATCGTGGACGAGGAGCGCAAGAAGATATCCAAGAGCTCCACCTACCAGAAGCCCCAGACGAGCGAGGTGTACATCGGCGAATACGGCGCCGACGTCATCCGCCTCTGGATCGCCTCGCAGGACTTCAGGGACGACGTCCCCGTCTCGAAGGAGATCCTCTCCCACGTGGGAGAGACCTACCGGCTCATCCGAAACACGTTGCGCTTCCAGCTGGCCAACCTCTTCGATTTTAACGGGACTGGCGACTCGCTGCCCCCCGAGCAGATGGATGCGCTCGATCGATGGGCGCTCCACCAGGCCGCGGAGCTCGTCCGGGCCTGCGAGGCGGCCTATGACGCCTACGAATTCCATCGCGTTTACCAGCTCTGCAACCAGTTTTGCGCGGTTACACTGTCCGCGACCTACCACGATATCCTCAAGGACCGCCTCTATACGCTCGGGACTGCGCATCCGCTCCGCCGTTCGTCGCAGACGGCGATCCACCACATCTTCGGGACCCTGGTCAGGATCCTCGCCCCGGTAATCCCCTTCACGACGGACGAGGCATGGTCATTCGCGGGCACCGGGACGGAGTTTGGAGCCGCCTCGGTGCATCTTGAGGACTGGCCCGTGATTCCCCCGTCGTGGTCGGTCCCGCAGATCGAGACCGAGATGGCGTGCCTGCTCAAGGTGCGGGCGCGGGTCAACGAGGCGATTGAGCCGCTGCGCGCGGCGGGCCGGATCGGGAAGTCCCTGGACGCGGCCATCACGCTGCACGTACTAGGGACGGATCCGATGCGCGGCACACTTGAGCGGCATCGCGATTCGCTCGCGGAGGTGTTCATCGTGTCCGCGGCCACAGTCGAAGCCGCGCCCGAAACGGGCGACGCCCTCCAGCCCAGGGGTCCGGCCGTAGGCGCGAACCTGCTCACCGTCAGCGTGCGCCCCTGTTCCGAGCTCGGACTCGTGCGCTGTCCCCGGTGCTGGCGCTGGGTGCCCGCCCTCGTGCGCACGCCGCTCGCCGAGGTGTGCCCGCGGTGCGCCGAGGCCCTGAAACCCTGACGAGCGGACCCCTTTAGTAGTCCCAAGACTCCCCATGGCAACGACACGAAAAACCAACACGCCCAAGAAGAAATCGCCCAGAAGCGATGCGCAGAAGCCGCCCGCCCCCAAGGTTGCCCCGACTGCGCCGCCCGCCTCCGGGAAGCGCCCGACCATGGAAAAGCCGTCCAAGAAATCCGCGTTGCGCGACAGCATCCTTGCCCGGAAGGCCGCGACCAAGCCCATTGCGCTCAGCCTCGACGAGGTGCGGGCCATCGCGAAGTCCGTCTCCGCGAAGGCCGAGGCGGCCTCGAAATCCACGAAGTCGGCCGCAAAGCCCACCGCCGCACACACGATCGTCCCACTCGAGAAGCCGGCCAAGCCGAACCACATCAAGGCGGCGTCGCTTTCGGACATACTCGGCTTCAACCCGAAGAGGACGCGGGCCGCGGAGGCGATCGAGGAGCGCGACGTCCCCGAGAAGTTCAAGCGCTACCACAAGATCCTGATCGACCTGAGGAGGCACCTGACGGAGGGCATCGAGCGCCACTCCGAGGAGACCCTGAAGCGCTCCGTGAAGGACGACGCCGGGGACCTCTCCGCCTACGGGCAGCACATGGCCGACGCGGGCACGGACACGTTTGACCGCGACTTCGCGCTCAGCCTTGTATCGAGCGAGCAGGATGCGCTCTCGGAGATCGACGCCGCCATCAAGCGCATACGCGACGGCACCTACGGCATCTGCGAGATCACCTCGAAGCCGATTTCAAAGGAGCGGCTGCTCGCAGTTCCGTTCACGCGCCATTCAGCGGAGGCCCAGAAACAGATTGAGCGCAACCGGCACCACTCCCGCGCCCAGGCGGGCCTGCTCGGCGAATCGGGCGAGGAGGGCAGCAAGATCATGGACGACGACGGCGGCGAGGAATGAGCCGGTCCTTGGATCCCGGAGTGTCGCTGGCCTGGCGCCTCCTAAAGTACAGGTGGCTGATCTCGATCTCCTGCGCCGTACTGGCGGTGGACCAGGGGACAAAGGCCTGGATCCGCGCGCGCCTGCCCTTCAACACGTATGGGGAGGCCGCGGGCGCGATCCCGGTCGTGCGTGGATTCTTCTACATTGTCCATGTCGGAAACACAGGAGCCGCCTGGAGCATGCTCTCAGGCCGGAGCATCCTGCTCGCCGCGCTCGCCGCCGCCACGCTGGTCGCAATCTTTCTCGGGAGGCGCGCGCTCGGGCTCGCCGCCATCTACGCGCAGGTCTGCTTCGGGCTTCTCTGCGGCGGGATAGCGGGCAACCTTGCGGACCGCATCATGCGCGGCCACGTGATCGACTTTCTCGACTTCCATTTCGGCTCGTACGCGTACCCGACCTTCAACCTCGCCGACACGGCGATCTGCATCGGCGTCGCGCTCTACATCCTCTCCTCGCTCAGGACGCCGAGGCTTGTCGCCTCCTAGGCGCCCGCCGGGGCCTCACTCGACGTTCGCCATCTGCTCGCGGACGCGCTCCAGCTCGTTCTTGAGCTCGATGACGCTCTTCGAAATGGCGAGGTCGTTCGCCTTGCTGCCGATCGTGTTGGCCTCGCGGCCCATCTCCTGAAGGATGAAGTCGGCCTTGCGGCCGATTTCATCGTCGGACTTGAGCAGGGCGGCCAGCTGGTCCATGTGGCTGCGGAACCGGGTGATCTCCTCGCTCACGTCGCAGCGGTCGGCGAAGAGCGCTATCTCGCGCAGCACCCGGTCGTCGCCGACATCGAGGTCGAGGCCGGCCTCGCGAAGCCGCTTGAGGAGCTGCGCGCGGTATGCGGGCGCGACCCCCGGGGCCCGCTCCATGACGGCGTCGACGTGCCTTCGGCAGATCCCGATCCGCTCGATGAAGTCGACGAAGAGCGCCTCCCCCTCCTTCGCCCGCATCGCGGCGAATTCGCGCAGCGCCTTGTCGAGGACTGCGAGCAACTCGGGGCGCACGCGGTCCGCCGAGGGGACCTCGGCGGCAACCCTCTGGGAATTCGCGATCTGCCACAGCAGGTCGGCCGTGGGCTCGAACGGAATGCGCCGGGCGTCGGCGAGGGCCGCGAGCTTGTCGAGGGCGGCGGCCACTGCCGCGTCGTTCCACGCGACCTCGTCGCGTCCCTTAGCGGACGTGAATTCGACGTCCACGTGGATCTTGCCTCGAGCCGCCACGCGACGCACCCGGACCCCCACCTCGGCCTCGAGGCTTTCCCATTCGCCGGGAATCTTGACCGAGAGGTCGAGGCTGCGCCGGTTAACGGAGCTGATCTGAACCGTGAGCGTTCCTCCCGCGAAGGCCGTGGTCGCGCGGCCGTATCCGGTCATGCTCCTCATCCGTGCTTGCCAAGCAGCCTGGCGACTTCCTGGACGTCCTTGTCCCCGCGCCCGCTCAGGTTGATGATGACGATCTTGTCCGGGGCGAGCGCCCTGGCGCGCTTGAAGCCGTGTGCAACGGCGTGCGCGCTCTCGAGCGCTGGAATGATGCCCTCCATGCGGGAGCAGAGCTGGAACGCCTCAAGCACCTCGTCGTCGGTGGCGTACGTGTACTCGATCCGCCCGAGGTCGCGGTAGAACGCGTGTTCGGGGCCGACGGCGGCATAGTCGAGGCCGGCCGACAGGGAATGCGTGAGCTCGATCTGCCCGTCCGGGTTCTGCAGAATGAATGTCTTGCAACCCTGCAGGACGCCGAGCTTGCCGCCGGCGAAGCGGGCGGCGTGCTCGCCCCTGCGGATGCCGCGGCCCCCCGCCTCGACTCCGGTCATCCGGATGCCGGGCTCCCCGAGGAACTCGAAGAAGAGCCCGATCGCGTTGCTGCCCCCCCCGACGCACGCGATGAGCTCGTCGGGGAGCCTTCCCTCGCGCGCGAGGACCTGTTCCCTCGCCTCGACCCCGATGACGCGGTGGAAGTCCCGGACCATCTCCGGGTAGGGCCGCGCGCCATACACCGTTCCGAGGATGTAGTGGGTGGTGCGCACGTTCGTGACCCAATCGCGCATGGCCTCGTTGATGGCCTCCTTGAGGGTCCTCTGGCCGGCCTCGACGGGGCGCACCTCCGCCCCCATGAGCCGCATCCGGAACACGTTGAGCGCCTGCCGCTCCATGTCGACCGATCCCATGTAGACGACGCACTGGAGCCCGAACTTGGCGCAAACGGCGGCCGTGGCCACGCCATGCTGGCCCGCGCCCGTCTCGGCGATGATCCTATTCTTCCCCATCCGCCGCGCAAGAAGCGCCTGGCCGATCGCGTTGTTGATCTTGTGTGCGCCCGTGTGGAGCAGGTCCTCTCGCTTGAAGTAGATCTTCGCGCCGCCGCAGTGCCGCGCCAGGCGCTGCGCGAAGTAAAGCGGGGTCGGCCTCCCGGCAAACTCGGATAGATGGTGCCGGAGCTCGGCCTGAAACGCGGGATCCTCACGGGCCGACGCATAGACAGCCTCAAGCTCCTCCAGGGCCGCCATCAGCGTCTCGGGGACAAAGATGCCGCCGTACGGGCCGAAATGCCCGGCGGCGTCCGGGTGCGAAAGGGGTTCGAGGCGTGGCGCGTCGGCGGCTGACATGCGGCATCCACCCTTGGATCGCCGGGCCGGCGTGGCAAGACGCCATGCGCCGGCTTCTTTCCTTGAACATTCCGGGCTTCCTAGCAGATTGGGCGCGATCCACGGGTTCGGGAGCACCAGCGCCACCCTTCCGCGCGATCAAATCCAACCCCCCCGACGATGAAACTGAGGCTCGTTGCTTCCCTGATCATGGCATCCGCGACTGCGTTTGCCGCCGATCCCAATCCATTGGGACTCCAGCTCTGGAGTCTCCGAAACCAGATGACCGCCAGCCTGCCCTCTGGCATGGCCGAGGTGAAGGCCCTGGGATTCACCATGGTCGAATCGGCCGGGACCTATGGGCACACCGCGCGGGAGCTGCGCGCGCTGGCGGACGCCAACGGCCTGAAGATCGTCGGCGCCCATATCGGCTATGAGCGCCTGCAGTCGGATCTGCCCGGAGTGATCGCCGAGGCGAAGACCCTCGGAGCCTCGTACGTCGTCGTGGCCTGGATCCCCCACAAGGGCGAGTTCGATGTCGCGCAGGCCAAGGTCGCCGCGGCGAATTTCAACGCGTGGGGAGCCGCGCTCAAGGCCGAGGGGCTGCGATTCGGATTCCACACGCACGGCTACGAGTTTCGGCCGCTTGCCGACGGCAGCTCCGCATTCGATGTCATGCTCAACGAGACGAATCCAGACCTCGTGTTCTGCGAGATGGATGTGTTCTGGGTCGTCCAGCCGGGAATGGACCCGGTCAAGCTGCTTGAGAAGTATCCCGGGCGATTCAAGGCATTTCACATCAAGGACATGAGGAAGGGCGCTCCGACCGGCCTGTATGAGGGCAAGGCGCCCGCCTCGGACAATGTCATCGTCGGCCAGGGCGTCATGGATTGGCCCGCCATCATCGCCGCCGGCAGGAAGGCGGGCGTGGAGTACTCATTCATCGAGGACGAGACGAGCGATCCGGTCGGCAACATTCCCCCGAGCATCAAGTATCTCGAGACGCTCGGCCTGAAACCCTGAGGCACCCTGACATGAACGCCAAGCGCCTCTTCCTCGCCAGCAGGATAGCCCTGGTCGTCACGGCGATGTGCTTCGCTGTCAGGGCCGGGGCCGTCGGTCCCTGGGAGAAGCAGTTCAGCCTTACCCACGAGCAGCTCGGCTGGGTGAACGGGACCGCGTTCTGGGGCTTCACCCTGGCGATGCTGTTCGGCGGCCCGCTCTGCGACGCGCTCGGCCTCGGGAAGATCGTGGCGTTCGCGTTCGTGGGCCACCTTGCCGGCATCGTGCTCACGATCTGCGCCTGGGACTTCTGGAGCCTCTTCATCGGCACGCTGATCTTCGGCGTCGCCAACGGCTCGGTGGAGGCGGCGTGCAATCCCCTGATCGCAACGCTCTACCCCAACGACAAGACCACGAAGCTGAACCACTTTCACGTCTGGTTCCCCGGGGGCATTGTGATTGGGGGCGTCCTGGCCTACTTGATCGAGAGATTCACGGGCTTGGGCTGGAGGACCGAGTTTGCGACCCTGCTGCTGCCGCTGGGCATCTACGGGGTGATGTTCCTCGGCCAGCCGTTCCCGAAGACCGAGCGGGTCCAGATGGGAGTCTCCTGGGGGTCGATGATCAAGGCCTGCGTTCATCCGCTCTTCCTCCTCATGGTGGCGTGCATGTTCATGACGGCCACCACCGAGCTCGGAAGCACCACGTGGATCCCGAACATCCTGACCAGTGCGGGGGTCCCGGGCATCCTCGTCCTCGCCTGGATAAACGGCCTCATGGCCGTCGGCCGGCAGTGCGCCGGCACGTTCGTCCACCGGCTGTCGCCCCTCGGGATGCTTCTGCTGAGCGCAATCCTGAGCGGGCTCGGCCTCTATTCGATGAGCCATGCGACCGGCAACCTGCTCTACCTCGCCGCGACGGTCTTCGCCCTGGGCGTGTGCTTCTTCTGGCCGACCATGCTCGGTTTTGTGAACGAGCGGTTCCCCGACACCGGAGCCATGGGCCTTGCGATAATGGGCGGCTCCGGGATGCTGAGCGTGAGCTTCGCCCTCCCGGTCCTCGGAAAATACTTCGACCAGGGCATCGCGCAGAGAATCCCCGCCGGCCAGACCGCGGCGGGGCTGTCGGCGGCGCCTGACGGCAGTGCGCTCGCCGGCCAGTGGCTGGGAATACAGGCTTCGGCCGGGCTTGAGATGCTGGGGAGGATCGCCGTCCTGCCGCTGGTCCTGTTCTTCATATTCCTCGCCCTCAAGCTGGCGAGCCCCAAGGCGAAGGCGCAGCCGGCGGCGGCGCACTGACGCCATCCTGCGGCGTCAGGGCCCGGCCATCGCTTTTCCCGCCTGCCATCCGGTGGTCCAGGCCGATTGGAAGTTGTAGCCGCCCGTGATGCCGTCGATGTCCAGCACCTCGCCGGCAAAGTGGAGGCCCGGGCAAATGCGGCTCTCCATGGTCGCCATGTCCACCTCGTCAAGGCGCACCCCGCCGCATGTCACGAATTCCTCCTTGTTCATGCTCTTGCCAGCCACCGCGAATTCCGAGGCCGTCGCCTGAAGGGCAAGGGCCCTGAGCGAATCGTTCGGGACGCTCGCCCAGGTGGCCGCGGACAGTATGCCGGCCGCCGACGCAAGGCGCTCCCAGAGGCGCGCGGGCAGCCCGAACGGGTTGGCTGAGGACACCCTGCGGCGCGGATGGGCGGCCCGGTCGGACTCTAGGTCGGCCCTCGCCTGCTCCGGCGTCCGCGGCTCCACCCAATTGACCACGAGGGCGAACTTGTACCCTGCCGCGTGGAGTTCGCGCGCACCCCACGCCGAGAGCCTGAGGATTGCGGGGCCGCTGAGGCCCCAGTGGGTCACCAGCACCGGACCGACCTCGCGCAGGCGCATGGCCCGCGCCGAGGCGCCGGCGGCGGGCGCGGAGACGCCCTCGAGGCCCTTGAGCCGCGGGTCGTCAATGTGAAACGTGAACAGGGAGGGCACGGGCGGGACGATCGAGTGGCCGAGGCTCGCCGCGATTGAGAGGCCCGCGGACTCCCGGCCGCCACCCGTTGCGATGAGAACGCGGTCCGCCAGCACTTCCCCGCCGCCCGAAAGCGCCACGGCGAAACGGCCGGCGGCGCCCCCGGACCTCCTCGAGACCGCCTTAACGGCGCTTCGGGTAAGCAGCCGCGCGCCCGCCCTCTCCGCGGCCCGCATCAGGCAGCAAACGACCGTCGCGGAGTCATCCGTGACCGGAAACATCCTTCCGTCCCTCTCCGTCTTGAGCTCGACGCCCCTCTCCTTGAACCAGGCGACAGTCTCGGCGGGCCCGAAGCGGTGAAAGGGGCCGATCAGCTCCCTCGAGCCCCGGGGAAAGTTACCGGCCAGCTCGCCTGCTTCAAAACACGCGTGGGTGACGTTGCACCGGCCGCCGCCAGAGACACGCACCTTCGAGAGCGGATGGGCGGTAGCCTCGTGGAGGGTCACGTCCGCACGGGGATCCGCCTCGGCGCAAGTGATCGCCGCGAGGAAGCCGGCCGCGCCGCCGCCGGCGATCAGGACCCTCCTGCGCTCGGCATGGGATGCGCCGGCCATTCGGGGTCAGGACCTCCTCACCGTCACCAGCGTGAGATCGTCGCGCTGGGGCGCCGCGCCGGAAAACCTGCGGACGCTCTCGAGTATCCCGTCGTTTATCTCGCGGGCGGGGCGGGTGTGCAGGGCGCGCACGACATCCGCGAGGCGCGCGCCCGAGAATTCCTTCTCCTCCTCGTTGGGCGCTTCGGTGACGCCGTCGGTGTAGAGGACAAGCGTGTCGCCCGATTCGAACGGCTCCATCCTGTCCTCGATGGCCGAGGCGAAAAGGTCGTCGGGAACCAGTCCCAGGGGCATCCCCTCCGAGCGAACAAGGTGGGTGAGATAGGCCCCGGTTGAGGGCTCTGTCCGCGCAAAAAGCGGCAATTCATGGCCCCCGCGTGCGAAGGTCACGCGGTTCGTCTCCGTGTCGATCACGGCGTAGAGCATCGTGACGTAGAGATCTCCCTGTATGTCGGCCTCCATGGTGCGGTTCAGGTCGACGAGGACCTGCGCCGGGGAGATGTGCCTTCGCGCAATCTGCCGGAGGTTGGTCCGGCACACCGCCATGTAGAGCGAGGCGGCAATCCCCTTGCCCGAGACGTCGGCCACCGCCACTCCCAGCCGAGTCGGCGAGAGGGCTATGACGTCGAAGAGGTCGCCGCCCACCCTCTGGGCCGGGGAGTACCGGGCGTCGAGATCGAGCCCGGGAAACACGGTCGAGCGGGCCGGGAGCAGCATCTGCTGGATCCCGCTCGCGATCGAAAGGTCGAGGTCGAGCTGCTTGCGCTCGATCTGAAGGCTCATCGACTCCGAATTCTGGAGCGCGAGCGCGGCCTGCTCCGCAAGCGACTGCATCAGCGTGCACTCCGTCTCCGTGAAGGGGCGGCTGTCCACGGGATTCGCGACGGCGAGGACGCCAAAGAAGCGCTCGCGAAACCTCATCGGGACCGCAATCACCGAGCGCACGGCGAGGTTCGGGTCCTCGTGCCTCACGATCCGCGGATCCAGGGCCGCGTCCGCTATGAGCTCGGCGCGGCCGGTCTCGGCCACCCGGCCCGCGATGCCCTCCCCGACCGGGAATTCCTCGGACCTGAGCACCTGCTCGATGAACTTGGCGCGGGTGGTCAGCTTGCCCTTTATGTGGTCGGGGAGCGGCCGGTGGGGAGGGAAGAGCCCCTCAACGGCGACGCTGCGCATCGTGTTGGCGGGCGTGCGCTCGAAGATGCAGGCGCTCAGGGCGCCCGTGCACAGGATCGACGCGTGCACGATGCGCTGGTGCAGCTCCTGGCGGGACAGGCCCTCGCCCACCGCCTCCGCCATGAGGTGCATGAAATCAAGGGCGCGCTGCCGGTCATAGGTGGCCTGCCGGCGCTGTTCCTCCCTGCTGTCCGATAGCCTTCCCGCCCGGTACAGGGCGAGGCAGAGAGCGGCCACGAGCAGGAGGAGGCACGTGATGAGGAAATTGGGCATGTGGGCGCCTGCGGGAGGCCGGGGGCTCCGCCGACGAATTAGCCCGAACTCCTATCGCTGCTCAACGCGGTTCTTCATGAAAACGAGAACGTCCTGGAATTTCCCGCGGTTCGACTCGTCGGCCGAGACAAGGTTCTCATGCGCCTCAAGCACGAGCCGCGCGTTCTCAAGCTCGCTCCGGTCGCCGCTTGAAAGAGGGGTGTCGCAACCGTCGAAATTCGCCCCCGCCTCGGTCGCATCGATGGTCAGCAGCTTGTGCAGCCCGAGGTTTCGGACGAGCTCCAGGTTGCGCTGCCCCATCCGCGTGAGGACGAGGCTGCCCTTTGGGGTGCATTTGCGAAGCTCGAGCGCAAACCCGGCGAGCACGCCGAGGAATGTGCTGTCCATGCTCGTGCATCGAAGGAAGTCGATGACGAACCTGGCTTTCCCGGACTTGAGCATCTGCGCCATGAAGTCGCGCAGACAGGCGCTGTTGAGAAAGCTCGCCCTGCCCTCGATGCGGACGACCACCGGATCGGAGTAGGCATCGACCAGGTAGACCGGCTTTGTGGCTTCGGAAATCACTTCTTTGCGAGGATTTGGCGGAGGACGTAGGGCAGGATACCCCCGTGCCGGTAGTAGTCGATCTCGATGGGGGTGTCTATCCGGCAGCGCACCGGAACTTCGAGGCTCTCCCCGCCCTTTCGAGTTATGCGCAACATTATATCCTGCTGCGGCTTAAGCGAAAGCCCAAGGCCGAGGACGTCGTAGGTCTCGGACCCGTCCAGCCGGAGGGTCATGGCCGTGGTTCCATCCCCGAACTGCAGGGGAAGGACGCCCATCCCCACGAGGTTGCTGCGGTGGATCCGCTCAAAGCTCTGCGCGACAACGGCCTTGACGCCGAGGAGCTTCGTGCCCTTGGCGGCCCAGTCGCGCGAGGAGCCGGCGCCGTAGTCCTGGCCCGCCAGGACCACAAGTGGGGTCCCGCGCTTTCGATACTGGACGGCCGCGTCGTAGATCGAGAGTCGCGTTCCCTCGGGCTGCAGGAGCGTGTCGCCGCCCTCCTCGCCCGCGAGCATCAGGTTCTTGATCCTCACGTTTGCAAACGTGCCGCGGGTCATCACGCGGTCGTTGCCGCGCCGCGAGCCGTAGCTGTTGAAGTCCTCGAACGCCACGGCGCTCTCCAGGAGGAAGCGGCCGGCTGGGGACGACTTTCTTATGGAGCCCGCCGGCGAGATGTGGTCGGTCGTCACGGAATCGCCAAAGATGCCGAGCGCCCGCGCCCCCTTTATCTCGGCGATGGGGACCGGCTTGATCGAAAAGTCCGCGAAGAAGGGGGGCTCCTGGATGTAGGTCGAACTGGCGTCGAAGGCGTAGGTGTCGCCCGTCGAAGACGGGATCTCGTTCCACTTCGGGTTCTGCGAGGCGAAGTCGGAATAGAGCCCGCGGTAGACCTCGGGCTTGAGCGCCGACTGCATCAGGTCCCTCACCTCGGCGAGGCTCGGCCAGACGTCGCTGAGGAAGACGTCCTTCCCGTCGCTTCCCGTGCCCAGCGGCTCCCGGGTCAGGTCGATGTCCACTCGTCCGGCAAGGGCGAACGCCACCACGAGCGGGGGCGACATGAGGAAGTTCGCCTTGATGCTCTGGTGGACCCTCGCCTCGAAATTGCGGTTGCCCGAAAGAACCGAGGCCGCGACCAGGTCGCTCTTCGCTATCGCATCCTCGATCGGCTGCGCCAGTGGGCCGGAATTGCCGATGCAGGTGGTGCAGCCGTAGCCGACGGTCTGGAAGCCCAGCGCGTCGAGAAACGGCTGGAGGCGAGTCCGGGTGAGGTAGTCCGTCACGACCCTAGAACCCGGCGCGAGCGACGCCTTGACCGCCGGCCCCACCCTGAGGCCGCGCTCGACCGCCTTCTTCGCGAGCAGGCCCGCGGCCAGCATGACGGAGGGATTCGACGTGTTGGTGCAGCTCGTGATGGCTGCGATCAAAACGCTGCCGTGCCCCAGCCTGACCTTGCCCTCGCCGTTGAGCGAAACGTCCGCGGAGGTCGTCTGGAGCTCCTCGGCCTTCTTTCCGAACCCGTTCTCGGAGACGGGCCGCGAGAACGAGCTCTGAAACTCCTTCTTTAGGCCGGGCAGCTCGATCCTGTCCTGCGGGCGCTTCGGGCCCGCGACGCTCGGGACGACCGAGCCCAGGTCCAGCTCGATGTCCTGCGAATAGTCGATCTGGCCCCTCTGGGGTATTCCCCACAGCCCCTGCGCCTTGTAATAGGCTTCGTAGAGGGCGACATGCTCGGCGCTGCGGCCCGTCGCGAGAAGGTAGCTCGAGCACTCCGAGTCGATCGGGAAGAACCCCATGGTGGCGCCGTACTCGGGGGACATGTTTCCGATCGTTGCGCGGTCGACGACCGGCAGCGCCGCGGCGCCGGGGCCGTAGAACTCGACGAACTTCCCCACCACCTTGGCCTTCCTGAGCAGCTGCGTGACCGTGAGCGCAAGGTCCGTCGCCGTCACCCCCTCGCGGATCGACCCCGTCATATGGACCCCCACGACGTCCGGGGTCAGGAAATACACTGGCTGGCCCAGCATCCCCGCCTCGGCCTCGATGCCGCCCCCCCCCCATCCGACGATACCCAGGCCGTTGATCATCGTGGTGTGCGAATCGGTGCCGACCAGCGTGTCGGGGTACAAGATCCCGTCAGGATCGCGCAGGAGGCCCTTCGCCAGGTATTCGAGGTTGACCTGGTGGACGATCCCGATCCCCGGCGGCACGACCTTGAAGGTCTCGAAGGCCTGCATGCCCCACTTGAGGAACGTGTAGCGCTCGCGGTTTCGAACGAACTCCATCTCAAGGTTCTTCGCCAGCGCTTCCGCGCTTCCGGAGAAGTCGACCTGGACGGAGTGGTCGACGACCAGGTCGACGGGGACAAGGGGCTCTATCATCTTCGGGCTCCTTCCCATCCGGGCGACCGCCGAGCGCATCGCGGCGAGGTCGACGAGAAGGGGCACTCCCGTGAAGTCTTGGAGCACGATCCGGGCCACGACAAACGGGATCTCCTCGGTGCGCGGCGCTTTCGCCTGCCACGAGGCGAGGGCGCGGACGGCGTGCTCGGTCACCCGCTTGCCGTCGCAGTTGCGCACAAGCGACTCCAGGACGAGCCGAATCGACACCGGAAGCCTCGAGACGTCGAGGCCGGCCGACGCGAGCGCGGGAAGCGAATGAAACTTGTGCTTCGCCCCGCCGGCCTCGAAGGCCTGCAGCGTCGCGAGAGGATCCGGCTGTTGGCTCATCGCGGAACCAGGGGCTATTTCGCGACAGCGGCTTTGACCGCCGCAAAATCGGGAAGGTCCTTGGGCGTCGGAGTCTGCTCGGCGTACCTCACAACCCCGTCGGTTCCGATCACAAACGCGGCTCGGGCGGCGGTGTCCCCGATCCCCGCAAGCCCGGGGAAGATGACCCCGTATGCGGCGGCGACCTTCTTGTTGAGGTCGCTAAGCAGCGTCACGGAGATCTTGTTCTGCTTCGCCCATGCGGCCTGCGCGAACGGGCTGTCGACGCTTATGCCGTAGACCTCGGCGTTGAGCCCCGAGTACTCGCCCAGCCCGGCCGTCACGTCGCACATCTCCTGGGTGCAGACGCCCGTGAATGCCAGAGGGAAGAAGAGAATCACGGTCTTCTTCTTCCCGAAGTTGTCGCTCAGCCTTACGTCCTTGAGGCCGTCCGCCGCCGAGGTCTTGAGCGTGAAATCCGGGGCTTTTGTTCCGATGGCTATTGGCATGGTGGGAGATGGGTTTGCATGTGGACTTTGTCCGAATGCCGCCCCGACGGGAGCGACCTCCGGGGCCGGGCAACATGGGCAAGGGCCCCCTCCTTCGCAAATCGTTTTTTGCGCCGACCGCCTTGACTCCGCCAAAATCCCTTGCCGCGGGAGGCCCGGGGGGGCTTTTTGGGGGTGTCCATGACCATCATCGAAGAGCTGAAATGGCGCGGCCTCGTCGCCGACTGCACCGACCTGGATGCGCTGACCAAGCGCTCGGCGGCCGGCCCGCTCACATTGTACTGCGGATTCGATCCGACGGGGGACTCCCTGCACGTGGGCAGCCTCATCGGCCAGCTGACGCTCCGCCGCTTCCAGCTTCACGGCCACTCACCCATCGCCCTCGCGGGCGGGGCCACGGGGATGATCGGCGACCCGTCGGGAAAGTCCGCCGAGCGCAACCTCCTCTCCCGGGAGCAACTCGACAGCAACCTCGCCAGCATCAAGACCCAGCTTTCCCGCATCCTGGACTTCGATTCCAAGGCGAATCCGGCCCGCATGGTGGACAACGCGGCCTGGACGGCCGGGGTCAGCTACCTTGATTTCCTTCGCGACATCGGAAAGCACTTCTCCGTCAACGTGATGGTGGCGAAGGAGGGCATCCGCTCGCGGATGGAGGGCGAGGGCGGGATCAGCTACACGGAGTTCAGCTACATGGTGCTCCAGGCCCATGACTTCTACCACCTGCGCAAGGCCCACGGCTGCGAGCTGCAGATCGGCGGATCCGATCAGTGGGGCAACATCACGGCCGGCACAGATCTCATCCGCAAGAAGCTGGGCGTCCCGGCGTGGGGCCTGACATTTCCCCTGATCACAAAGTCGGACGGCACCAAATTTGGCAAGACGGAGACGGGAACGGTCTGGCTGGACCCCCGCAAGACGAGCCCGTACCGATTCTACCAGTTCTTCATCAACACCGAAGACGCCGTGGTGCCGGACTACCTGAGGAAGTTCACGCTGCTGTCGGCAGACGAGATCGACGCCCTCGAGGCGAGGCACGCTTCAAACCCGGGCGCCCGCGAGGCCCAGAGGGCCCTCGCCCGGGAGGTGACCTCGATCGTCCACGGCAAGTCGGCATGCGACGACGCGGCCCGGACGAGCGAAATCATGTTCGGCGGCGGCCTGGACGGAATCACGGAGGCCCTGTTCAACGACGTTTCCGAGGAGATTCCGACCCGCCAGATCGAGAAGTCGAAAATCGAGGGCCCCGGCTGCCCCGTCGTCGACCTTCTCGTTCTCAGCGGCCTTTGCGCCTCGAGGGGCCAGGCGCGCAAGGATGTCGAGGGCGGAGGGATCTACCTGAACAACAAGCGGGTCGCGCAGGCCGCGCGCTCCGTCGCCCTCGGCGACCTGCTCTTCGGCAGGTACCTCCTGCTGCGCAAGGGCCGGCGCAGCTACGTGCTCCTGCGGGCGGTGTAGCGGGGGCTCAGAAGAACATCGCCTCGCTCAGGGCGCTCTCCTGCGGCAGAAGCGCGATCGACGCTGGCATCGTCATGCGACCCGAACCGAAATCCCCGTCGAGCGTCGCGTGGGCCGACGCCAGGTCCGCGTTCCAAGCAAAGAATCTCCTGTCGCCGTAGGCGAAGCCCAGTGCGAACGCCCTTGGGGCGAGATCCGGGGACGCGCCGATTGAACACGTTTCGCCGGTCGCGCCGCAGGCGCCGATCCGCTCCCTGACCCAAGACATCAGGACGCGGGCCTCCGCGGAAACCTCGGCGCCGTGCGAAAGGGTGATCGACTTAAGGCCCTTGGCGAGCGCCTCCACCCGGTACCGGCTCAGAAACTGGCCGATCATCTGGCGGGCCGGAAGCAACCGGGCAAACGCCAGGTCGCGGACGTTCTCGGGCCGCGGCCACGGGAAGGTGATAGCATCCGCCGGAGCCGTGGCGCTGTCGATAAGGACGCGCTTGGCCGTCGTGAGCAGGTACCGGTAGTCGGCCAGCCGCGCAGACTCGCTGAATCCGTGGGCCCAGTAGTAGAGGGGCAGATCCGTCGAGAGGCAGACCGACACCTGGTTCTCCAGATAGATGCGCGCGCTGCGCGGGTAGCTCAGCATGACAAACTCACAGCAGCGCGTGTCGTCCGCAGATTTCCCGATCGAGCACTCGCCGTATACCTTTGCCCGTATCTCCGCGGCCTCGGAGTCGTTCTTGAGCGGGCATAGGACGACGACGCGGCACGGGTAGCTCCTGGAAAAGCGGACCGCGGTCTCAAACTGGCGGACGGCGTCGGCGGAGTCGGTCCTCAGGCCGAGGTGCAGGACGAAGTTAACCTGGATCGCCTTCGCGTCGTCAGACGGGGGCGAGGGCCGGCCCTCGGAGGCCGCGCCGCTCCACATTTGGTCTAGCCCGCTTGAGATGGAAGCCACGGGAAACTCCATTCCCGGAAGCGCGTCGAATATCCCGGACATGGGCGCTCAGGGCTGGCGCCACGCGTTGCCCCGCGAGGCCAGCAGGGCGCCCGCCGCGTCGGGGCCCCACGATCCTGCCGCATACCCCTCCATTCCCTTGCGGCCCTGCGACCGCCAGAAGTCCAGAACCGGGGTGTAGAGCTTCCAGGACGTCTCGGTCTCGTCGCCGCGGATGAAGAGCGTGCCGTCGCCAATCATGGCGTCCAGGACGAGGCGCTCGTAGGCCTCGGGGGTGTTGGAGCCGAACGTGGTCGCGTAGCGGAAGCTCATCTTGACCGGCTGTGTCCTCGTCTCGAGGCCCGGGATCTTCGCGTTGAGGATCAAGCTCAGCCCCTCGTCGGGCTGGATCTGGAACGAGAGGGTGTTCGCCGCCAGGTCGAACCGGTCCTTCTGGCCGAAAATGGTTCCCGGCGGGGCCTTGAACTGGATGGCGATCTCCGAGACGCGCCTGGCGAGGCGCTTGCCCGAGCGCAGGTAGAACGGCACGCCGTACCACCGCCAGTTGTTGATCGACAGCCTGATCGCCGCGTAGGTCTCGGTTGCGGAGTCGGGCGCGATACCCTCCTCCTCGAGGTAGCCCGGCACGACCTTTCCGGCGGTCATCCCGGTCAGGTACTGGGCGCGGGCCACATCGCTCCCCTCGGCAAGGGTGATCGGCTGGATGGCCTTGAGCACCTTTACCTTCTCGTCCCGGACGGCCTCCGCCTCGAACGACCCAGGGGCCTCCATTGCGGTCAGCGCGAGCAGCTGCATCGTGTGGTTCTGGATCATGTCGCGCAGACACCCGCTCTGCTCGTAGTACCCGGCGCGGGTGCCGACACCCTGGTCCTCCGCGACGGTGATCTGGACGCTCTCTATGTAATTGCGGTTCCAGATCGGCTCGAAGATCGAGTTGGCAAAGCGCTGGACGAGGAGGTCCTGCACCGTCTCCTTGCCCAGGTAGTGGTCGATTCGATACACCTGCTCCTCCGCGAAGACCGACCTCAGCGCCGTGTTCAGAAGGCGCGCCGAGTCGAGGTCCCGGCCGAAGGGCTTCTCGATGACCACCTTCGAGTGGTGCGTCCGGCCGGGATACCCGCCGCCCAGGCCGCTCAGGCCCAGGTTCTGGATGATCGGCCCGAACACTGACGGCGGGGTCGAAATGTAGAAGAGGGACTGCACCTCGCTCCCGACGCCCTTCTCGATCTCCTTGATGTGTGCGGCAAGCCTGTCAAAGCCCTCCTTTTCGTCGTATCCACCTGATACATATGTCGTGTTGGCGGCCACGCGCGCCCAGATTTCGGCGTCGAGCTCGCGCCGCGAGAATTCCTTGATCGCGCCGGACGCGATCATTCGGAACTCCTCGTCCGGAATCGGCTTCCGGCCGTACCCCACCAGGTGGAAGTCCGCAGGCAGGAGGTTGTCGTAGCTCAAGTTATAGATCGCGGGGATGAGCTTCCTGGCCGTGAGGTCGCCCGACGCCCCGAAGATGACGACCACCGTCGGGGGCGCGCCGCGGTGCTTGCTAAAACCCTGCAAAAATGGATGTCGCTCGGTGTCGGCCATCGAATACTCCGATTTTTTTGGCAAGTCTGGCGCTAGGCAAGGGAAATGGCGGCGCGCTTCGCCCACCGGCGCGCCAGCGCCCGCCGGCCGCGGCGGATTCGTTTCTCATTGCGGGACGCAGCGGGGGGTGCCAATCCCGTCAATCATACGTATGGCCGCACCCTCGATCGCGAGCTCGCTAAGACGCTCCCTGCTGATCAAGATCATTTCCAAGCCTGCGCCGAGCAAGGAGGATGTCGCGTCGGTGATCGAGCTGACGGCCTCGAAGGTCGTCGAGGCCCTGAAGGCACAGTCCATGACCCTGTACATGCTCGAGGGCAACGACATCGTCTTCAAGCAGGTCTACTACTCTCCCACCCTCTGGGGCGACGACCCCAAGAAGGAGAAGAAATTTAGGGAAATGGAGGAGAAGCTCCTCCATCTGAAGATTCCGGCCGGGACCGGCATTGTGGGCAAGGTGATCCAGACGGGGGAGCCGGTGTTCTTCAGGAACACGGAGCACCAGTCGCCGATAATGGCGTCGATGGCAAAGACGACCGGCTTCGAGGTGAGGTCGATGCTGACGGTCCCGCTCAAGACCACGATCATCCTCGGCGCGATCCAGACTCTCAACAAGGAGGTCTCGGCGGGCACGAACGGCGAATTCACCGAGGCCGACCTCAAGGTGCTCCAGGAGGTCGCGGAA
>DATNHT010000158.1:0-99641 GCA_035604815.1 Opitutaceae bacterium
AGGGGGCGCCGAGTTTTCATGGGGTCAGTATAGACATCAGATCGCGCCCGAAGTGTGGGGTAAGATCCTAATTGAGTGGAGATTGTGACAAGGTGGTTGCGGCGGAGGGTTCGATCCGCAAACCTTTCCGTCATTTCTCCCTCCTCGATGCTCGGGTGGTGGAATTGGCATACACGACGGTCTTAGAAGCCGTTGCCGAAAGGCGTGCAGGTTCAAGTCCTGTCCCGAGCACCAATCTGTTAGTCCCTGTTCAGTTAGAAGATTGCTCCAGCCACGAGGAGAGCAACGCCTGCGAGGCCCGCAGCCACCCTGATGACGTGAAACGCTCCCCAGCGATCGCGAAGCTGCTGCCAGTTGCCCGGTAGAGTTGAAGCCGTCCATATCGCGATCTGTGTCACAATAGGAACCTCAACAAACACGGTTACAACAATGGCGACAATGAATAGGGCGAATCCCGCCAAGGTTAGATAGAAGGTCTCTGGCCGCTCGCCATGCGAGATGAATAGAACTGGCACCGGCGACAACAGGGCAGCCGGCATCAGAACCGTCATGAGCGATGCCATATTTCGGTTCATCCGCTGAACGATCTGAAGAAAGACCCCGGGTTCGAAAGTGGCCAGAGACGGGCTCAATGCCAGCCAAGGCCCCCAGAACATTCCGGCTACAAGAGCCGAGAGCACGATGCAGATGAGCTCACATATCTTCAGCGTCATGGTTTCACGTTGGAGCAGCCGAGAATTTCTGTCCATCCGTCTTGGGCAGCATGAGCGGCTTCGGTCTCCTGGTTGAGAGCGGATGGGCCGAGTGGCAGTTGCACCAAGGAGGCCTAGAGTCGGTGTTCGCTTTTTCTCGCCACCTTCCCGGGGTCGAGTTTCCTCTTCTCCTGGCTAGCTCTACGCGCACGATTTCCCCGGAACCCCCTTCGGAAGGATCCCGTGCCCGTCGTGGCGCGCGGGTCGCCCGGCCTGCCCGCAGCCAGGGTCCCAGGCCGGCAACTCAACTCGGCTAAGCCCAAAGGGAGGCGTTCGGAATGAAAAAGCTATCCTCTATCCTGTGTTTCTTGGCATTCTTGCTGGGGACGAAGGCAAATCTACCGGCGCAGTCATCGCTCGGGTCAGCTCCTTTCGCAAAGGGAGCCGACGTGGGTTGGCTGCAGCAAATGGAGGCTACGGGTTACAAGTTCCGCGACGCAAGGGGAGAGCGCGGGGACTGCCTTCAGATTCTGAAGGACAACGGAATCAACAGCATTAGGCTCCGGGTGTTTGTCAGCCCCTCGTCCGACAGGATCAGCGGACACTGCAGCGCTCAGGAGGTGACGGAAATGGCGGTCCGCGCGAGGAAGATGGGATTTAGGATAATGATAGACTTCCATTACAGCGATTCCTGGGCCGACCCGCAGAAGCAGAATAAGCCGGCCGCGTGGGCCAAGCACAGCTTCGCCCAGCTGCTCGACGACGTTTACAAGGAAACCTATGCCACGCTCAGCACCCTGAAGTCGAGCGGGGTTGTCCCGGAATGGGTGCAGGTGGGAAATGAGATCTCCTGGGGCATGCTTTGGCCGGACGGCAGCGCCTCCAATTGGAGCCAACTTGCGCCGCTCCTGAACCGGGGCTACGACGCTGTCAAGGCCGTGGACAGCTCGATCAAGGTGATCATTCACCTGCATAAGGGCAATGACGGCGCCATGTACCGGAAGTTCTTTGACGCCTTCCGAAGCGCCGGGGGCAAGTGGGATGTGATCGGAATGTCGTACTACCCCTGGTGGGACAAGAGGGAATATTCCGAGACAATAGGCGATTTGGGCGACAACCTGGTCGACATGGCCTCCAGGTATGGCAAGAAGGTCATGATCTGCGAGGTCGGGGGCGATTTTGCGAAGGCGCAAGACACCCGCGACATGCTGGTCGCCGTTCAGGAGCGGGTGCGGGCGGTTCCAAACAACATGGGGCTGGGGGTATTCTACTGGGAGCCGGAAGGGGAGTATTCCTGGAGCCACTACCCGTTGAGTTGCTGGGGATCCGACGGCAGGCCAACGCTGGCCCTGACCGCCTTCAACTGAAAGGGCAGCGGGGCCAGGGCGCCCGGTCCTCTTCCAGAGGGGCGAGGCTGGCAGGTGCGCGCTCCTTCAGGAGCCCGCGTGCTGGGCGGCTGCGGCCTCGCGGCAGAGCCGGACGCGCGACCTCAGCCTGAGGATCGGGCACTCGAAGCAGCGGTAGAGCGCTGCGCTCGCCGCTAGCACTACGGCAAAATAGGCAACTTCCGTGACCAGGACGCCGGGCGCGCCGGTGCCCAGCGTCGGCTTAAGATAGAGGACCAGGAGGACGCTCGCCATGAAATTGACCAGGTACATTGAATAGGACCACCTTGCGACCGCCGCCACGCAGGCATCAAACCAGGCGCCCTTCATCCGGGCGCAGGTCGACGCCCACGGCAGGAAAAGGGCCCAGCCGAGGGAAAGCACGGTCGGGTAGAGGGCCCGGGCGAAGTACTCAACGTTCATGTTGTGGCGGGCCTGATAGAGGAAGCATTCAAGGACGAGGACAGAGCCCGAGAGAATCCCGGGTATGCGAAGGCGCCTCCAGGAGGCGGGCCACGCCCGCATCGCCGCCGCCGCCAAGGCGCCCGCGCCGAGGGCGTCGAACTTGTGAGCGACCACCATGTCCACATCGAGGCCCCAGTCGTCGGGCGGGCGCATCGTTGAGCGCAGGCCGATCGAGACGAGCATCATGGCGAGCACCGTCGCCCAGTATGTCCGGACGAACCGGAAGCCGAAGATGACGCCCAGGAAGAGCGCCAGCGGGAAGAAGATATAGAACCACTCCTCGACGCACAGCGACCAGGACTCTATGAAGAACCAACCCGGCCGGTGAGCGAAGTTCTGCGCGAACACGAGGAATGGCGGGACGACCTGCCGCACCACGTGGGGGCGACGGAACGGGAGCCACACCAGGACGTTTATGCCCAGGAACAGGTAGTAATTCGGGAGCGTGCGCAGCCAGCGCCGCAGCCAGAAGCCGGCGACAATGCGCGGACTTCTCAGGCTCTCGCCGGTTTCGAAGAGGATCCCCCCGATGAGGAAGCCGCTCAGCACGAAGAAGAGATTCACTCCGAAGTCCCCGGTACTTAGCTCCTGGCCGGAAATCAGGCCCTGGTGCTGGAACACCACCAGGGAGATGGCCGCCGCGCGCAACAAATCAAGGCCGGGAACTCGGTCGCTCATCGCCAACCCGATCCGTTGACGCGGATCTCCCCAGGGTCAGGACGCAGCACGGGGAAATCGCGCGGGATTGTCATCGAATCCAGCAGACGGTCTCCGGGCGGCGATGCAAAGCCAATTAGCGGCGGCAAGCGTTGGCGACGTGTCACGCCGGCCGGAGACCGGGGCCCGGGCGGGAGGGATTTTATTCGCGTCGGCCGAAGGTCAAAACAGGCTCGGGGCACCAGTTTGATTCGGGGTAGGTGCGGGCGGGGCCGCCCAATATATTTGAGAATCCAATACCATCACCTGCGGGATGCGGAAGAAATTCCCGGGCTAACCGACGGCAGACGGCGCCCGTTCCCGACTCCCTGGGGAACTGCGCCCGGGCGGTCGAGGGGACGGGCGCGGCGGCGCGGGGCGGCCGCGACATTGGCGGCGCTCGCCTTCGTCGCCTGCGCCTCGGCGCTCGAGCCCCGCTCGATCGCGGTCGTGTGGAGGGATGGCGGCGCGCGGGGCGTTATCCTGGTCCGGCGCGGGCAGATTTCCCCGTCGCCAGGAGGCGATGTCTCCCCTGACGGGGCCTTCTCTTGCTCCGATTCGCTCCGCGTCGAGCTATCCGTCGACGGAGCTGACACGCTGTCGAACGCCGAGCGCACCCTGGTGACCGTGCGGAGCGAGAAGAGCCCGTTCACGTTCTTCCTGGACGATGTGAGGCCCGGTCACCCGATATTCATTCCGGCGTACGGCGCCGCGGTGACGGAGGCGCGGGACCGGCGCAGCTATCGGCAGATCGCCGGGGAGATACTGGCGCGCGGGCTCAGGTCGGATCTCGGGCGGATTGAGGCCGAGCCGGAGGAGTCCTTTGACAAAGCCGCCACGGCCGTCCGCGATCAGAAGGTCGAGACGTGGCTTGGACTGGGCCGCGACGTGCGGATATTCGGCGTCGGCCCCCGCATGGACTGGGTCCAGCCCCGCTTCCCATATGCGGAGATCCCCGTGATCCAGGGGGACAAGGGGGCGCCGCAGCTGCAGATGATGATCGGGCGCGGCTGGGGGGCGAGCGAGGACATCCGCCGCCGCCTGGACGGCGGCGTCCTGCCCATTCTGCAGGGAACGAAGGTGGACGGGGACATCAGCTACCGCGCGACCTTCTTTGCGTCGCTCGAGAGGAGCCCCCTGCGCGGCGACACGGTCCGGGGAACGCACTTCATCGTGGCGGACGGCCTTGGCGCCGGCCACATGTTCACCCCCGGGCAGCAGGCGGAGTTCGACCGGCTGAGGCAGGGGGAGTTGAACCGCCCCGAGGAAACCGTGCTCTACTGCCGCGTCGTGGCGGCCAACAAGGGCGCGGTGCCGCGCTACGCCTTCGTGAAGGTTCCCGGCGGCCCGCCCGCCGGCAACGCGCGTCCTTCGGTCTGGGATTACGCGTTCGACGGCGGGACGGGATGGAGCCGGCTCAAGTCGGGCGGCGTCTTTCTCGTGGGGAAACTGAACGGCAGGCCCCTCCCGCAGGAGGAAGTGTCGATACTGCTCGGTCCCGGCGAGGAAGCTACGGTCGAATTCCTCGTCCCGCACCAGCCGATCCCGGCCGATCGAGCCCGTGGCCTCGCCGGCCAGAACTTCGACGCCAGGCTGGAGGAGGCCCGCGTCTACTGGCGCACAAAGCTCGACCGCGCGGCCCGGGTGCATGTGCCGGACGAACGGATGAACGGCATGATCCAGGCGGGACTCCTGCACCTGGACCTGGTCACCTACGGGATCGAGCCCGATGGCACGCTCACGTCGCAGATCGGCATCTACAGCGCAATCGGCTCCGAGAGCGCCCCGATCATCCAATTCATGGATTCAATGGGCCTGCACGGCGTCGCGGGCCGGTCGCTCGGGTACTTCCTTGAGAAGCAGCACGACGACGGCTTCATCCAGAATTTCAGCAACTACATGCTGGAGACGGGTGCGGCCCTCTGGAGCCTCGGCGAGCACTACCGCTACACGCGGGACGTGGAATGGGTGCGCGAGATAAGGCCGAAGCTGCTCAAGTCCGCGCAGTACCTCCGCGACTGGAGGCGCCGGAACCAGAGGGAGGAGCTGCGGGGCAGGGGCTACGGGCTGCTCGACGGCAAGACGGCCGACCCGGAGGACCCCTTCCGGTCGTTCATGCTCAACGGCTACGCCTACCTGGGGCTGGCCCGGGTCGCCGAGATGCTGGAGCCGGTCGATCCCCCCGGAGCGCGCGCCTGGCGCGGGGAGGCGGAGGGCCTCAGGCGGGACATCCGCGCCGCCTTCTTCGAGACGATGGCCAAGTCGCCCGTGGTGCCGCTGGGGGACGGAAGCTGGGTGCCGACAGTCGCCCCCTGGGCCGGCTACAGCGGCCCCGTGATGCTGCAGGCCGACGGCGGCGAATGGGACAGCCATGGCTCCGTCGCGACCCGCGACTCGCTGCTGGGGCCGATCTACCTCATATTCCAGGAGGTCATCGATCCGGGCGAGCCCGCGGCGTCGTTCCTCGTCTCGTACCACAACGAGCTCATGACGGCCCGCAACGCGGCCTTCAGCCAGCCCTACTACAGCCGCCATGACTGGGCGCACCTGCAGCGCGGCGAGGTCAAGGCGTTCCTTAAGGACTATTACAACTCGGTCGCCAGCCTCGCCGACCGCGAGACGTACACCTTCTGGGAGCATTATTTCGGCGGCAGCCCGCACAAGACGCACGAGGAGGGCTGGTTCCTCATGCAGACCCGATGGATGCTCTATCTCGAGAAGGGCGACACGCTTGAGTTCCTGCCTGGAATTCCGCGGAGGTTCCTGGCCGGCGGCCAGCGGATAAGTCTCGACGGCGTAGCCACTTATTTCGGTCCGGCAACCCTCCACGTCGAGTCGTCGGCGGATCAGCGCCGGATCCTGGCGCACGCCGAGTGCGCGGCGGGCCGCGGGCCGCGCGCGATCGGGGTCCGCCTTCCCCATCCCCTGGGGCTCAGGCCGGAAGGCGTCACGGGCGGCACCTACGATGCGGCTACCGAGACGGTGCGGGTCGATCCATTCAACGGGAAGGCGGATGTGGAGCTCGTGTTCGGGCCGGCCCCCTGAACCGGGCAGTCTGGGAAATGTCCTTGTGAGCGCGCTTGCTAATGGCGGTCATTCATATCTCTAATCGCGCCGACATAACCGAAAGGAACTCCCATGAAACTCGCCGAATGGTCTATGGAGGGTGTCGAATTCGCCAACTGCAACTGCATCTGGGGCTGCCCGTGCCAGTTCAACGGGGCCCCCACTCACGGAAACTGCCGCGCCTACACGTTCGTCCAAATCGAAAAGGGGCGCTTCAACGACGTGCCCCTCGACGGGCTGCGCTGGGGCATCCTCGCCGCCTGGCCGGGACCGATCCATCTTGGCAACGGCACCTTCCAGTCGGTCGTCGACTCGAGGGCGAATGCGAGCCAGCGGGACGCCCTTGAGGCCGTGTCGCAGGGCCGCGAAACGGAGCCCGGGACCCTGATCTGGCAGGTTTTCTCGACGACGGTCACGAGGCTCCTGCCGACGGTCTTCAAGCCCATCGAGCTGACGGTCGACCTGAAGGCGCGCAGGGCGAAGGTCAGCGTGCCCGGCGTGCTCGACGGGAGCGCCGAGTCGATCAAGAATCCGATGACAAAGGCCGATCACCAGATCCGCGTGACCCTTCCGACCGGATTTGAGTTCACCGAGAGCGAATTTGTCAGCGGCTCCGGGAAGGCGCCCGGCCCGATCGAATTGGATTTCCAGGGAACCCACGCCCACCTGGCGCGCATCCATTGGAGCACGCATGGCGTGGTCCGCTGATGCCACGGCGCGCCGGTGAGCGAGCGCACGCCCCTTGAGTCCGTCCTGCGACGCGACCGCTGGCTGATCGGCGGGTCCCTCGTCGCCGCCATCGTCCTCTGCTGGGCCTGGATCGTGCCGATGGCCGTCGACATGTACGGCTCCATGACGGGTTCGGCGGCCTGGATGATGACCTCGACGTGGGACCTGGGCCACCTGGCGCTGCTCTTCGCGATGTGGGTGGTGATGATGGCGGGCATGATGCTCCCGTCCGCCGCGCCCGCGTTCCTCCTGTACGCCAGCGTCATCCGGAGGAGCCCCGAGGGCGCCCGGACGCCGGCCCATGTCTACGCGTTCGCCGGCGGCTATCTCCTGGTCTGGACGGTCTTCAGCCTGGCTGCGACGGTGCTGCAGCGCCTGCTTGCGCGGGCGCTGCTGCTGTCGCCGATGATGGACGCCCAGGACAGCAAGTTCGGCGGCGCCCTCCTCATCGCGGCGGGCCTGTTTCAATTCACGCCGTTCAAGAGCGCCTGCCTTGAGTCATGCCGCTCGCCCGCCGATTTCATCACCCGGCATTGGAGGAAGGGGGTGTCCGGGGGCTTTCGCCTGGGAGTCGCCCACGGGCTCTTCTGCCTCGGCTGCTGCTGGGCGCTCATGCTGCTTCTGTTTGTGGGCGGCGTGATGAACCTGTGGTGGATCGCCGGCCTCACCGTGTTCGTTCTCCTCGAGAAGCTGGCCCCCTTTGGCGCGCAGGGCGGACGCTTCTCGGGCCTGCCGATCATCGCGGTGGGCGTCGGTTTCCTTCTCCGGGGATTCGGCGTCTTCGGATGAACGCGCGGCCAGCGAGGTTTCCGGCCTAGCTGCGCGCGGAGAGCCCCTGCGGGCATGCGGGCACGGCTGGGACGGCGGCCACGATGCGCGGAGCCGGATATCCGTTGGAAGGCCGGCGGCGCCTCGATCGGCCCCATCTTCAGGCGTTGTGTCCCCGTGCGCCAGGAGGCAGGATGGGGGCCGGCCTGCATGAAGACTGAACAATACCTGATTGTCCTCGCGATCGGAATGGCTGTGCTAGCGCCCGCCCGGGCCGCCTCGCCTGCGGCGCCCCCAGCGGATTTCCAGGCGACGCTCAACGGAGAGCCGCTC
The DNA here is from genome assembly GCA_035604815.1 of Opitutaceae bacterium. Taxonomy (GTDB): domain Bacteria; phylum Verrucomicrobiota; class Verrucomicrobiia; order Opitutales; family Opitutaceae; genus Palsa-1447. The sequence continues at coordinate 8,135 of DATNHT010000158.1, forward strand.
CAGCTCCACGATTTCCCGCAGGGGGCCTTCGGCCTGTTCGAGGCCGCCGGGTCCGCCGAGGTCGAGATCCGCGCGGGCTTTGAAGTCCGCTGGGTGGATGTGCGGCCCAGGTCCGCGGGCGTCGTTCCCGCGATAGGGGGCGACCACCACGGCGTCCGGCTCCGGGTCGCGGGCACGGTCCCCCTCACGGTGGAGTTCAACGACGACACCAGCCGGGTGGTGCACCTTTTCCCCTACGCGCCCGAGAGGGACGCCCCGAGGCCCGGCGCCCCCAAGGTTCGTTATTTCGGGCCCGGATTGCACGAGCCAGGCCTTATCGAGCTGGGGGACGGCGAGACCCTCTATCTTGCGCCCGGGGCCTGGGTGAAGGGCAACGTGCGCTCGATCGGCACAAGGGGCGTCGCTATTCGCGGCCGCGGCGTCCTGGACGGCACCGACGTGGGGGGGCGCGGGACCACGGGCGTCGTGGGCCCGGGCAAAGCCGGACTGCGCAACATGATCTACCTGGAAGGGACCGACGGCGCGACGATCGAGGGGATCACCATCTTCAACTGCCACGGCGCGTGGACGGTCTACATGACCGGCACCACGGGCACCCGGGTCGATGGGGTCCGGATCCTGAACCCAAGCGCCGACTACGGCGACGACGGCTTCGACATAGTCTCGTCGAGCAACGTGCTGGTGGAAAACATCTTTGTCCGGACCAATGACGACTGCGTGGTCGTGAAGAACCTGGGCGATGTCGACACGCACGACATCACCGTGCGCCGCGCCGTGATCTGGAACATGCCCACCGGCGGGAACGGCCTCGAGATCGGCTTCGAAACGCGGAACAGGCCGGTCCACGGCGTGCGCTTCGAGGACATTGACATCATCCACGTGGAGCGTGGCTCCGCCATAAGCATCCACAACGGGGACGCCGCCGTGGTCGAGGACGTGTCGTTTGACGACATCCGGGTCGAGGACGCGCGCCGCAAGCTGATCGACTTTGCGGTGATCTATGCGCAATACGGCGCGGACCGGCCGGCAACCCGCGAGGAGAATGCCCGCCGCCTGGACCGAGGGGGGACGTGGGACGGCCTGCTCAGCTACGCTCCCGGGGAGAAGGCGGAAAGGGCGAAATTCCGGGGGCACATCAGGAATGTCCTCGTGAAGGACCTGCACGTGGTCGAGGGGGCGCTGCCCTACAGCGCCCTGGCCGGCTTCGACAGGGAGCACGGCGTCGAGAACGTGGTGATCGAGGGGCTGCAGTATCTGGGCCGCCCGATACGCAGTGCCGCCGAAGGCAGGTTCTCGGTCGAATACGCCGGCGTGGAGTTCAGGTAGCGCCCGCAGCCCGGCAATGCTGCCGCGCGGAGGTCGCGCGCCCGCGACGGCCCGCGGCTCCGATGCGCGGCGCCTCCGGGCGCGGCCTCGTTGCGGGGGCCTCAGGCCCAGGCCGCAAGGATCGCTCCCTGGACTGCGAACATGATGGCCTCGTGCCCCACGTTTATCGCGCTCAGCTTGCAGGACTTCCGCTCCCAGATGCCGCCGTTCAGGATTCGGGCCCCGACGATCAGGAGCCCCACCGCGGCGCCGATTTCCGCGCCCTTCACCCAATTCGGCACCGGATGCAGCGCAAGCACCATGGCAAGCCCGGCCGTCGAGATGAACGTGAAGAGCAAAGCCTTCGCCATCATCAAGGGCATCTTGGGCTTGGACTCCTTCATCATCTCCTCGGTGATCTTCATCTCCGCCGACCAGATCTTTCCGAATAGCGCCGAATACCAGACCCAGCCGACCAGGAAGCCGGCGACCGCAGCGACCAACACATGGAGGTAGTTCAAGCTGGTTAACGTGGACATATGTTCTTGGGGTTTTGGGGGTTGAAACAGGCCGGTGAATCCGGCTTGCAGGGAACCCCATTCTGGAGCGTCACCGGGAGTTAGAAAAGGGATATTGTTCGCCCCGGGGGCCGGTGCGATCTCAGCGGGAAGGTGGCCGATCTCGGCGCGACGGCGCTGGACGATCCTTTTTTGCCCGGCGCTTCGCGCTCAACCCCGTGGCCATTATAGTCTCCTTGGTCGGGCTCCGAAATGGCTGCCACTCCACCGCGAATTGCCGGGTTTCCCCCGGTTCGTTCCGGGTCAAACGGTGCGGCTCCGCTCACGTTGGCTCTTCATGCCCGCGCGGACGAGGCGCCTTGCCGCGCCAATGCGCCATTGACCCGTCGGGCACCGCCGCGTTGAGTACGGGCCGCTCATGAGCCCATCAAAGGCAGCGTTGGATGCCCTGCGGATCGAGCGGGGCGCCGACCCATTCCCGCCGAGGCGCACGGTGCCAACGGCCCTCGTCCTGGCGGCCGTGGCGCTCGCGGCGGCGACGGCGGTCTGGTGGTCGATGCGGCCGAGGGCCATCGAGGTGCGGACGGCGGCGGCGCGAGAGGCGGCCGCCTCGGCCGGAGAGCGCACCGTGCTCAACGCCTCCGGGTATGTCACAGCCCGCCGCCAGGCGGTGATCTCGTCCAAGATAACCGGCAAGGTGACCGAGGTGCTCATCGAGGAGGGTCTGCGGGTCAAGGAAGGCCAGGTTCTCGCCCGGCTCGACGACACGAATGCCGTTGCGAGCCTGCAGCTCGCCCGGGCGCAGCTGGAGTCGTCGCGCACGGCGCTGGCCGAGACCCAGGTGCGCCTCACCGAGGCGGAGCAGGACCTGCGGCGCCAGGCGGAACTCATCGAGAAGAACGTCGTGGCGCGTGCGGACTTTGACCACGCGCAGGCAGACGCCCTGGCGTACAAGGCGCGCCTCGGGCAGCAGGGAAGGGACGTCGCCGTGGCCGAGCGGACTGTGGCGATCTGGCAGCAGCAGCTGGACGACACGATACTGCGGGCGCCGTTTTCCGGCATTGTCACGACGAAGGACGCCCAGCCGGGCGAGATGATCTCGCCCATCTCAGCGGGCGGCGGCTTCACCCGAACCGGCATCTGCACGGTGGTCGACATGGAGTCGCTCGAGATTGAGATAGACGTCAACGAGGCCTACATCAACCGGGTCGAGGCCGGCCAGCCGGTCGAGGCCACGCTCGACGCCTATCCGGACTGGAAGATCCCCTGCAAGGTCATCGCCGTCATCCCTACCGCCGACCGCCAGAAATCCACCGTTAAGGTGCGGATCGGGTTCGACCGGCTCGACCCGCGCATCCTGCCGGAGATGAGCGTGAAGGTGGCGTTCCGCGAGGCGGGGGACGCGCGCCCGCCGGCGGGCCGGACGGTGCTAGTGCCTAGGTCCGCGGTGCGGGAGGACGGGGGGCGCGATGTCGTCATGGTGGTGCGGGGCGGGCGCGCCGAACGCCGCGCTGTGACCGTGAGCAGCGCCACTGACGAGGAGGCGGCGCTGAGCGCCGGGGTCGCGGCGGGCGAGCGCGTTGTCGTGGGCGGGCCGAAGGATCTGCCAGACGGGGTGGCCGTAAGGGAGTTGATTCCATGAACGAAACAAACACGGGCAACGGCGCGCTGGTGGACGTCAGCGGCGTGGAGAAGGTCTTTCACCGCGGCTCCGAGGACATCCAGGTGCTCAAGGACCTGCACCTGCAGGTTCCCGCGGGCGAATTCCTCGCCCTGATGGGGCCGTCGGGCTCGGGCAAGAGCACCCTGCTAAACCTTATCGGCGGCCTGGACCATCCGACGCGCGGTTCGGTGACCGTCGCCGGAGAGCGCATCGACCAGCTCTCCGACCGCCGGCTGGCGGCGTGGCGCGCGCGGCACGTCGGCTTCGTGTTCCAGCTCTACAACCTCCTGCCCGTGCTCACCGCGGAGCGCAACGTCGAGCTGCCGCTGCTGCTCACGCGGCTGTCGAAGTCCGAGCGCAGAAGGCACGTGGAGACGGCGCTGGAGGCGGTCGGCCTGACGAACCGCGCGAAACACTACCCGCGGCAGCTCTCCGGAGGCGAACAGCAGCGCGTGGGCATAGCCCGCGGCATCGTCACCGACCCGACGCTGCTGCTGTGCGACGAGCCGACGGGCGACCTCGACCGCAGGGCGGGCGACGAGATCCTGAGCCTGCTGCAGGCGCTCAACCGCGAGCACGGCAAGACCATCATCATGGTCACCCACGACCCCCACGCCTCGGCGCGGGCCTCGCGGACCGTGTACCTGAACAAGGGCCAGCTGACCCGTGAGCAGAAGGACTGATCCGGCGCGCGACGCCGACGGGACGACGTCTCCAATCCAATGAGGTTCACGCATCTTATCTGGGGCAACCTGCGGCGGAAGAAGACCCGCACGGTGCTGACGCTGCTCTCCATCGTCGTCGCCTTCGTGCTCTTTGGCTTTCTCTCGGCGATCAAGCAGGCCCTGACGGGCGGAGTCAGCCTGGAGGGGGCGAACCGCCTGATCGTGCGCCACAAGGTTTCCATCATCCAGCTGCTGCCCGTGGACTACAAGCGGCGGATGGAGAAGATCCCCGGCGTTGCCGCCGTCACGCACCAGACGTGGTTCGGCGGGATCTACCAGGACCCGAAGAACTTCTTCATGCAGAATCCGGTGATCCCGGACGAGTTCCTGGACATGCACCCGGAGGTGGTCCTCCCGGCGGACAGGAGGCAGGCGTGGCTGCAGACGCGCACGGGCGCCATCGTCGGGCGCAAGACGGCGGACCGGTTTCACTGGAAGGTCGGCGACAAGGTCCCGATCCAGTCGACGATCTGGAGCAAGAAGGACGGCACATTTCTCTGGGAATTCGACGTCGTCGGCATCTACGACGGCAGGGACAAGAACACCGACACGACGGCGATGTTCTTCCGCTACGACTACTTCGACGAGGCCCGGCGCGGGGGCACCGGCCAGGTCGGCTGGTACACGGTCCGCGTGAAGGATTCGGCGCAGGCGGCTCAGGTCGCGAAGCTTGTGGACGCGGAGTTCGAGAACTCGTCCTACGAGACCAAGACGGAGGCGGAGGGCGCGTTCGTGCAGGCCTGGGCGAAGCAGATCGGCGACATCGCGCTGATCACGGCGTCCATCCTCGGCGCGGTGTTCTTCACCATCCTTCTGGTCACGGGCAACACGATTTCCCAGTCCGTCCGCGAGCGGACGGGGGAGCTCGGCGTGCTCAAGGCGATCGGCTTCACCAACGTCCAGATGCTGGCCCTGGTGCTGGCGGAGTCCTGCCTGCTCACGGTCCTGGGGGGCATGATCGGACTGGGCGTGGCGTGGCTGCTGACGTCGCGCGGCGACCCGACGGGCGGCCTGCTGCCGCTGTTCTTCTTCCCGGCCCGCGAGGTGCTTGTCGGCCTGGGCTTCAGCGCGGCGCTTGGCCTTGTCACGGGATTCTTCCCGGCGCTGCAGGCGATGCGCCTGCGCGTGGCGGACTCCCTGAGGAGAATCTAGGATGGCCGGCCCGATCAACTGGTTCTCGCAGATCGCCGCCGTCACGAAGTTCGGCCTTCTGAGCATGCCGCAGCGGCTCGGCTCGGTGGCGGCCGCGACCTTCGGGATCGGGGGCGTCGTCGCGGTGCTGGTGGGCGTGCTGTCCATAGCGGCCGGATTCCGCCGGGCGATGGCCGCCTCCGGCTCGCCCGACGATGCCCTTGTTCTCCGGAGCGGCGCGGACAGCGAGATGGTCAGCGGCTTCATGCGCGACAGCACGCGGATCATCGCGGATGCTCCGGGGGTCGCCCGCACGCCGGGGGGGCCGCTCGCCTCGGCCGAGTTGTTTGTCATCATCAACCTGCCCAAGATCTCGACGGGGACGGACGTGAACGTTCCCCTGCGCGGCGTCGAAAGGCCGGCGCTCCTGGTGCGCGACGGGCTTAAGATCGTGCAGGGCCGCATGTTCGAGTGGGGGAAGGACGAGGTCATCGTCGGGATCGGCGCGGCCCGGGAGTTCGACGGCCTCAAGGTCGGCGACCAGCTCAAGGTCGGCCGTTATTTCTGGCCGGTGGTCGGGATTTTCTCCGCGGGCGGCGGCACGGCCGAGTCGGAGATCTGGTCGGATGCGACGGTGCTGCAGGCGGCGTACCACCGCGGCGACAGCTTCCAGTCCGTGTTCGTGAAGCTAAAGTCGGCGGAGGCCTTCAATGAGTTCAAGGACGCCCTCACCACCGACCCTAGGCTCACGGCCCAGGTCTTCCGGCAGACCGACTACTACGCCCAACACTCGGCCTCGGTGACGACGCTCATCACGACGCTGGGCTACCTGATCGCGTTCCTGATGGCAATCGGCGCGGCGTTCGGCGCCCTGAACACGATGTACAGCTCCGTGTCGGCGCGCACCCGCGAGATCGCGACCCTGCGCGCGCTCGGCTTCGGGAGCGGCGCCGTGGTCGTGTCCGTCATGCTTGAATCCATCGCGCTCGCCCTCTTCGGCGGGGTGCTTGGGGCGGGCCTGTCCTATGTCGCCTTCAACGGGTTCCACACCGCGACGATGAACTGGCAGAGCTTCAGCCAGGTCACATTCGCCCTGGCGGTGACTCCGCAGCTTCTGACCCAGGGAGTGGTGTGGGCGACCCTCATCGGCGCGATCGGCGGCCTGCTGCCCGCGATCCGCGCCGCGCGCCAGCCGATAGCGGCGGCGCTGCGCGAGCTGTGAGCGTCGCCCGCCACCCGCGCGATCACGCCGTCACCCGCGTGCCGGTGCGGCCGTCGAGCGCCGCGGACAGGCTTGACGGGCACGTGATCACCGCCGTGCCCTTGCCCTTTTCGGCGAAATAGACGCACGCCTCGACCTTCGGGAGCATCGAGCCTGGCGCGAAGTGGCCCTCGGCGATATAGCGCCTCGCCTCGGCCACGGTCATCGCGTCGATGCCCCGCTGACCGCTCGCGCCGAAATGCAGGCAGGCCTTCTCGACGCCCGTCGATATCACGAGAACATCGGCGCCGATCTGGGCGGCGAGGACAGCCGAGGCGAGGTCCTTGTCGATCACGGCCTCGACGCCGGTCAGGAGGCCCTTTTCGTCGGCGACGACAGGAATGCCGCCGCCGCCCGCCGCGACGACGACGTAGCCGCCGGCCGCCAGGTGGCGGATGACTTCCGACTCGATGACGCGAACCGGACGCGGCGAGGGGACGACGCGCCGCCAGCCGCGGCCCGCGTCCTCGACCATCCGCCACTTGCTGGTCCGCCTTCTCTCCTCGGCCTGCTCGGCCGAATAGAACTCGCCGATGGGCTTGCTCGGCGTCGCGAACGCCGGGTCGTCGCGATCCACGAGCGTCTGGGTGACGATCGTCGCCACCGACCTTGAAAGCCTGCGGCGCCGGAACTCGTTTTCGAGCGCCTGCTGGATCTGGTAGCCGAGGGCGCCCTGGGTGTCGGCGACGATCGAATCGAGCGGCACCTCGTGCAGCAGGCCGCGCGAATGCTCGCTTCGCATGAGAATGAATCCGACCTGCGGCCCGTTGCCGTGGGTGATCACGATCCGGTAGCCGCGCTCGAGCAGGTCGGTGATGTGGCCGGCGGTCTCAACGACCGCGGCGTACTGGTCGTGCACGCTTTGGTGGCGCGCGTCCTTGATGAGCGAGTTGCCGCCGATGGCGATGACGAGGGTTTTCATGCGGGCGGGCCCGGACGGGCCTCCATCGTGAGCCACCGGCGCGACGGGGCGTCAATCTCCGAGCCGCCCGCCGCCAATATATGCGCAGCCCTCGGCAAGACCTAGGGAGAGATGCGGGGTGCTTGGTGGCAGGATAGGTGCAGGGCCGTCGCCGGGCCGCATGGCATGAACACCTCCTTCCACTTTCTCACCGACGCCCAGCTCCGGGACGAACTGGACCGGTGCGTCTATTGCGAGGAGAAGCCCTGCCAGAAGGCGTGCCCGGCCGACTGCTCGCCGGCCGATTTCATCATGGCCGCCCGCGGGGGGCAGATTTCCGACATCCGCCGGTCGGCCGCGATGATCCTGCGCGCGAACCCGCTTGGCGGCGTCTGCGGGGCGGTCTGCCCCGACTCCTTCTGCATGGAGGCGTGCTCGCGCCGGCTGTTCGACCGGCCGATCGAGATCCCGGCCGTCCAGGCGGCGATCGTGGACAGGGCTAAGAAGCACGGCCTGTGCGCCTCGCCGGCCGAGCCCGCCAATGGAATGAGGGTCGCGGTGGTCGGCGCGGGCCCGGCGGGCCTGAGCGCGGCTGGCGTCCTTGCGCAGCGCGGCTACCGGGTCACGGTCTTCGACAGGCGCCGGCAGGCCGGAGGGATGATGAACCTCATCCCCGATTTCCGCCTGCCAAAGCGGGTCGTGCGCACAGACGTCGCCTTCGTCCTGGGCCTGGGAGCGATCGAATTCAGGCGCGGCGCGGACGCGGCCGATGCCGCCATTCTGCTCCAGGAGTTCGACGCCGTCGTTGTCGGCGCCGGGCTGGGCCGACCGATGCGGCTCGGCATCCCCGGGGAGGAGCATGTGGTATTGTGGCAGGACTTCCTCGGGAAGCGGAAGGCCTTCCCCGTTGCCGGCAGACGGGTCGGCGTCCTCGGCGGAGGCGCCGTCGCGGCGGACTGCGCGACGACGGCCGTGCGCCGCGGGGCGGCGTCGGTCGAGCTGATCTACCGCCGGCGGCTGCGCGACATGCCCGTGACGGCCTACGAGCGGCGGATGCTCCTCGAGCACGGCGTCGAGGTCTCGACCTGCATGAGACCCCTCGGCGTGGTCCGCACCGGGGGGCGCGTCAGGGGCCTTAGGCTCGCGCGCCAGGCGCTGCCCGGGGGCAGGGCGCCGCGGCCGGAGAACTTCGTCGTCAGCGCGAAGGAGTCGCCTGTGTTCCGCGAATTCGACGTCGTGATCTCCGCTATCGGCAACCGCGCGTCCCTGCCGACGCCCTCGGCCAAGGGAATCTTCTACGCCGGCGACCTGGTGCTCGGGACGTCGACCGTCGTCGAGTCGGTGGCGAGCGGGAAGAACGCCGCGCTCGAGGTGGACGCCTTTCTCCGCGGCGGGCCGGCCCTGAGGGCCGCGAGCCGCGCCAAGAGCCACGCGCTGCTGTCGGGCGCCAGCTCGCGCCCCGTGCCGCTCGACGCCGATTTCTTCGGCCGGCGGATCCTCTCGCCGCTGCTGCTCTCGGCGGCGCCGCACACCGACGGCTATGCCCAGATGCGCGCCGCCTACGCGCGCGGCTGGGCCGGCGGCGTCATGAAGACGGCGTTTGACAACGTGGCGGTCCACATCCCCGGCGATTACATGTTCGTCCTCGGCCGGGCGACCTACGGGAACTGCGACAATGTGTCCGGCCACCCCCTCGACCGCGTGTGCCGCGAGGTGGAGCGGCTCGTCCGGGAATTCCCCGATCGCCTGACGCTCGCGTCGACTGGCGGTCCTGTAACCGGTTGTGACGAAGGGGATTGCAAGGTCTGGCAGTCGAACACCCGCAAGCTCGAGAACGCCGGCGCGATGGGCGTCGAGTACAGCCTGTCCTGTCCGCAGGGGGGCGACGGCACAAACGGGGACCTGGTCTCCCAGAACGCCGAACTGACGGCGAAGATCGTCGGCTGGGTCATGGAGGCCGGCAGCCCCGGCGTGCCAAAGCTCTTCAAGCTCACCGGCGCCGTCACCTCCATCCGGCCGATCGTGAGCGCGATCCAGGCGGTGCTCGCCCTTCACCCGAACAAGCGGGCCGGTTTGACGCTCGCGAACAGCTTCCCGTCGCTTGCTTTTCGCCATTCGGCGGGCCGCCGCTGGGACGCGGGCGTCGTGATCGGCATGTCGGGCGAGGGCGTTATGCCCATCACCAGCCTCGCGCTCGCGAAGGTGGCCGGAATGGGCGTCGCCGTTTCCGGCAACGGCGGCGCGATGACGTACCGCCACGCGGCCAATTTTCTCGCGCTCGGCGCCGGGACCGTCCAGTTCTGCACCGCCGTGATGAAATACGGCCTCGGCTACGTGGACGAGCTCCACTCGGGCCTGAGCCACCTGATGGAGGAGCGCGGACTAAGGTCGGTGAGCGAGCTGGTCGGATCCGCGCTGCCGGACCCGATCGAGGACTTCGGGTCCCTGTCGGCGGTGAAGCGGGTGCCCGCGGTCGACGCCGCGCTGTGCCAGCACTGCGGCAACTGCACGCGCTGCCCTTACCAGGCAGTGGCCCTGAACGGGCGCGGCGTGCCGGAGTTCGACGCGGCGCTCTGCGTCGGCTGCTCGCTGTGCGCGCAGAAGTGCTTCGCCGGGGCGCTCTCGATGCGCGAACGCACGGGCCGCGAGCTGGCCGCGCCCACCGAGCCCTGAAGTCCGCCGCCCATGAACCGCCCGCTCCTCATCGAAAACGGGACGCTGCTCTCGACCGGGGGCACGGCGTCCGTGCGGCGCAACCACTCGGTCCTCATCGAGGACGGCATCATCACGCGCGTCGCGCCGCGCGAGCGCATCGGCCGGTTCTCCGGGAGGCGCATCGATGCCGCGGGCAAGGTCGTGGTCCCGGGCCTCATCAACTGCCACACCCATTTCTACAGCACGTTCGCCCGCGGCATGACGGCTGTGAGGCCGTCCCGCGACTTCCTCGCGGTGCTGCGCAACCTCTGGTGGCGCCTCGATTCCGCGCTCACCACCGAGGATTGCTACTACAGCGCGATGGTCGCTCTCATCGATTCGATCCGGCACGGCGCCACCGCCCTCGTGGACCATCATGCAAGTCCGGGCGCCGTCGGCGGGTCCCTTGACGCGATCGCGTGCGCGGTGCGCGAGACCGGCCTGCGCGCCTGCCTCTGCTATGAGGTCTCCGACCGCGACGGCGTGCGCGCCGCGAGCAAGGGGATCGCCGAAAACGTCCGCTTCATCCGCCGCTGCCAGGCGCACGACGGCGCCCACCTGCGGGCGCTCTTCGGCCTGCACGCCTCCTTCACGCTGTCCGACGGGACCCTCGCGGAGGCCGCGGGCCTGGGCCACGACCTGCAGACGGGCTTCCACATACACGTCGCCGAGGCGCAGGCGGACCAGCGCGCGGCACGGCGGGCGTCGCGGGTCGGTGTGGTCGGGCGATTGAGGCGCTTCGGAATCCTCGGCAAGCGCTCCATCGCGGCGCATTGCGTCCACGTGTCGCGGCGGGAGATGGATGCGCTCGCGGAGACCGGCACGGCCGTGGCGCACAATCCCCAGTCCAACCTTAACAACGCCGTCGGCATCGCGGACGTGATCGAGATGGCGCGGCGCGGGGTCGTTGTCGGGCTCGGCACGGACGCGATGACGGCCGACCTGCTGGAGGAGCTGCGTGCGGCGCTATGGGCGCAGCGCCTCGCCAGCGGCAATCCGTCCGCGGGCTTCGACGAGGCCGCGGGCGCACTGTTCGTCGGGAACGCGGAGATCGCCGGGCGAATCTTCGGCATGCGCTTCGGCGAGATCCGCAGGGGCTGCGCGGGCGACTTGGCCATCTTCGACTACGACCCGCCCACGCCGCTCGTGGGCGCAAACGCCCTCGGCCATGTCGTGTTCGGCCTTTCGCAGGCGCACGTCGACACGACCGTCGTCGGCGGGCGGGTGCTGATGGAGCGCGGGCGCCTCAAGCTCGACGTCGACGAGGAACGCGTGAACGCGCGCGCCCGCGAACTCGCGAGGAATCTATGGCAACGAATCTGACCAAAATGGCCAAGCCCAGGAAGACGCCGCCCGCGTCCGCAGGATTCGAGGCGATCCGCCGGCTCGCGGCGGAGATGGAGGGCGACACCGCGCGCTTCCTCTGCGACCTCGTGCGCACGCAGTCCTTCTCCTCGAAGGAGCGGGACGTGATCGCGGTCGTCAGGCGCGAGATGAGGCGGATCGGCTTCGACGAGATCCGCGTCGACGGCCTCGGCAACATCATCGGCCGGATCGGCTCGGGCCCCCGGGTCGTGGCTTTCGACGGGCACGTGGACACGGTGCTCCCCGGCGACCGGTCGCAGTGGACCTTCGACCCGTTCGACGCGAGGGTCGACGACGGCAAGGTCCGGGGCCGCGGCTCGGTCGACCAGAAGGGCGGCGTCGCGGCGATGGTCCATGCCGGCCGGATCATCAAGGAGCTCGGGCTGAACGAACAGTTCACGATCTACTTCACCGGCACGGTCATGGAGGAGGACTGCGACGGACTCTGCTGGCAGTACATCCTCAACGAGGACGGGATCAAACCCGAGCTGGTTGTGATCACCGAGCCGACAAACCTAAACATCTACCGGGGCCACCGCGGCAGGATGGAGATTCGCGTCGAGGTGAAGGGCCGCAGCTGCCACGGCTCGGCTCCCGAGCGCGGCGACAACGCGATCTACAAGGTGGCGCGCATCGCGCTGGAGATCGAGAAGCTCAACACGCGCCTCCGCGGCGACCCGTTCCTAGGCAAGGGCACGGTCACGATCTCAGAGGTGAAGTCGTCCTCGCCGTCGCTCTGCGCGGTGGCCGACGAGGCCGGCATACACCTCGACCGCCGCCTCACCTCGGGCGAGACCAGGGAAAGCGCGGTTGCCGAGGTGCGGGAGGCGGCGGCGCGCGCCGGTTGTCCCGACGCGAGAGTCGTCGTGCTCAACTACGCGCAGGCCGCCTACACGGGGAAGGTTTACCCGACCGAGAAATACTACCCGACGTGGGTCCTGGAGGAGAGCTCGCCCTACCTCGCGTGCGCGGTCGAGGCCTACGCGGGCGCGCTCGGTAAGGCGCCGCTCGTCGACAAGTGGACGTTCAGCACGAACGGCGTCGCGACCTCGGGACTGAACGGCATTCCGACGCTGGGCCTGGGGCCGGGCAACGAGGCCAACGCGCACGCGGCGAACGAGGCCTGCCCCGTCGGGCACCTGAGCGCGGCCGCGGCATTCTACGCGGCGCTCGTCGCGAGGCTTAACGGCAGGGTCTGAACGCCATGGCCGAGTTCGCCTATCGATGCAGCGTGTGCCGGAGGCGCTATGGGCGCGACGAGGCGCGCTACCTCTGCCCGGAGTGCGGGAGGGGGTACCGGCCCGGGATGCCCCTTCGCGGCGTGCTCACCGCCGAGTTTGACTACGCCTCCATCCGCCGGAAGTTCAGGAAGGCGAAGCCGGACTGGAGCCTGTTCTCCGCGGTCGAGCCCAGGTTCTTCCCGCCCTACGGGATGGGCGCGACGCCCTTCTTCCGCTCGGCGGCGCTGGGAGAGGCATACGGGCTTGCGGACGTCTGGATAAAGAACGACGCGCTCAACCCCAGCGGCTCCCTGAAGGACCGGGCGTCGTTCCTGGTCGCCGCCGAGGCGAACCGGCTGGGGGAGGGGACCATCGTCACCGCGTCCACCGGCAACGCGGCCAGCTCGCTTGCCGCGGTCTGCGCGGCCTGCGGCAAGCGGGCGGTCATCTTCGTGCCGCAGTCGGCCCCTCGGGCGAAGCTCGCGCAGATGCTGGTCCACGGGGCGCTCGTGGTGCCCGTCCGGGGCACCTACGACGACGCGTTTCGCCTTTCCCTCGAGTTCACGGCGCGCCACGGCGGCCTGAGCCGCAACACCGGCTACAACCCGCTCACCATCGAAGGGAAGAAGACCGTCGGCCTCGAGATCTGGCAGCAGAACGCGTGGCGCGTGCCTTCGGTGATCGTGGTGCCGACGGGCGACGGGGTGATCCTCGGCGGCGTGTTCAAGGCGTTTAGCGACCTGCGGGAGGCGGGGCTCATCCCGCGCCTGCCCCGGCTGGTGTGCGTGCAGGCCGAGAAGTCCTGCGCGATCCACCGCTACATCTCGACGGGGCGCTACCGCAATGCGAGCAACCCGGCGACGGTCGCCGATTCCATCTCGGTCTCGATTCCGTCGAACGCCCACCTCGCGCGGGCCGCCGTGCTCCGGAGCCGGGGTTTCTCGATCACGGTCAGCGACAGGGAGATCCTGGAGGGCCAGCGCACGCTCGCGGCGGCGAGCGGGGTGTTTGCCGAGCCGGCGGCGGCCGCGGCGGTCGCCGCCCTTGCCAAGTTGCGCCGCTCCAGGCAGGTGGGGCCGCGCGACCAGGTCGTTGTGCTCATCACCGGGCACGGCCTCAAGGACGTCGACGCGGCCCTGAGGGGCGTCCGGGTGCCCGCGGCGATCGCCCCGACCGCGGCGGGCCTCGAAGGCATCGCCGAGCGCGTCCTGAGGAAGGGGGCGTCCCGTTGACGGCGGCTGGCACAACGGGCTGGCGCAACGACGCCTATGCAAAGGTCACCGGCCGGGTGAAGTTCACCGACGACCTCAAGTTCGCGCGCCTGCTGCACGCGGCCCCGGTCTACTCCGATTTGGTCCACGCGAGGATCATCCGCGTCGCGACCGCTGACGCGGAACGGGCGCCCGGCGTCCTCAGGGTGCTGACCGCGCGCGACGTCCCCGGCTCGAACCGCGTCGGGCAGATCCACAGCGACTACCGCATCTTCGCGGACGACAAGATCCGCCACAACGGCGACGTCGTGGCGATGGTCATCGCGGAGACGCGCGACCTTGCGATCGGCGCGGCGGCGCTCGTGGCGGTCGAGTCGGAGCCCCTTGCGGCGGTGCTTGACCCGGAGGAGGCGCTGCTGCCCGGCGCAGCGCTCGTGCACGAGAGCCACGGCTCCAACGTCGTCAACACCCACCGCATCCGCCGGGGGAACGTCGCCGAGGGCTTTCGCCAGGCCGACTTCGTGCTCGAGGAGAAGTTCCGCACGCAGTGCGTCGAGCACGCCTACATGGAACCCGAGGTGGCGGTGTGCGTGCCGCGGTCCGACGGCGTCATGGAGGTCTACGGCAGCATGCAGCACCCGTTCAGCACGCGGCGGTTTGTGTCGGCGTGCCTCGGGGTCCCGCTGTCCGGCGTCGAGGTGGTCGGCACGCCGATGGGCGGCGGGTTCGGCGGCAAGGACGACACGGCGGCGATCGTCTGCGCCCGCACGGCGCTGGCCGCGAAGATCCTCGGGCGGCCGGTGAAGACCATGTACCGGCGCGACTGGTCGATCCGCGAGAGCTACAAGCGCCATCCGTACCGGGTGACCTACCGGATGGGCGTGAAGAGGGACGGCAGGATCACCGCGGTGGAGTGCCGGATTCTCGCGGACGGCGGCGCGTATTGCTCGGTCACGCCCTGGGTCACCTGGCGCTCCACCGTCCAGTGCTGCGGGCCCTATGTCGTCGAAAACGTCCATTGCGACACGCTGGGCGTCTACACCAACAACGCCGTCGCGGGCGCGATGCGCGGCTTTGGCTCGCCGCAGATGAACTTCGTCGTGGAGCAGATGGTCGAGATCGCCGCGAGGAGGGTCGGCATCTCCGGCGTCGAGTTCCGGCGCCGCAACATGGTGCGCCAGGGCAGCGTGACGATCACCGGCCAGAAGCTCGACACCCACAAGGTCGCGATGGGCGAGGTGCTGGACGCCGTCCTCAGGGAGACCGGCTACGAGGCGAAGCTCGCGAAATGCTCGCTCGGAAGGTCCGCCGGCGACGAGCTCTACGGCATCGGGCTCGCGATGAGCTACCGCGGCGTGAGCCTCGGCGCGGAGGGCGTCGACGTGTGCGCGGCGGTGATCAACGTGCAGCCCGACGGCTCCATCCTCCTCGAGGTCGGCGTGCACGAGAACGGCCAGGGCGCGGAGTCGGCGATGGCGCTGATCGCCGCGCAGGAGCTGGGCGTGAGCCTCGGCCGCATCCGCTACCGGCGCGCGTCGACGTCAGGCGTGCCCGACAGCGGCACGACGGTCGCTTCGCGCGGCACGATCATGGGGGGCGGCGCGGTGACGCTTGCGGCGCGCGAGCTCAAGCAGAAGATCGCGGAGGCGGTCTGCGGCCAGCTGCAGTGCCCGGCGCGCTCGGTGCGGTTTGCCGACGACGCGGTCCTTGGGCGGGCCGGGCGCCGGAGGATGGCGTTTGGCGACGCGATCCGCCTGATGTTCCAGACGCAGCGCCTCCCGTACGCGTGCGGCGTGTTCAAGGCCCCGCGCGTCTCGTGGGACGAGCACACCGGGCAGGGCGACGCCTATTTCACGTGGGTCTACGGCTGCCAGGCGGTCGAGCTGACGGTGAAAAGGAAGACCGGAAAGGTGAGGCTGCTCTCGGCGGTGGCGGCCCACGACGTCGGGCGCGCCGTCAACCGGGAGATGGTGCGCGGGCAGTTCTTCGGGGGCATGGCCATGGCGACGGGCTACGCCCTTCACGAGGAGGTCCGGTCAAGGGACGGCCGCATAACCAATCTCAACCTCAACAGCTACCGGATCCCGCGCGCGATGGACCTGCCCGAGATGACGGCGATCATCGTCGAGAACCCCGACCCCCAGTCGCCGAGCGGCGCGAAGGCCGTCGGCGAGCCGACCAACGAGATCCTCGCCCCGGCGATTGCCAACGCCGTCTTCCACGCGACGGGCAAGCGCGAGTTTGCGCTGCCGATCAGGCTGTCCGCGGCGCCCGACGAAGCGCCCGAGGAGGAGTGCCGGCTGTGAAGCTCCACGTCAACGGGCGCGACATCGAGGTCGCCGACGCGGTCGGCGAACGGCGGCTCATCGAGTTTCTGCGCGAGGATCTCGACCTGACCGGGGCGAAGAACGCGTGCGACATCGGCGCGTGCGGCGCGTGCACGATCCTGGTCGACGACGAGCCGCTGAAGATCTGCATCAAGCGCGTGAAGGACGTCGCCGGCCACCGCGTGCTCACGGTCGAGGGCATGGCCGCGCCGGACGGCACGCTGCATCCGCTGCAGCGGGCGTTCGTGGAGCGCGGCGCGGTGCAGTGCGGCTTCTGCACCCCGGGTATGATCCTGGTGGCGCACGCGTTCCTGCTCAAGAACCCGCGTCCCACGCGGGACCAGATCCGCAGGGCGATAAACGGCAACCTCTGCCGCTGCACCGGCTACCAGCAGATCGTCGACGCGATCGAGGAGGCCGCGGCCCACTACCGGGGCGCGCAGGCGCCGGCGCACCAGGCCGAGCCGGCCCACGCCTGAGAATCCCAAGACATGAAATCCTTCAACGACAGTCTCGCGCAGCTGGCGCAGCTCAGGACCGACACCCACGGGAGGGACTTCCTGCTCACGTGGGAGAAGACGGACGAGGAGATTCGCGCGCTCCTGCTCGTCGCCGAGATGCTCTGCGAGCTGCACCGGGCGGGGCGACCGCTGCGGGTCTTCGACTCGGGGCTCGCCATCTCGATCTTCCGGGACAACTCCACGCGCACCCGCTTCAGCTTCGCCTCGGCGGTCAACGCGCTCGGCCTAGGCCTAGCCGACCTGGACGAGGAAAAGTCTCAGATTGCGCACGGCGAAACCGTGCGCGAAACGGCGAACGTGATCTCCTTCATGGCGGAGGTCATCGGCATCCGGGACGACATGTACCTCGGCGAGGGCAACAGTTACATGCGCGAGGTCGCCGGCGCGGTGCAGGAGGGTTTCGACCAGGGGGTCCTCCATCAGCGCCCCTCCGTCGTCAACCTGCAGTGCGACGTCGACCACCCGACGCAATCGACGGCCGACCTGCTCGCGCTCAAGAGGCATTTCGGCTCGCTTGATGCCTTGCGCGGCAAGAAGATCGCGATGTCCTGGGCGTATTCGCCGAGCTACGGGAAACCGCTTTCCGTGCCGCAGGGGATCATCGGCCTGATGTCGCGCTTCGGGATGGACGTTGCGCTCGCGCACCCCGAGGGCTACGGGCTGATTCCGGAGGTCGTCGCGCTCGCGGGCAGGAACAGCGCGGCGAGCGGCGGCGCGCTCAGGGTGGTCCCGAGCATGGAGGACGCGTTTCGCGACGCGGATGTCGTCTACCCGAAGTCGTGGGCGCCGTACGGGGTGATGCAGCGGCGCACGGCGCTCCTGAAGCAGGGAGACAGGGAGGGGCTAAAGGCGCTCGAGAGGGAGTGCCTCGCGAACAACGCGAGGTTCCGGGGCTGGGAATGCGACGAGGCGAAGATGAAGCTCACGCGGGGCGGAGGCGCGCTCTACATGCATTGCCTTCCGGCCGACATCTCCGGGGTGAGCTGCGCCCAGGGCGAGGTCGCGGCGAGCGTGTTCGAGCGCTACCGCCACGCGACCTACCGCGAGGCGGGCTTCAAGCCTTTCGTCATTGCCGCCATGATCCTGATGGCGCGGGTGAAGGACTATCGGTCCGCGCTCCGGCGGCTGGGGAAAGGCCAACATGTCTAAGATAATCAAGCAGTTCCACCCCGACGTGATCCGCAGGACGGCCAGGCGATGCCGGGAGCGCGGGATCGTCATCCCGACCTTCAGGCAGCTGCGCGACCCGTCGCTCATACCGGCGTCGATCCGCGCCCGGCTCAAGGGTGTGAGGCTCTCGGACGTGAATCCCCTGAACCTCTTCCGCATCACGTGGAAGAACGACATGCGGACCGGCCTCTACGGCGGCGTGAACTGCCTCGAGGTCCCGCGCGCGATCACCGGGGTCGGGGCGCGGGTCATCGGGCTCATCGGCTCCCACTTCCCGACCGGCGCGCACAAGGTCGGCGCCGCGTTCGGCTGCCTCGTCCCGCGGCTCGTGAGCGGCGAGTTCGATCCCGCGGAGCACAGGGCCGCGTGGCCCTCGACGGGCAATTTCTGTCGCGGCGGAGCGTTCGACTGCGCGCTGCTCAACTGCGCGGCCATCGCGATCCTCCCCGAGGAGATGTCGCGCGAGCGCTTCGACTGGCTCAGGCAGATCGGCGCCACGATCATCGCGACGCCGGGCTGCGAATCGAACGTCAAGGGGATCTACGACAAGTGCTGGGAGCTGAAGCGCGATCCCTCGAACGTGATCTTCAACCAGTTCGAGGACTTTGGAAACCCCATCTTCCACTACAACGTCACCGGCCCCGCGATCGAGGAGGCGTTCAACGCGCTCGGCGACGGCCGGCTCCGGGCCGCCGCCTATGTCTCCGCGACCGGCTCGGCGGGCACGATCGCCGCCGGGGACTTCCTGAAGACCAGGCACCCGCACATGAGGATAGTCGCGACCGAGGCGCTGCAGTGCCCGACGCTGCTAAGGAACGGCTTCGGCGCGCACCGCATCGAGGGCATCGGCGACAAGCACGTGCCGTGGGTGCACAACGTCCGCAACACCGACGCCGTCGCCGCCATTGACGACGAGGACTGCATGAGGATCGTGCGCCTCTTCAACGAGCCGGCCGGGCGCCGCCACCTCGCCTCGCTCGGGGTGGCCCGCAGGCAGCTGCGGCAGCTGCCGCTCCTCGGCATCTCCGGAGTCTGCAATCTCCTTGGCGCGATCAAGGCCGCGAAGTACTTCGAACTCGACGAGCGCGACGTGGTTTTCACCGTGTTCACCGACTCGATGCAGCTCTACCAGTCGCGCCTTGCGGAGCTGCGCGCCGAGCGGGGCGCCTACTCGGAGAGGGCCGCCGCGGAGGATTTCGCGGGCCCTCTCGCGCACCAGTCGATCGACTATTTCAAGGAGCTTACCTACGCGGACCGGAAGGCCATCCACAACCTGAAGTACTTCACTTGGGTCGAACAGCAGGGGAAGACCTCCGAGGAGCTAAACGCGCAGTGGGACCCCGAATACTGGCGGGCCATGTTCGAGGAGGAGGTCGTCCACTTCGAGCGGCTGATCAGCGCGTTCAACAGGCACGTGGGGCGGGTTTCCCGGGCCGGCTGACCGCCCTCCGGGAGCCGGCCGCGCGTCAGATCCGCCGCCTCGCGACGACGACAGAGTCGTTGCCCTCGCCTCGCCGCACGAGCCGCGCCCCGGCGAACCCGGCGCTGCGGAGGTCGGCCCTAAGCTCCCTGAGGGTGAACGTGCCGCCCTTCGGCGTTGCCACCAGCATGTTGACTGCAAACAGGGCTCCGGCCAGGGGCGCCGTCCGGGACTCCTCCATCACGACGTCCCTGATCGCGATCCGCCCCCCGGGCACCAGCGCGCGGAAGACCCGCCTGAACAGCTCCCGGTTCTGCCCGCGGGAATTCTGGTGGGCGATCGCGCTGACCCAGGCCAGGTCCGCCCCCGCCGGCAGCTCGTCCCGGTAGAAGTCGCCGGCCGCGAGCCGGACCCTTCCCGCCAGCTTCAGTTTCCGAAGCCGCCTGCGCGCCATCGGGATGACGTGCGGCAGGTCGAAGATCGTCGCCCGGCCCCGGGGATTGGCCTCCAGGAACGCGATCGTCCACGTGCCGGAGGCCCCGCCGACGTCAAGGAGGTGGCTGAAGGGCAGCGGCTGGATGTCCCGGACGATCCCCGGGGCGATGCGGGAATTCAGATCGTGCATGCCACCTATGAAGGCCGCGGCGTCCTTTCGCGCGCCTCGGATGCTTGGGGCCCGCTCCGCGGGCTCGCCCGTCGCGGCCACCCTGGCCAGCTGCGCCCACCGGCGCATGCAGTTGGCGTGGTGCTGGCTCATGGCCAGGACGCTGTTCCGGCCGCCCGATGTCAGGGAGGCGGCGACATCGGCGGGAACGGCGTATTCGTTGCCGCTCTTGCTGACCAGGTGCAGGGCGGCCAGAGCGTCCAGGACAATCGTCACCGCGCGCCGGTCCCCCCTTATCCTCCGGGCAACCTGGCCCGCCGTACGCCTTCCGCCGGCCATGGCATCGAAAAGCTCCAGGTCCGCGGCAGCCGCGAGGAGGGCGGCCGTCTGGTAGCCCCTTGCCAGGCCCAGGACCCTATCCGCGGTCCATTTCATCGGGCTGGCGCCCCGGCCTCCGGAGCGGCCCCCTGCCGGATCCCGAGCTTCCTCAGGAACGGCGCGATCGACCGCGGCCGGCCCAGGAATTCCTCGATCGAAACGGAGACGTCGCGGGCGTCGCCCTGGGAGTAGATCTCCCGGCGCATTCGCATTCCCGCGCCCCGGTCGAGGAAGCCGCCCGGCGCCGCCTCGAAGACCGTGGCCATGTCCGCGGCGATCGCGTCCGCCCAGGCATAGCCATAGTAACCGGCGTCGTAGCCCCCGGCGAGATGGCCGAAGAACGCGACGAGGGCCGTGTCGTCCGGCACCGGCAGGAATACGGTGTCCTGGATCCGGTTGCTCTCGGCCTGGCAATCGACCGCCGCGCCCTCCGGCCGAGGCCCGTGCAGCCTGAGGTCGAGCAGGGCGAAGGAGAGCTGGCCCCGGTAGAAGACCCCGATGGTGGCCAGGCGGACCTCCTTAAGCCGCGCGAGGGTCTCCGCCGGGACCTTCTTTGCCGGGTCCCGGTAGTCTGCGGCGAAGGTGTCGAGGACGCTCTTGTCGTACGTCCAGTTCTCCAGCATCTGCGAGGGCGCCTCGACGAAGTCGCCCGGGACGCTCGTTCCGGAGAACCGGCCGCGGTGCGCGCGGGTGAGGATCGCGTGCATGGCATGCCCGAACTCGTGGAAGAGGGTGGTCACCTCCTGGTGGTCGAGGAGCGAGGGGGCGCCGTTGGCCGGCGGGGGAAAATTGCAGACTAGGGCCACCGTCGGCCGAAGGTAGGCTCCGCCCGGCAGCAGGCGCCCGGGCTGGATCGGGAACTCCGCGAAGTGGTTGAACTTCCCCTCCCTCGGGAACATGTCGAGGTAGAAGAGCCCCATCGGCTCGCCGGACTGCGCGTCGGTGACGCCCCACAGCGTCACCCCGTCGGCCCACACGTAGGGCGCCTGCAGCTGCTCGAACCTGAGCCCGAAGATCGACTGGTAGATCGCGAACATTCCCTGGAGCGAGCGTTCATAGGGGAAGTAGACCCGCAGGGCCTCCGAATCGACCGTGTACTTCTGCTTCACGAGCTGGTTCTGGTAGTAGCGCCAGTCATAGAACTCGATCTGCGCGTGCGGGTCGCCGGTTTCGGCGACCTTGAGCGCCCGCATCTCGGCCAGCTCCGCGTCGAACTTCGGCTGAATGCCGCGGATCAGGTCCTCGATGAACCGGGTCGCCGCCGCCCCGTTCTTCGCCATCTTGACCTCGATCTTGTAGTCGTCCCACGAGGCGTAACCGAGCTTCCTGGCGATTTCCGCCCGAAGCGCCACTATCCTGTTTAAAAGCGGCACATTCACGTCCTGGCCCAGGCGAAGCTGCGCGACGACGACCTTTCTGCGGGTGGCCGCCACGGAGCAGTTCTGCGCCACCATCAGCCGCTGCGGCGTCACGTTGACGAGGATCGTGTACGCGTCGTCACCGGTCTTGACGCCGGGAGAGGAGAGGAAGGAATCGGGCACGCCGGCCAGTTCCGCCCTGGTGAAAACGAGCGCAACGCGGGTCTTGAGGATGTTGGTGCCGAAGTCCGTCTCCATGGGGCTTAGCTCCTTGAACAGGGCCTCCAGCTCGTTGCGCGCCGCCGCCGGCAACTCGAAACCCTTCCGCCGGTAGTCGCGCAGGGTGAAATCGAAGAGCCGCTGGTCCTCGCCCGCGAGAGCCGGCTTCTCGGCCGCGAAGGACTTGAGCGCCGCGTAGACGTCCTCCCTGTACCCGATCCCGATGTCCCACTGCTGCAGTCTCTTGGCCGCCTCGTCCGCCGCCTCGCGCATTTCCTTGCGAGGGCTGGTCTGCTGGATGAAGCCCAACCGGCTTTCGACCAGGTTCGCGTCGGCCTCGACGCCGTCCAGGGCCCCGAACATGCTTTCGAAGGTTGCGGCGGCGGGGTCCTGGCGGGCGAGCCGGTCGATCGCTGCGTCGCCGGCGGCCATGGCGGCGACGGCTGCGTCCCGGATCTGCTCCGGGCTGGCCTCGAACGGAGGCACGCGGATCTCCGAATTGAACGGGGCGGCCAGGGCCTGGAATTCGGCGAGAGTCCGCAGCGGGGCTGCGTGAAGGACGAGGGGAAGCGCTGCGAGCGCCGCCCATCCGGGCGAGCGGAGGGTTCTCATACGCCGAGCCTTGATTTGCCGCTTGGCGGGCGTCAACACGCCAGAGGCGGCGGCGGCATCCGTGCCGGCCCTAGAAGAGCCAGCCCCTCTCCGGCGACGCCCTGAGGATCGCGCCGACGAACCGCTCCAGCTCCAGGTTGAACTTGACGATGAGGTGGTCCGATCCGCGGGTGAGCCCGCAGCCGATTCCGAAATTGTATTCAATGCCGCGGGGCAATTCGCCCCAGACGACCGGGAAGACGTAGTGCTGCTGCTCGCCGGCTGGCTCGGCGCGATCGATCAGCCCGGCCCCGCCGTAGAATTCAAGTCCGGGGGAGAGGCTCCGAGCCCAGCGATAGTGCAGGCCCGCAACATAGCCGAACTCGACCCCTTGGTCGTGGCCCGTTCCCGCGAGGACTTTCTCAAACTTTGGGTTCGCCACTATCGAGAGGCGCCCGAAGTCCTTCTCGAGGATAGGCCGGAACTCGAGCTCGCGGACCGCGTCGTCGTACTGGGGCGTCTTGTGCCACTCCAGCTCGAGGTACCAGCCGACATCGACCGGGAGCGTCTCCTGATCGAGGAGCCTGCCGCGCAGTCGAATCTTGTCGCCGGCCCATTGGAGCCCCCCGCCTTCCGGTACGGCCATGTTGAGGTAGAGGGCGGCCTCGATTCGGTCCGTCAGCCCGTAGGTGACCTCATAGGAGTTGTACCACATTCCCTGGCTGTGAAGCGTCCCGCTGGCGGTGCCCTGGCCGCCGGCGGCGTGGCCGTCGACCACCGCCGCGTTGTCAGTCTCGAACTCAGCCACCCCTCTAGGCGTGGTGGAGTAGGGATAGACCTCGAATTCCCATGGGTCGAGCTGCGCGGCGCAGCGGAGCGCGGCTGCGGCGCCGAACAGCAACAGGTACCTGAGCGCCACCTTGAGGCACATGGACATCGCGGGATGGCGCACGCCGGATCACTTGGCCACGATGGCGCCCTCGGGCACGTCCTGGTGGAAGTCGTCGAAGAAATCGTAGCTGCCGGCGCGCAGCGCGGGAAGCTTCACTGTCACGGACTCCCCGGGCTCGACGACCTTCTCGCGGTTTAGGCTGAAACTCTCGAACTCGATCCTTTCGCGGCTCGAATTGACCACGACGACCTTCAACGGCGTGTTGGCGGGAACCATCAGGGTCTGAGGCGAGAATTGGTGATTTTCGAACCGGATTTCGAAGATCTTCTCGTTGATCCCAGTGTTCGTCATTCCGTTGGCGACAGAAATTAAACCAATGAATACAAACGGTTTGAAGTCCACACGTGTCAGCAGTTATGCGATGAGAATGAGTTTCACTCGCACCTACTACCCATGTCAAGCCCGCTTGAGCTGGCGCTGCCCAACGAGCTTCTGGCGGCTCGGGCCACGAGACGCGCGGTTTCAGGTGCGGCCCTTGGGAGCAGTTTGAGCAGTCGCTCGCCCGGAGGACGTGCCGCGGGCATCGCCAAGTGGACTTATTCAATCTCGATCCCCGGACCGCACTTGGTCTGGGCCCGCCTCAGCCGCGATGGCCCGGAGCTCCCTGGCGGCATCCGCTCAGTGAGACTCGGCAAAGCTCGTGAGCGAGTGCCATTCGATCACCTCCTGGAGGAGCCCGCGCTCGGTCTTGAGCACGACCCGTTCCAGGCTGTTCCACGTCTGGCAGAAGGCCACGCGCATGCGGCTTTCCTCGAGCACGATCTGCATCTCCCGGTACCGCGCGACGCGGCGCTGGAGGTCGTTGATCGAGATCATCGAGATGAAGGCCGCGGCGACGATTGGCAGCGAGATCGGGAGGAAATAGAACACGGTTGTCCGGGTCCAGTCGGGCACCTCGATATGGACGGTGTGGCACACGGCGTAGGCCAGCGTGCTGGCGATCGCGAGAACCGTCGCGATCCAGAACCCGCGCTTGAGGCGGGTGAACATGGGCAGCGCCCGTGCCTCCTGGCTCCGATAGTAATCGAGTTGGTCGTCTATGCGCTTCTCGAGGTACGTGCTCCTGAACTCCTCGATCGCCACCGGCTGGGTGTTGGCCGAGCGGCTGTGCAGGATGTGCAGCGCGCGGGAAAGGCCGCGGACCTCGGGCAGGTCGAGGTCCTCGAAGAGGGGGGCGGCCCGGGGCAGGCCCCAGGTGGCCAGGAGCGAACGGCTGAATTCCGCGGCGAGCCGGCAGCGCACCCAGTTATGGTGCGAATGGTGGTGGTGCCTGAGCAGCAGGGCCACGCCGAGGGCGCCGATGAGGCAGGTCAGTTTCAGCCAGGGCACAACCGCGAAGTGCAGGTCATACGAGAGCGCGGCCGCGGCGATCAGGGTGGCGATGACGTGCAGCAGGACCGTCAGGACGATCAACCGGCGGAACTGGGGGGCGCCGCGGCTGGCCGCGTGGTCGCACTTCTGCTGGAAGGCGAAGATGGAGGCCGGGGCCTTGAACGGGTTCTCGGCCCCGCCCACCGGCGTCGACGGCAGGTTGTTCAGCTTGGCGAGGCTGGAGTCGATTCGCTCGAGCTTCTCCAGGTTCTCGCGGCTCACCCTGAGCGTGTTCGCGTCGATCAGGATCATCGGCTTGCCGAGCGACCTGGCATAGGCGACCACGTCGCCGGTGCCCCCTCTTCCGCGGGCCGGCTCGCCGTCCCACACCGCCAGGAGCACGTCGGCCCCGTCGACCGTCGCCATCCCGCAGTCCAGGTAGGCGTCCTCTCGGGTTCCGTTCTCCGTGATGACGCGCACGTGCTCGGCCTGGTCGAGGATCTTCTCGACGGCCGTCCACTCGGCCGGGGGGAAGTCCTTGGCGAACTCCGCCCTTGGCAGCGGCAGGACGGCGTGCCACGACAGCCCGAGGGCCCGGACCTGGGCAATGAAAAGCTGGTCCCCTCCCTCCGCGGCGGACGAGAGGCCGAGCCATTCGCCCTGTGCCCGCTGGCGCACGGACTCAAGCGCTGCGGCGATCACCTTCGCCAGTGCGTCGGGATCAATGATCTGCCGGTGCCCGGAGAACCCCACCACGTGGAACAGGGGTATTTCGGACGGGGTGCTCATTCAGGGTGACAGTGTGACCGTCCGCCGCCGCCACCTGTCAACGTCCAAGGCGCCGGGGCGGGCACGGCGGAGCCGCTTTATTGGCTGGCGCGGCCGGAGCGCCGCGCTACCCTTGGCCGGGTAATGTCCAGCCCGAACTCCGATGAAGGACTGACGCCTCGGGCGGTCTTCCTCAGCTACGCGCGCGAGGATTCCGCGGCGGCGCAACGCATTGCTGGCGCCCTGCGCAGCCAGGGCGCCGAGGTCTGGTTTGACCAGAGCGAGCTGCGCGGCGGGGACGTGTGGGACCAGAAGATCCGCCGGCAGATCAAGGAGTGCGCGATATTCATGCCGATCATATCGGAGCGCACGCAGGCGCGCGGCGAGGGATACTTCCGGCTCGAGTGGAAGCTCGCGGTCGAACGGACGCATCTCATGGCGGAGGGCGTTCCCTTCCTTGCTCCCGTCGTCGTGGACGCCACCTCGGAGGGCGCCGCCATCGTGCCTGCGGAGTTCCTGCGCGTGCAGTGGCTCCGGCTTCCCGGCTCGCTGCCCACGCCGCAGTTTGTCGAGCAAGTCAAGGGCATGCTGGCTGCGCCCCGAATTGCCTCGGCCCCCTTTTCCGCCGCCTACTCGGCCGGCGCGCCGCGCCCGCAGCGCCGCGCCTGGGCGGTCGGCGCGTTGGTCGTGGTGGTCGTCGCGGTGGCCTTCGCCCTGGTCGTCTCGCGGCGTACCCCGCCGGCGCCGCCGGCCGAGGCCGGGGCCGCGGGCCCGGCCGTCGACCCCAGGTCGATCGCGGTCCTCCCGTTCGAGAACATGAGCGAGGACAAGCAGAACGCGTTCTTCACCGACGGGGTCCACGAGGATGTGCTGACAAACCTGTCGTTCATCCGCGACTTGAACCTGGTCTCCCGCACGTCGGTCATGCAGTACCGCGGGACCACCAAGTCCATCAAGCAGATCGGGCGCGAACTGGGCGTGGCCTACGTGCTTGAGGGCAGCGTCCGCCGCGAGGGCACCAAGGTCCGCGTCACCGGCCAGCTCATCGACGCGCGCTCCGACAAGCACCTCTGGGCCAAGTCGTACGACCGCGACGTGACGGACATCTTCGCGATCCAGGGCGAGCTCGCCCGGGCGATCGCGGATGCGCTTCAGGCGGTGCTCTCCCCCGAGGCGAAGGTCCTGCTCGCGCGGCGCCCGACCGAGAATTCAGTGGCCTACGACGACTACCTCAAGGCCAGGCAGATCCGCTTTGGAGCCAACTTTGGCTCGACCGAGAAAGCCGTCGCCCTCCTCGAGGATGCGGTCCGGCTCGATCCCAGGTTTGCCCCGGCGTGGGCCGAGCTCGCGTCCCTGAGGGCGCTCTCCTACTTCAAGTTCGAGCACGGGGAGCAGGAGATCGGCCCGGCGAAGGAGGCAATCGACACGGCGGTGCGCCTCGCTCCCGACGATCCCGCCGTCATTGAGGCGGTCGGCGACTACTATTACTACGGCTCCAGGGACTATACCCGCGCCACGGAGCAGTACCTGCGGCTCGCCCAGATGCGCCCAAATGACCCCGTCATGTACTATTCACTGGGGCTCATTCAACGGCGCCAGGGCCGCATGGCCGACGCGATCCCCAACCTGCGCCGGGGACTCAAGCTCGACCCGGCCAACGAGCAGTACATCCTCGAGTTCGCCAGCTCCCTGGATGCCGTCCGCCGATATGACGAGGCCGAGTCGATGCTCCGCAAGCTGATGGATGTGCATCCGGACGATTCGGGCGCGGAGTTCCTCCTTTGCATGACCACCTTCTGGGCGCGCGGCTCGACCGCCGAGATGAAGGCCGCCGTTCGCCGCGCGGCAGATCCGTCGGACCACAGCCTTAACCTCTACGCGCAGTCCAACTTCGCGCTGGCGCGCGGCGACTTTGCCGAATTCGCGAAGCTCAACCGCGAGCAGCGCTACTACGACGGCAACCCCGACGACCCGCGCTGGAACCAGGACGTGACCGCGGCGGAGAGCTTCGCCGAGTCGGGCGACATGGCCGCGGCGCGGGCGCGCGCGTCGGAGGCGCTGGTCCTGATGAGGGCCGAGATTGCGCGCCAGCCCGACAATTCCGTGCTGTGGGCGGCCCTGAGCCTGGCGAATGCGCTCCTGGGCAAGAAGGACGACGCGCTGCGCTCGGCGCAGAGGTCGGGCGAGCTAATGCCCGAGTCGCGCGACGCGATCGTCGGGCCGGGCAACTCGAACACGTGCGCCCTTGCGTTCGCCTGGATCGGGGATAAGGGCCGGGCCTTGGCCGAATTGGAGCGCCTGCTCCACGTGCCGTGGGGGATGAACATCTATGCGAGCCGGGCCGGGTGGCGGCCGCTGCGCGACGACCCGCGGTTCAAGAAGCTGGTTTCGGACCCGGCAAACAATGCCCCGCTGCTCTGAGGCGGCCGGGCCGCCGGGGGAATCCCGGGCCGGGTGCTGGTGGCGGGAGGCCGTCCGCCTCCGCGGGCCTCGGGAATAAGGGGAGCCGGGCCCGGCCGTCCCTACGCGCCTTCTTTCTTATTGGCTGGCGTGACCTGTGCCCCGCCTTATCCTTCGACGGTTAATGTCCGGCCCCAATCCGAGCTCTGACGACGGACTGACGCGTCGCGCGGTCTTCCTTAGCTATGCGCGCGAGGATAGCGCTGCGGCGCAACGAATTGCGGATGCGCTGCGCAGCTACGGTGTCGAGGTGTGGTTCGACCAGAGCGAGCTGCGCGGAGGCGACGTGTGGGACCAGAAGATCCGCAGGCAGATCAAGGAGTGCGCGATCTTCATGCCGATCGTCTCGGAGCGCACGCAGGCGCGCGGCGAGGGATATTTCCGGCTGGAATGGAAGCTCGCGGTCGAGCGCACGCACCTGATGGCCGAGGGCGTGCCCTTCCTGGCTCCCGTCGTCGTGGACGCCACCGCCGAGAGCGCCGCTGTCGCGCCTGCGGAGTTCCTGCGCGTGCAGTGGATCCGGCTTCCTGGATCGCTTCCGACGCCCCAGTTCGTCGAGCAGATCAAGCGCATGTTGGAGGCGCCGCGCAAGGCCGGGGCGACAGTTTCGCAGGCGTTCCCGCCCGAGAAGCCGCGGCCGCCGCGCAGGGGCGTCTGGGCGGCCGGCGGGATCGTCGCGGCAGTCGTGCTTGCCGCGGTCGCCCTCTTTGTCTCGCGGCATCCCCCGGCGGTGCCTGCCGCGGCGCCGGCAGAGACCCCGGCGCAGGCCGTCGACCCCAAGTCGATCGCGGTCCTCCCGTTCGAGAACATGAGCGAGGACAAGCAGAACGCGTTCTTCACCGACGGAGTCCACGAGGACGTGCTCACGAACCTTTCGTTCATCCGCGACCTCCACTTGGTCTCGCGCACCTCGGTCATGCGGTACCGGGGCACCACCAAGCCGATCAAGCTGATCGGGCAGGAGCTCGGCGTGGCTTACGTGCTCGAGGGCAGCGTGCGCCGTGAGGGCAACAAGGTGCGCGTCACCGGCCAGCTCATCAATGCGCGCACGGACGAGCACGTCTGGGCCAAGTCCTACGACCGCGACTTGACCGACATCTTCGCCATCCAGGGCGAGCTCGCCCAGGCGATCGCGGGCGCCCTGCAGGCGGTGCTCTCCCCGGAGACAAAGGTCCTCCTCGCGCGGCGGCCGACCGAAAATACGGCGGCCTACGACGCCTACCTGAAGGCCCGGCAGGCCCGCTATTATACGGCCCAATTGGACTCGCGCGCCTCGGCCATCTCCTTCCTTGAGGACGCTGTGAGACTCGATCCCGCGTTCGCCCCGGCGTGGGCCCAGCTCGGGTCCCTGCGGGGTCTCGTCTACTTCAACTTCGAGCACACGGACCGCCAGCTTGGCGCGGCAAAGGAGGCGATCGACACGGCCGTGCGCCTTGCCCCAGACGATCCAGCCGTCATAGAGGGGCTGGGCGACTACTATTACTACGGCTACCGCGATTATGCCCGCGCCACAGAGGAATACATGCGGCTGGCGGTGATGCGGCCGAATGACCCTGTGATGTTCTATTCCCTGGGGCTCATTCAGCGGCGCCAGGGACGGGTGGCCGATGCGCTGCCCAATTTCCGCAAGGCGCTCAAGCTCGACCCGACCAACTCCAGCTACATTGTGACAATCGCCGAGTCGCTGGCCGCGGTTCATCTCTACGACGAATCGCAGTCGGTGGTCCATGGTTACATGGAAACGCACCCTCAGAACCTGGAGGCGGCATGGATATTCAGCACGGGCGCCTATTTCGCGCGCGGCTCCACCGCCGAGATACAGGCGTTCGCGCACCGCGCGGTTGATCCTTCGGAGCGCGCCAAGCACCTCTATATGCGGAGCCTGAACGCCGCGGTGGTCGGCGACTGGGCCGAATTTGCCCGGATCTATCGCGAGCAACCCTATTACGACGGCAACCCAGAGGACCCGCGCTGGAGCCAGGAGGTGAACGCAGCGGAAAACTTCGCCGAGGCCGGCGACATGGGGACCGCGAGGACCCTCGCGACCGACGCGGTGGCCCTCATGAAGGCCGAGCTTGAGCGGCAACCGAAGAGCTCGGCGCTGTGGGCCTCGCTGAGCCTGGCGCACGCGCTCCTGGGAGACAAGGAGGAGGCGCTGCGCTGCGCCCAGAAGTCGTCCGAAATCTTGCCTGAATCCCGCGATGCGATTGTCGGCCCGTCAAACTCGGGGACATGCGCCTTTGCGCTTGCCTGGATGGGGGAGAAGGAGCGGGCCCTGGAGGAGATTGAACGCCTGCTGCGCGTGCCGTGGGGGATAAACGTCTATGCGAGTCGGGTCTCGTTCCGGCCGCTGCGCGACGAGCCGCGCTTCAAGGCGCTGGTGGCGGACACGAAGGCCAACGACCCGCTGCTCTGACCGGGCCGATCGATTCCGAATCGCCTGGGCAGCCCGGCCCCAGCCCCCGTTCCCATTGACGGAACCGCCGCGCGGCTGATGGCGTCGCGCGATCGCCGCCGGGCTGCCCCCAGGGCCTCCCGGACGGGCTCAGGCCGCGTTGGCCTCCACCCAGCGCCGGAAGAACGGGTTGTCGAAAATCAGGCGCTCGCCGTCGCGCGTCAGGATCTGCTTGTCGAAAAGGGCGTCGATGGCGCTTTGGGCGGTCGACGCGCTGCGGATGCCGAAGGCCGCCAGGGTGTCGGCGGCGCGCGGCGCCTTTCCGAGCGAGAGGGCGCGGAGCACGCCGCGCTGGGCGGGGGAGCACTGGTGCCACCGCCCGACGAATTCGTCCCTGAGGTCGACGAGCGCGATGGCGTCGAAAGCAGCGGTGACGGCCCCGGTGCCCCTCCTGGCCGCATGGAAGTCGAACACGGTCTTAGCTAGCCTCACCACGTCGCCCGTGCACGGGCCCGCGAGCGCCACGACGTCCTTTCCCCAGCCGGCGCCCGCGAGGCCGCCCATGCGCGCGCGCGCGTTGATCCAGTCGCCCAGCGGATCGGCGGCGATCGGCCCGACGTGGACCGGCTGCACCTGCTTGAAGAACGCGGCGTTGGGCTCCGTCATCCACTCAAGGAGCCGGTGATCGGACCCGGAGAAGACATAGGTGAGGTTCCGGTGCTCCTGGATGACCCCACGCACGCGCCATTCGGCCCTGTCCCCGGCCAAGGTGCGGATGTCCTGGAACTCGTCAAAGCAGACGGTGACCAGCTCGTCGGTGATGTCGGCGCGCGCGTTGATGAAGTTGAGCACGTCGTCGAGGTTCGCCGAGGCCTCCTTCTCCCGGAAGTCGCCGCCGAGGCTGAAATACCCGTGCGCGGAAAACGTCAGGTTCTTGAAGTGCCTGCGGATCAGCCCGAGGACCTTCGCGGCGGCGTCCTCCCGCGGCTGCGGGACCGCCTGCAGCAGCTTGTTGGCGACCTCGGTGAGGCTCGCGGCGGCGGCGAGGTCGACATAGAGGAACGGGACCCTTGCCAGGCGGGCCGCGTTCTTGATGACGGTCGTCTTGCCCATCCGCCGGCGGCCGTAGAGCAGCAGGCGGCGCCCGCGCTCGCCCATCGCCTGCCGGAGGACCGGAAGGAGCTCCTCGCGGTCCGTGAACGTCCACCGGTCGGCAGGGGACTCGAAGTTGAAGGGGTTGACGGGCGCGCTCACGGGGGGGACGTCGATACGGGGAAGGACGTTACGGCATTTACCGTAGCGGTCTTTTCCGCATCGGCAAGCGCAAACGCGTCGCCCCCGGCCCCGGCCCGGGACGCCGGGATCAGCGCGCCGGGCCCGCGCCGAACAACTTGGCGACGAGCTCGAACGAGCGCAGGCGCGCGGCGTGGTCGAAGATCGCGGCGGTCGCCATCAGCTCGTCGATCCCCGTGCGCCGGACGAAGGCCGCCATCGCGCGGCCGACGGTCGCCGGGGAGCCGACGATAGCCTCGCGGAGCGCGCGCTCGACGCCGCCCTTCTCCAGCGCCGTCCACCGGCCCTCCATGTCCTCGGCGGGAGGGGGCAGCGGTCCCGGGGCACCGCGGCGGAGATTGACAAAACTCTGCTGGAGCGACGTGAACAGGCGCGCCGCCTCGGCGTCGGTGTCGGCCGCGTAGACTTGGACGGCCGCCATCGTGTAGGGGCGTTCCAGCGCGTCGGACGGGCGAAACTCGCTCCGGTAGAGCCTGAGCGCCCCTGCGAGGTCGTCCGGCGCAAAATGCGACGCGAAAGCGTAGGGAAGGCCGAGCGCGGCCGCCAGGCGCGCGCTGAACAGGCTCGATCCGAGAAGCCAGATGGGCACCCTCAGGCCCGCTCCGGGCACCGCGCGCACGGCTTGGCCGGGCTCGGCCGGGCGGAGGTAGGCCTGCAATTCCACGACGTCCTGCGGGAATGTGTCGGAGGAGTCGGCCAGGCCGCGGCGCAGCGCCCGCGCCGTGAGCGGGTCGGTGCCCGGTGCGCGGCCGAGGCCGAGGTCGATGCGGCCCGGGAAGAGCGACTCGAGCGTTCCGAACTGCTCCGCGATGACCAGGGGCGCGTGGTTGGGCAGCATCACGCCGCCCGAGCCGACGCGGATCGTCGACGTGCCGGCCGCGACATAGGCTATTGCGACCGCGGTGGCCGCGCTCGCGATTCCGGGCAAGTTGTGATGCTCGGCGAGCCAGTATCGGCGGTATCCCCAGCCCTCGGCGTGCCGGGCGAGGTCGAGCGTGCGCCGGAGCGCCTCGGCGGCGGTGCCTCCTTGGACTATCGGCGACAGATCGAGGATCGAGAGCGGGACCATGCGTGGACGTGGGCGCGGGCGCCCAAAACGCGAGCGAGGGCCGAGGATCGGGGAATCACCCCGCGGGCCGCTCCCGGGCCTTGCCCCTCGTTCCCATCGGGGCGTGCAGTCCCAGCCACTCGATCTCCTCGGGGAAGACCGTGTGGGATCCCCCGGGGAAAATGCGCTTGGTCACGTCCGCGCCCAGACGCCCCAGCGTTTCCGCGCTCTGCTCGACGTACTCCAGCGGAATGTGGGGGTCGCGCGCGGCGCAGCCCAGAAGCACCGGCGTGCCGCGGAGATCCCCTGCCGGCCGCGGCGCGCCGAGCGGCCCGATGAGCGCGCCGCTCAGGCCTGCGACGAATCCGTAGCGCAGGGGATGGCGCGCCGCGAATTCAAGGGCGAGGCACGCGCCCTGGGAAAAGCCCACGAGGCCCGTTCTCTCCGGTGCGACGCCGGCGGAGCGCACCTCGGCCGCGAGGCTTGCGATCAAATCGAGTGCGCTCGAAAGCCACGGTTCGTTGTTCTCGATCGGGACAAGGAACCTCTGCGGGTACCACGTTCCCCCCTCCGCGGCGGGGGCGAGGAAGGCGAGACCCGCTCCGGGAAGGGCGCCGGCGAGCCCCGCGATGTCCTGGGGCGACGATCCGCGGCCGTGGACCAGGATGACCGCGCCGCGCGCCGCGGGGAGCGGCTGCCCGAACCGGAGCGTGCCCTGCGTGTCATGCAGCTTCATTTTTCTCATCGGCGCGGCGGATGGGCGGGCGGACCGGGGGCCGGTTCATGATGGGAAGCACTCGAGGTATTTGACGCCGGCGCCTGTGTTGAAGAGCACCACAGACTCATCGGGCGCTATCCGTCCCGCGGCAAGCAGGTGTTTAAGGGCGACGTAGCAGGCGCCACCCTCCGGGCACGCGAACAGGCCCTCGGCGGCGCCGATCTCCCGGATGGCGGCGAGCATCTCGCCATCCGTCACGGCCACGGCGCCGCCGCCCGACTTCCTGAGTATGTCGAGAATGATGAAGTCGCCGATGGCCTTGGGCACGCGAAGGCCCGAGGCGAGCGTGTGGGCGCCCCTGTATTCGGCGGCGGACGTCTTTCCCTCCTCGAACGCGCGCACGATGGGCTGGCAGCCGCTGGCCTGCACGCTGAACATGCGCGGGCGCTTTGCGCCGAGCCAGCCGAGCCGCTCCATCTCGTCGAACGCCCTCCACATGCCGACAAGGCCCGTGCCGCCGCCGGTGGGGTAGATCACGGCGTCGGGAAGCGTCCAGCCCATCTGCTCGGCAAGCTCGTAGCCGAGCGTCTTCTTGCCCTCGACCCGGTACGGTTCCCTGAGCGTCGAGACGTCGAACCAGCCCTCGGGTGCCGCGCGCCTCGAGACCTCGCCGGCGCAGTCGGTGATGAGGCCGTCGATCAGTGTCACGCGCGCGCCCATCTGCTCGCATTCGACGACGTTGGCGCGGGGTGTGTCCCGCGGCATGAAGAGGTGGGCCTCCATGCCGGCGCGGGCGGCGTAGGCGGCGAGGGCCCCGGCGGCGTTGCCGGCGGACGGCGCGGCGAGCTTCTTCAGGCCGAACTGCCTCGCCATCGACACGGCCGCGGACATCCCGCGGGCCTTGAAGCTGTGCGTGGGGTTTAGCGACTCGTCCTTGATGGAGAGCCTTCCCATTCCGTGCCTCGCGCCGAGCCGCGGGGCTGGGAGAAGCGGCGTGAACCCCTCGCCGAGCGTGACGATGTCGCCGTCGCTCCTCGGCGGCATGACCTCGCGGTAGCGCCACATGGACTTGACGCGGCCGGCGAGGGCGTCGCGTGTGAGCGTGCGGCCGGCGGCCCTGAGGTCGTAGTGCGCGAGGAGCGGCTTGGCGCAGCAGGGGCTGACGTTTTGCGGCGCAGCGGCCTCATGCTCCCTGGCGCAGGCGGAACAGACGAGAAAGTCAAGGTGCACGGGAGGTGGGCCCGCGCGGGGCCGCGCCTAGCGCAGGCGGCGGAACGAGGACTGGAGCAGCTCGAGATCGGAGGCGCCCTTGGTCTTTTCCCGGGCCCTGGCGATCAGGCCTGCCTCGAGGCTGTTCTTCGTCGGCCGGTTCGACTCGAAGAAGACCCCGAAGACGCCGGGCCAGGGCTGCGCCGCCAGGCGGAACGCCGCGAGCTCGTCGGAGGGATCGTGGCGCAGGGCGTCCTCGGGCGTGCCATCGTTCTTCCTCTCCTCTATGCTCCGGAACTGACCCCCCTTGCGGGGGTTCGCGGCGTCGAAGGCGCCCTCGTAGAACTCCACGCACTCGGAGAGGATCTCGACCACCGAGAACCCGTCGTGCCGCGCGGCGCGCTCTATCATCTCGATCATGTGGTTCACCTGGCTGGCGTGGCTGCGGGCGACGAAGGTCGCCCCGCTGTTCACGAGCGTGCGCATGGGGTTGATGGGCTGGTCGAACACGCCGGTCGGGTCGGTCTTCGACTTGAAGCCAATCGGCGACGTGGGCGACGTCTGCTTCTTCGTCAGCCCGTACACGAAATTGTCCATGATGACGTAGGTCAGGCGCACGTTCTTGCGCCCGGTGTGCACCAGGTGGTTGCCCCCGATGGAGAACCCGTCGCCGTCGCCGCCGAAGACGAACACGTGCAGGTCGTCGCGGCCGAGGCTCACCCCCGCGGCAAACGGCAGGGAGCGCCCGTGGATGTAGTGCACGCCGTGGGTGTTGACGAAATACGGGAATCGCGACGAGCAGCCGATGCCCGACAGGGTGACCACGTTCTGCTGCGGGTACTGGAGCTTCTCCAGGACGCGGTAGAAGGCCGCCAGGACGGCAAAGTCGCCGCACCCGGGGCACCACGTCGGGTGGTCGGCCGTGAGGATCTTCTTGGTCAGCGGGGGCGTCGGGAACGGCGCGGACGGGGCGAGGGCGGTGGCGGAGGGGGGCATGGCGGTCAGGATGGGGATTGGATCAGGAGTGGTCACCGTTGCCGCCGTTGCGGCCAAGGCTGCGGGCGACGCCGCTGACGATCTCGCTGATCCTGAAGGTGAGCCCGTCCGTCTTGGTTATGCTGCGGATGGACGGCAGGGCGTAGCGGGCGCGCAGCATCATGGCCATCTGCCCGAAGCCGTAGAGGCCCTCGTCGTTCATCTCGACGACCAGCACGTCCCGGTAGCGGCGGAAAATCCCGTCGAGACCCGGCGGCAGCGGATGCAGGTGGCGCAGGTGAATCTGGCCGATCTTCGTCGCGCCCTCCCTCATGCGGTTCACGGCCTCGCGGATGGGCCCCCAAGTCGAGCCCCAGCCGACGATGAGGACGTCGCCGTCGGGATCGCCGTACACTTCGGGCACGGGAAGGGTCGAGCCGAGCGCCTTGAGCTTATCGCGGCGCTTGGCCGTCATCTTCATGTGCATGCCGGGATTCGCCGTCGGGTGCCCCATCTCATCGTGCTCCAGGCCGCTGACGGTCGGATACTTGCCGGTCGCGATCGGGGCTCCGGGCGGGGCGTGGCGGGTCAGGCTTTCAATGGGGTAGGGCTCGAAATCAGCCCCGCGCGGGGACAGGTCCGGCCTTGGATCGACCATGAGCCCGGAGAGCTCCGGCTCGTCGAACGCCTCGATCCTGGTGGCCAGGGCCTGGTCGGTGAGGATGAGAACGGGGGTGCTGTACTCGCGCGCGATACGGCCGGCCTCGAGGCAGATGTAGAAGCAGTCCTCGACGTCCTTCGGGGCGAGCACGACGCGGGGCGTGTCGCCATGGCTGCCGTATATCGCCTGCATCAGGTCGCCCTGCTCGACGTTCGTGGGCATGCCCGTGCTCGGCCCGCCGCGCTGGACATTGATGACGATGAGCGGCATCTCGGCCATCACGGCCCATCCGAGGGCCTCCATCTTCAGCGAGAGCCCGGGACCGGAGCTGCCGGTCACCGCCAGATGGCCGGAATAGGCGAAGCCGAGCGCGTAGCCGATGGCTCCAAGCTCGTCCTCCGCCTGGACGAAGAGTCCGCCGTACTTGGACAATTCGGTGCGCAGCGTCTCCATCACGGTCGACCACGGGGTGATGGGGTAGCCCGAGCCGTGCCGGACGCCGGCGGCGATGAGCCCGTACGTGAGCGCCGTGTTGCCGTCCACCGTCACCTGCGGGCGCCCGGAAGTGCGGGGGGGCGCCGGCTCGATGCGGAAGAGGCAGTCGCGCAGGTTGTCCGCCGGGGTGGCATAGCCCGCGTCAAACGCGAGCATCGCGTTGCGCACGATGTCTTCGGACCTGCCCCCGAACCGCTCGGTGATAAGCGCCGCCACCTTGGCGACGTCGAGGTTGAAGATCCGCGTGATAAGCCCCAGCACGAAAAGGTTCTTGCCCTTCTCCTTGGACGAGCCGCCAACGGCCTCGACCGTCGCCCCCGTGATCGGGATGCCCACGGCCGTGAACCGCCGGTCCTCCGGGTCTGGCTTGACCTGGTCGGTGTCGTAGATGAGCACGCCTCCAGGCCTGAGCGATTCTATGTGGCTGTCGTAGCTGTGCTGGTAGAAAGCCACGAGCATGTCGGCCTGGTCGCCGGAGGAGAGGATGTCGCCTGAGCCCATGTGCACCTGGAAAATGGACGGACCTCCCGAAATCGTTGACGGGATGGTCATGTACGTCATCACCTCCTGGTCGGAGCGGCCCGCAAGGCGCGCCAGGAACCCTCCGATCGTCTGTATCCCGTCCTGCGAATTGCCTGCAAGGCGGATGACGACGTCGTGTACGGTGCGTCGGTCAGCCGAGACTCTCGAATCGGAGCCCGGAGGCGGAGGGGTTACTGGCAGGACCATTTTGGGGGAGATTCCACGTTGTCGGCGGGCCCCGTTTTGTCAATGAGATGGAGCCCGCGGCGGTGGTCCATTATGAATCCAAATAGTAGAAATGCCCCTTGCATGGACAACTTATGGGCCTAGCCTGGGCGCATGCCTAAGCGGTCAAGCTCCAGAGATGCTAACGTTGCGGCATTTTCGATGCTCCAGCAGGTCGCCGAAGGGACGAGGCCGCCGTTCAACGAGGCTTCGGCGGTGCTCGACAACATGGCGCTCCGCAGGAAGGTTATGCAGGAAATGGGGAGGCTGGGCGGCCTGAAGGGTGGAAAGGCGCGCGCTGCCAGCCTTTCCAAGGAAAAACGCAAGGCCATTGCCAGGAAGGCGGCCTTAAGCCGCTGGAAGAGCCCCTAATGGCGTCGATTCGGGTCCTGGACTCTCGGTCAATTGAGAGGCCGCATCTGGGACAAGGCGGCCCCTTGCGGCGGCTCGGGAGGCTCCTGCGGGACGAACCTGCGCAAAGCGCCTAGGGAAAGGGCAAGCAGCGCCAGCCCGCAGGCCGCGAGGGCCGCCGAGATCCAAAACCGGCGGGGCCCATAGCTGAAGCTCACCTGGAAGTCGCCGGCCTCGCTTATGACCAATCCCTGGAAGGCGTGGTTTAGGCGGATGACCTTCGCCTTCTCGCCGTTGATCTCGGCGCGGGCATAACCCGGCCAATACACCTCGTTTAGGACGGCGACCCCGGGACCGGAGGCGTGAAGAGTGAACGAGGTCGTCCGTTCGGTGAGCGCGTAGCCGCTCGCCGGGATGGACGCGCGGCCGCCCAGTCCGCGCGCAATCGCGCCCAGCCCGTCCTCGCTGGCGTCCCCGGCCTGGACCGCCGCAAACGGCCGGCCGTCCCCCTTGAGGACAAGCTGCATCAGCTCGGCGGGATTGCCGTAGACCGCCACGCGGTCGGTGAAGAACGCCCGGGGCCACGCCGTCGGGCTCTCGTACGTGTCGAGGTCGGCATGGCTGCCGGGGACCAGCCCGGAATCCAGAGGGCCCTCGCCCGGCATGCAGAAGTAGTACCGCACGTTCAGGAAATCGAGGAACGGCCTGGCCACCGGCACCGCGGCCTTGTCCAGGTACAGGCGCCAGTCCCAGATCCGCGCGATCGGAGAAATCCCCGTCAGCTCGCGGTAGAAGGGACTCATGAGCGCGTCGGGCCCGCTGATGCCCTCAAGGCCGTAGGCCGCCGACCATCCCGGAAAGAAGGACCCCTCGAGGCCCACGCCACGGCCCGGCTCGGACGCCTGGGCCTCCCGCGCGCGGTCCATGGCCGCGGACTTGGCGTGAAAGTCCGGCCGCGGGCCCGGGTGGACGGTGAAGTCCCCGAAGACGGAGGCGGGCGGCTGAAGGCCCTGCCTCCAGAGGAGGAGCCACGCGCAAAGGACGAGCCCGAGGGCGGTGCCGCAGGTCGGCCTCCCGGTGCGCAGCCACCGCCGCGCCAGCCAGCCCATGGCGGCAAGGGCGGCGACCAGCGAGGCCAGGTAGGTTCCGACAAACAGGCCAAAGGGAAGCGTCTGGCCCGGCCCCAATGCGGACAGGACGTGCTCTGACGGGAAGACCGAGCGGTGGGCGGCATGCCCGAAACCAAGGTATTGGAACACGAGCGCGAAAAGCATGAGGCCCGCGACGGCGAGGTCGGCCTTCCCCTCGGGCGTTCCCAGGCGGCCGGCCGCCGCGGAAAAACCCGCTCCCGCCATCACCGACCACAGGATGATCAGCACGCAGGTGAAGCAGTTGTCGATATGGGCGACGTTTCCGAAAAAGGGGACCCGCACGATCCACGACGGCGGAACCAGGCCGAACGCGAGCGCCAGCGCCAAGAGCGAGCTCGCCGCGAGGACGATCGCGGTGCGGTTGCTAGCCTGCGCGCGCAGGGTCGCCAGGAAATAGAGGACCCCCGCAAGAATGAGGAAGTTCGCGGAGGGATTGAACACATACTGGTCAGGGGTCAGCGGTCGGTAGAAGGCCTCGTCGAAGGCCCCGATCAGCAGCGATGGCTGTATCTGGAAGGCGCTGACCGCGTCGTAGCTCGTGTAGGACTGGCGCAGGGTCGAGAGAAACGTCATCCAGACGGGGGCGCTGATCATCGCGAACAGGGCCATGGACCACGAGACCACCGCCAGCTTCCTCAGGCGGGAGCCCCAAGGCTCCTGCGCGCAGAGCACGACGCACAGCCCCGAGAAGTTCATGGCGAGAAGCAGCATGTAAGCCTCCTTCACCGTCCCGCTGTTCATGAGGGCGATGTTCGCGAGGACGAGCGCCGCGGCCCATCCCCCCACGGCCCGCAGGCCGCGGGCGCCCGACGCCCTGACCCAGCAGTACAGGGGCCACGGGGCGGTGCAGAGGCTGAAGAATGCGGGGTGGTTGAAACGGTAGACGAAGAACCCTAAGAAGGGCGCGGCCAGGCTGACGATCAAGGCCGCGGAGGTTCGGCGGGTGACCGCGAGCACAAGCAGGCCGAGGCCGGCGGCCAGGAGCCATTTCTCGGCCAGGTACTTCAAGTCCCAGGCCCAGGCGGCGCCGTTTGCGGCGACGACGATCATGTGGAGGGGATCGCCGAACATCGACTGGCCCTGGCCGAGGAGCGGGGTGCCGCAGGAGTCGTACCGGTTCCACAGCGGCCAGTCCCCGTCGCGCAGCAACGCGCGGTGCTCGATCATCGAATAGGGGATGTGGCACCAGAAGATCGCGCCCACGTCGGATCCCTTCACGTCGGCGAGGGAGCCGGCCCTGTACCCGGGAAGGGAGGGGTTCGCGTCATAGAGCAGCCGCACGTCCGCTATATTCGGCGCCACATAGCTCTTCCCGCCGAAGACGACGGGATATGCGCTCAGGACTACGGCGAAGGCCGAGGTCAAGGCGACGGCCCGCGCGGGCCGGCCCCCGAGGCGGCGGGCGGCGTCCGCGAGCCTTCCCCGCAGACGGTCGGCCCGGTCGAGGCCGAAGAGCACGGCTGCAAGCAGGGCAAGCACAGCCGAGGCGCGGGGGAGCAGGTCCGCGGCCACGGACCGGGCGCTGTTGTAGAGCCTAAGCGGAGGATCAAAGCGCAGGAGCAGCTGGGGATCGTTTCCGCCCGGAACGACGCGTATCTCGAGGCTGTCCTTCCCGGCGTCCAGGGATTGGATCTGGTTCAGCGCGCTGAAGTCGCCGAACCCGATGGACCGGACCGCGCGGCCCGTCTTGTCCACCATCCTAGCGGAGTGGACGATGACCGTTCCGTCCGCATCGATCGGGTCGAAACGAAGCGTGCGATAGACCCCGGCGGGGATCCTGAGGCGGTACGTTGCCGTGGGCCCCCTTTCCGGAACCGGCAGGAACGAGGAGTTCCTCTCGCTCCACCCCGTGCCGTTGTCCCAGAAGACCTGGACGTGGCCCGCCGTCGTCGAGGTCAGGCCGACCTCAAGCGCAAAGGAATCCGCCTCGTAGCGCAGCGACGGCAGGAATGGGACGACCGCCGTCGCGCTGAGCAGCGCTGCGGCGGTGAGAGCCGGGAGGCTAAGGAATTTCAAGGCGAATTCAGATGAGCCGTTTTGCAGGCCCTGTCATCTAAAATGACGGTGGCGCGCGTCAGTTGCCCGCGACGGGGAAGGCCGAGATCCGCAGCCGCGCGCCGCCCATGGG
The DNA here is from genome assembly GCA_035604815.1 of Opitutaceae bacterium. Classification (GTDB taxonomy): domain Bacteria; phylum Verrucomicrobiota; class Verrucomicrobiia; order Opitutales; family Opitutaceae; genus Palsa-1447. Next base: position 49,379 of record DATNHT010000158.1, read on the forward strand.
GACCAGCTCGATGTCCTCGACGGGCTCGGACGTGGCCACGGGGCTGTGCGGCAGGGTTGCAACGAGGCCGAACTTGTCGATCCGCCAGTCCGGGACCCTGCGGCCCCTCGCCCGGATGACGACCGGGGCGGCGGCCGGGGTGAACGGAAAGTCATCCGCCGGCCACGGGCGGGTCTCGACCCCGAACGAGGCCGCGGGATCCCTTGGGTCGATCAGGACCGCGTAATTCCAGGGCGAAGCCGCGCTCAGGATCGTCGACGGCCACCTGGCCCGGTCGGCCCCCGGCTGCCACCCCGAATCCTCGGTGGCCGCCCGGGTGCTGTCGACGCGCTCCTGATGCTCGGCGATCCTGAGCGAAAAGGTGAGGGGCCCGTAGTCGACCGACGCGCTGGCGTTGTTCCCGGCCCAGCGGCGCACGCGTACCTTGAACGGAAGCCGGAGCGCGACCGTCTCATTGCCGCTCCATGCGCGCTCGATGCGGACGTACCCGCCGCCGCCCGCTGGGACCGCAGCCTGCCTGCCGTCGATCGAGAGCTCCGGGGCCTGGCACCAGCCGGGAATCCGCAGGTAGAGCGGAAACTCGACCCGCCCCGGGGCGCTGACCGAGAGGCGCAGGGTGCCCTCAAACGGGTACCGCGTGTCCATGGCGATCCTCACCCGCGTCCCGTCCCCGACGCGCGCGGTCACCTCGCTCGGGGCGTAGATCGAGGCGCACAGCCCGTTGTCCGGCGTCGCGAGCCAGAGGCTCTCGGCGAAGTAGGGCCAGCCGTGCGAGTGGTTGTGCTGGCAGCACCTGGAGCTGAAGGGATTCATCATGAGGAACGGCCCCGCGTTCTGAATGCCCGGCGCGTGGTTCTGGTCGTCGCTGAGCACCATGTTGGGCGCCGTCAGGTAGCGCAGCGCCCTGAAGTCGGGCATCAGGGCGGCGGGGTACGTGTTGAACGCGACGTCCTCGCAATGGTCGGCCCAGAAAGGGTCGCCGGTGATGCGCTCCAGGATCTCGTCGGAAAGCATCTGCTCCACCATGCCGCAGGTCTCTATCGCCTGCCTGGGATCCGAGCAACCGGGCCGGCAGTTCTCGTCCCCGCCGAACATGCCCCCCGGAACCTGGCCGTAGAGCTCCCGCACCCTCCGGAAGTCGTCGTATGTGGCCCGCAGGTCCCGCGGGTCGTGGCTCTGCAGGTAATGGGTCGCCGGCTCCCGGAATCCTTGCGCAATGTTGACGTTGTGCCACGACGGCAGGTCGCCCGCCATGCCCCAGTTCGCGGTCACCCGGTGGAGCTTTTCTCCGAGATCGAGGAGGAAGGGGTCGCCCGTCAGGTTGTAGAGCCAGAAGACGCTGTAGAGGTTGTCGCCGCCGCGCATCCTCTGCCAGAAATGGGTCAGGAGCCGGTTGTCCGGCACGCCCAGGAGGTGGCGGAAGTACCCCGTCATTAGGGCGGGGACGCGCGGGTCCCCGGAATGCTCGTAGTAGCTCTGCAGGCAGAAGAGCATGATCATGTTGGGCCAGTAGTCCCTGGTTCCGTCGTCCTCGAAGCGGCGGTCGGGCCCGAAGTCCCCGTCGGCCCGCTGGCTCTGGATGGCGCCCTCGATCCAGACCCTCGCCTCGGCGATCATCGCCGGGTCGTTCAGCAGGTACCCCAAGTCCCCGTAGCCCTTCAGCCAGTAGGGCAGCTCCTCCCAGCCGTGCGTCCCCTTTCCCTCCCGGCTGAGCCACGCGTTGCCGCCCTTCTGCAGCCAGATGCTGATCTCGCCGAGGTGCCCGTTGAGCCCGGCGCGCTGGCGCCGCAGGCACTCCAGGAGCCAGCCCCGCGCCTGGATCTCGCCCACCGGCAGCTTGATGAGGCGGCTGGGCAGCAGGGGCGCCCGGTTGCCCACGTAATAGGCGTTTCCGGCAGCCGTGCCGGGACGATCCACAACCGTGATCGACGCCGCCATGCCGGCAGAAGACACCGCCGCGCAAAACATGGGAAGGACGAAAAATCTCCGGATCTTCATGGGGTCATGCCGGCGGTCGCGCGCGGGAAATCCTCGCATTGGGCCGCCCCCGTCCGCCGGCGGGTATTCTTGGGGGCCGGACGCGATTGGGGAAGACTATAGCGAGGACGCCGGAAAGGGTGGGTGCAGGGGCGGCGTCGGCCGCAGGTGCAGGCAGCCCTGACGCTCGGATCCTGCCATGGTCCCATCTCCGGGGTTTGGAGGGCGTCGACTCGCCGAATGCCCCTTGCGATGGGTTGACCTGTCTTGCCGGTGATCCAAACAACGGCGCCCCTCGTGAGCGAGCCCGACCCCGCGGCATCCGGCCCAAATTCCGTCGAGGGGAGCGTTTGCGCGCAGGTTTGCGGTTTGCCCCGGCAGAGAAGCGGGTTAGTTTGGAGCCATGGTCGTTGCGTCCACCTCAGCCGCCGCCCGCCGCCGCGCTCATCCCGGGCTCCTGCGCCTGCTCACCGCTGTGCCGCTCTGCGATGGCCACGACAGCGCCGTCGTAACCATCAACCTCGAGCTCGCGCGCAGCGGCGTCGAGGTGATCTATCTCGGCTACCACTGCGCCGCGAGCGCCATCGCGCGGGCGGCCGTGCAGGAGGACGTGCATGCCGTGGGCCTGAGCAGCTACAATGGGGGCCACCGTGTCTTCTTCCGCGAGGTTCTCGCGCAGCTTCGCGCGCGCGGGGCGGGCGACATTCCCGTCTTCGGAGGGGGGGGAGGGACGATCACGCCCGCCGACGCTCGCGCGATGAAGCGCGACGGCGTCGACCGCATCTTCTTTGCCGGCACGCCGCTCGCCGACATCATCGCGGCGGTCAAGGGCGGCTACGCGCGCGAATTGAGTGCGAGCGCCCGCCTGCGCGGCGACCGCGCCCTCGGCCGGGCGATCACCCTTTCCGAGAATGGAATGCGGGGTCCCGGCGGGTCCCGGGGCGCGCGCAGGGCGGGGGCCGCCGGGAGGGCGTTCGTCGTCGGCGTCGCAGGGCCGGGCGGCGCGGGAAAGTCCACGCTCATCGATGAGCTCACCTCGCGCTTCCTCCGGCGCGAGTCCGACGGCCGGCTCGCCATTCTTGCGAACAATCCGTCGCACCCCGCCAGCGGCGGCGCGGTCCTCGGCGACCGCGTGTCCGCCATCTACTCCCAGGACGACCGGGTGTTCTTTCGCTCGATGGCGACCCGCGGCAGCCTGACCGGTCTTTCGCCCGCCGCGCCCGCGGCCATCGCGTCCCTGCGCGCCGGCGGCGGCTTCGACCTCGTGTTCGTCGAGTCGGTCGGCATCGGCCAGGAGGGCGATCCATTCGGGGTATTTGGCCGCGGCCCGCGGCTGGCCGACGCCGTGCTCTTCGTCCTTGCGCCGCACTACGGGGGGCGCATCCAGCTCCAGAAGATCGCCATGCTGAACGGCGCCGACCTGGTCGCCCTCAACAAATGCGACGACCCTATGGCCCACGCCGCCAGGGCGGAGGTTGCCGCGCGGCTCGCGTCGAACGGCAGGGACCAGGTGCTCCACACGACCGTGGCCGCACGGCACCATGACGGGGGCGTCGACCACCTTTACACGGCGATCGCCCAGCTCGCCGGCCTCGAGACGGTTGCCTCGGTCGCCCGCTAATCCGAGCCCATCATTGCCCATGTCCTACCTAGGGAAAGTCGCCGACGCCGTCGATGCCTACAACGGATTTGTCGCCGGCGAGGCCGCCCGGGCGCGCGCCGACGAGAGATTCGGCGCGGAGCTGCGCGCCCGGTGGGCGGGGATCCAGGCGTCCGTCGAGCAGACGGCGTCGCCCACCGGCACGCCTCTGCCGCGGCTCGCGCTGCCGCAGACCGACGAGCCCGGCGCGATCGCCGCCTACCTCCTCGGGCAGGGCCTGCCTGGCGAGTTCCCGTTCGCCAACGCCGCGTACCGCGAGATGTACCTCGACAGGCCGGGCGGCGGCGAGGAGCCCATGCGCCTGTTTGCCGGCCTGGGCCTCGCGGAGGACACGAACCGCCGGTTCCACTACCTCGCCGGCCACCAGACGAGCACGCGCCTGTCGACCGCGTTCGACGGCCCCACGCTCTACGGGCTCGACAGCGACCACGAGGGCGTGCTCGGCAAGGTCGGGGAGGGGGGCGTCGCGATCGACACCGTCGAGGACATGGAGCGGCTCTTCGCGGGCTTCGACCTCGTCGCGCCCAACACCTCGGTCTCGATGACCATGAACGCCCCGGCGCCGGCGATCCTGGCGATGTTCGTGGCCGCCGCGAAGCGCCGCTTCGGCGCCGACTGCGTGCCGCAGCTGCGCGGCACGATCCAGGCCGACATGCTGAAGGAGGTCCAGGCGCAGAACGAGGTCATCTTCCCGGTCGACGCCTCGCTCCGGTTCCTGGGCGACATGGTGGAGTGGTGCATCCCGCACATGCCGCGCTGGTATCCCATCAGCATCAGCGGCTACCACATCGCCGAGGCCGGAGCCACGCCCGTGCAGCAGGCCGCGTTCACGCTCAGCAACGGCTTCGCGTATGCGGACATGTTCCGCGCGCGCGGCCTGGACGTTAACCGTTTCGGCCCGAGGTTCTCGTTCTTCCTGGACTGCGGCCTCGACGTCGAGTACCTCGTGCTCGGCCGCGTGTGCCGCCGCGTCTGGGCCATCGGAATGCGCGACGGGTTCGGCGCCGGGCCGAAGGCCCAGGTGCTCAAGCTCCACACGCAGACGAGCGGGCGCTCGCTGATCGCGGCCGGGTTCAAGAACAACCTCACGCGCACCGCCGTCGAGCTGATGCTTTCCTACCTTAACTGCACCAATTCCTGCCACAGCAACAGCGCGGACGAGCCCTTCACGACCCCGACCGAGGAATACGTCCGGCTTGCCTCGCACGCCCAGTCGATCCTCCTAGAGGAGACGGGCGTCTTCAAGCATACGATGAACCTCCTCTCCGGCTCGCCCGGCCTTCTCGCCCTCGAGCGCCAGGTCGAGCGCGCGATCCTCGATGTGTTCCGCGAGATCGACGCGCTCGGCGGCGTGCTTCCCGCGATGGAGCAGCGCTACCAGCGCAGCAAGATACAGGAGGCCGCCCACCGGTTCGAGGAGCAGATCGGCGCGGGCGAGCGCCCCGTGATCGGCCTCAACAGGTACGCCGGCGCCGGGCCGATGCCGCGGGTCGCGCTCGCGCGCACCCCGCCCCAAAAGCAGCGCCTGCAGGTCGACCGGCTCCGCGCCTTCAAGGCCAGGAATGCGAAGCGCGCCCCGGAGGCGCTGCAGAGGCTGGGAAACGTCGCCCGCGCCCATGGCAGCGTCTTCGCGGAGCTGCTTTCGACGGTCGAGGCGTGCTCCCTCGGCCAGATAACCGCCTGCCTGAGCGGCGCGGTGGGCAGGTTCAGGCCGATGGTCTGACCCGGTTCCTCAGCCATGCCCGCGCCCAAGGCCCCAGATTCCGCCAACGCGTTCCACGACTTCTGCCGCGGGGTCCTCGCCGAGGAGGTCGTGCTCCGCGAGGGCGGCGGCGCGGCCGGGCTTGAGCGCCAGCACAAGCTCGGAAGGCTCTTTGCCCGCGAGCGCATTGCGGGGCTCCTCGACGAGGGCGCCGACTTCATGGAGGTTGGCCTCTGGGCGGCGCACGGGATGTACCGCGAGTGGGGCTCGTTCACCGCGGCGGGCGTCGTCACCGGGATCGGCCGCGTGGCCGGCCGCCACGTGATGATCGTCGCCAACGACGCCACCGTGAAGGCCGGCGCGTTCGTCCCGATGACCTGCAAGAAGGTCATCCGCGCGCAGCGGATCGCCTTCGAGTGCGGGCTGCCGCTCGTCTACCTCGTGGATTCGTCCGGGGTGTTCCTGCCGATGCAGGACGAGATCTTCCCCGACGAGGACGACTTCGGGCGGATCTTCCGCAACAACGCCGTCCTCTCCGCGGCGGGTCTCCCGCAGTTCGCGGCGATCATGGGCAACTGCGTCGCCGGCGGGGCGTACCTGCCCGTGCTCTGCGACAAGATCCTGATGACGGAGGGCAGCGGACTCTACCTCGCGGGCCCGTCGCTCGTGAAGGCTGCGATCGGCCAGGAGACGGACAGCGAGGCGCTCGGCGGGGCGGCGATGCACGCGGAGGTCTCGGGAACGGTCGACTTCCGGGAGAAGAACGACGAGGCCTGCCTCGCGCGGCTTCGATCGCTCGTCGCCCTGCTGCCCGCGGAGGGCGGCCCGCCCGCCACGGGCGACACGGGGCCGACCGAGCGCCCCCCCGGGGACCTGTACAGGCTCGTCGGCCTCGACAGCCGCAAGGACTACGATGCCAGGGACCTCTTGAAGTGCGTCGTCGATTCCGGGTCGATCGACGAGTACAAGGCCGACTACGGCAAGACACTGGTCTGCGCCTACGCCCGCCTCGGGGGGCGCGCCGTCGGCATCGTCGCCAACCAGCGCACGCGGGTGCAGTCGAAGACCACCGGACTGCAGATGCCCGGCGTCATCTACTCCGACGGCGCCGACAAGGCGGCGCGATTCGTCATGGACTGCAACCAGACGCGCCTGCCGATCCTCTTCTTCCAGGACGTCTCGGGATTCATGGTCGGCAAGGATGCCGAGCAGAGCGGCATCATCCGCAACGGCGCGAAGCTGGTCAGCGCCGTGAGCAACTCAACGGTGCCGAAGATAACGGTCGTTGTCGGCGGCAGCTACGGCGCGGGCAACTACGCGCTGTGCGGCAAGGCGTTCGACCCGAGGTTCATCTTTGCGTGGCCGAGCGCGCGCTACGCCGTCATGGGGGCGGCGCAGGCGAGCGACGTCGTGTTCAAGATCCTCGCGCGCAACGCCGGCGACCGCACGCCGGAGGAGCTTGCCGCGCTCCGGGAACGCGTGAGGCAGGACTACGTCGAACAGGCCGACATCCGCTACGGGGCCGCGCGGGGCTGGGTCGACGCCATCATCCAGCCCGAAGACACCCGCGCCGTCCTCCTGCGGGCGCTCGCCTACGCAACCCGGCCCGCCCCTAGGGCGAGTTTCCACACGGGCGTGCTGCAGGTCTAGCCCCATGCCACCCGCGCTCAAGATCGGCAACGCGTCCGGATTCTGGGGCGACCAGCCCGGGGCGCCGGCCCGGCTCGTGGCGGAGCAGCCGGACCTCGACTACCTGACCCTCGACTACCTCGCCGAGGTCTCGCTTTCCATCATGGCCAGCATGAGGGCGCAGGACCCGGCCGCGGGCTATGCGCGCGACTTCGTTGACGCCGTCAGGTCGCTCTGCCCGTTCTGGTCGGCGGGCGGCAGGACCAAGGTCGTCACCAATGCGGGCGGCCTCGACCCGGAGGCCTGCGCCCGAGCCTGCGTCGCCGTCCTTCGCGCCGCGAACCTCGCGCACCTGCGGGTGGCCGCGGTCGCCGGCGACGACGTGCTGGCGACCCTGAAGTCCGCCGCAGGCGGGTTCGCCAGCCTGGACACGGGGGCGCCGCTCTCGACGGTCGCCGCGCGCCTCGTCACAGCCAACGCATACCTGGGAGCGGGCGTCATCGCCGACGCGCTCCTCGCCGGCGCCGACATCGTCATCACCGGGCGCGTCGCGGACCCGTCGCTCACCGTCGGCCCGTGCGCCGCCCGGTTTGGCTGGTCTGCCGCCGACCACGACAGTCTCGCCGGGGCGACGGTCGCCGGCCACCTCGTCGAATGCGGCACGCAGGCCTGCGGGGGGTATTCGACCGACTGGCTCGACCTGGCCGACAACCTCTCGATCGGATTCCCGGTCGCGGAGGTGTCCGCCGACGGCTCCTGCGTCGTCACCAAGCCGGCCGGCAGCGGCGGGGCGGTCAGCGTGCAGACGGTGAAGGAGCAGCTCCTCTACGAGGTGGGCGACCCGGGGAGCTACCTCTCGCCCGACGCGACCGTCTCGTTCCTCACGCTCCGCGCCGAGGCCGTGGGCGCCGACCGGGTGCGCGTGTCGGGTGCGACCGGCCGCGCGCCCCCGGACTCCTACAAGGTGAGCGCGACCTACCGGGACGGCTACAGGGCGCACGGCATGGTCACGGTCTTCGGCCACGATGCGGTGAGGAAGGCGCGCCGGGCGGGCGATGGCGTTCTTCACCGGCTGAGGCGCGAGGGATGCGTCTTCCGGGAGACCCTCGTCGAGTGCCTCGGCACGGGTGCGAGCGTGCGCGGCATCGCCAGCCGGATGAGCGACACCCACCTGGTCGAGACCGTGCTGCGCGTCAGCGTGGCCGCCGACGAGAGGGAGCCCGTCGAGCGCTTCGCAAAGGAGATCGCCCCCTTGGTCACCTGCGGCCCGCAGGGCGTGACCGGCTACGCGTCCGGCCGCCCCAAGGTGCTGCCCATCTTCGGCTACTGGCCCACGCTTGTCCCCAGGTCGGCGGTCGCGCCATCCTTCAGGATCGTCAACGCAGCCCGGCCATGATCCCCCTACGAGAGATCGCGTTTGCCCGCAGCGGCGACAAGGGCTCATCGGCCAACATCGCGGTGTTCGCCAGGACGCCCGCCGCCTACGGCTGGCTGCGCGGCCATCTCACCGAGGCCGCGGTCGAGGCGTATTTCAGGCCGCTCGGCGTGGGGCGGGTCACGCGGTACGACGTCCCGAACCTGGAGGCGGTCAACTTCGTCCTGACCGGCGTGCTGGCGGGCGGCGGCAGCCGCTCGCTGCGCGTCGACGCGCAGGGCAAGGCCCTCGGCATGGCGCTGCTCGAGCTGCAGGTCGACTATCCGGAGAGCAAATGAAGCCATCCCCCCGACTCGTCCTCGCCGAGCCCGACGGCCCGGAGACGACGGTTCTCACGCTCAACCGGCCGGACAAGCGCAACGCCCTCTGCATCGCTCTGCTGGAGGAGCTTGTCGCGGCCGTCGCGGCTGCCGCGAAGAACCCGGCTCAGCGCATCCTCATTGTCCGCGGGGCCGGGCCGGCGTTCTGCGCCGGCCTCGACCTCGCCGAGGCGTCCGACGCCACCCGCGGCCGCCGCTCGGCCGAGCTCGTCGCCCGGTCGCTGCTCGCGCTCAGCGCCTCGCGCCTCGTCACCATCGCCGTCGTCCACGGCGCGGCCGTCGCCGGCGGCGCCGGCCTCGTGAGCGCGTGCGACATGGCCGTGGCCGCCGTCGACGCGAGGATCGGCTACCCCGAGACGAGGCGCGGCCTCGTCGCGGGGCTCGTGATGACGCTTCTCCGCCGCCAGATCCGCGAGCGCGACGCCCGCGAGATCCTGCTCACCGGCGAGCTGTTCTCCGCCGAGCGCGCGCACGAGATCGGCCTCGTGAACCGAGTCGCCCCGACGGCCGAGGCCGCTTTCGCCGAGGCGAGGAGGCTGGCCGACGCGGTGCTCCGGGGCGGCCCCGGGGCCGTCTCCCGCACGAAGGCGCTCCTGGGCGGACTCTGGCACCGGCCCCTGAGGGCGGACCTGGACAGGGCCCTGAGGGCCCACCTCGAGGCGCGCAATTCGGCGGAGGCGGCCGAGGGCATTGCCGCCTACCTCGAAAAGCGGCCGCCGAAATGGGCCCCGGGTCCTGCGCCGCAGCGGCTTGCCTGACGGCCGAAAGGGGGCATGCTCCCGCCCAGATGGCCGATCCCTCCCCACCGACCAAGCCGCACGGCGAGATCGTGATCCGCGCGATCGCCATGCCGGCGGACACCAACCCCAACGGCGACATCTTTGGCGGCTGGCTGGTTTCGCAGATGGACTTGGGCGGCGGCGTGATGGCCCGCACCGTCGCGGGCAGCCGCGTCGCGACCGTCGCCATCGACGCGATGAGCTTCGTCGCGCCGGTCAGCGTGGGCGATACGGTCACCTGCTACGCCCGGCTCCACGGGATCGGCCACACCTCGATGAAGATAGGGATCGAGGCCTGGTCGCAGCACGATCTCGAGGGCCCGCAGCGCCTCGTGACCCAGGGAGTCTTCACTTACGTGGCGATCGACGCGGGTGGCAGGCCGCACCCGGTCAAGCGGGCGAGGTGAGTCAGGCCGGGAGGCTGAAGCATTCGGTCTGCACTTTCAGGTCGTGGAGGAAGGCCGCTGCGCCCGCGCCGTTCACGACCTTGTGGTCGAATGTGAGCGACAGGGTCACGACCTCCACGGGGAACACGGCGCCGCCCTCGTTGACCATGCGCTCGTGCGCCTTGCCGACGAAGAGCGTGCCCATCGACGGGGGCACGACGATCGGCGTCGCCACCTCGATTCCGAAGCCGCCGAGGCTCGTGATGATGAGCGGGGCCTGCACGTCCTCGAGCTTGCCCGCGCGCGTGGCGGCGATGGTATCGGCGTAGGCGGAGGCGAACGCTGCCCAGTCGAGCCGGTCGGCGTCGTGGATGGCCGCCGTCGCGAGGCGGTCTCCCTCGAGCGCGACGGCCACGCCGAGGTCGAAGGGGTTCCGCTCGATGATGCCCCTGTCCTTTGTGACAAGCCTGCGGAACGCCGGGTGCCTCGTGATCGCCCGCGTGACGACCCAGGCGAGCATCAGCGAGGGCGTGCAGCTGGGTGCCGCCTTCCGCGCGGCCTCCCTCGCGGCGCGGACGGCCTTCCACTGCACATCGAGCTGCATGTTCACCGGAACGACGCCCGAGAGCCGGCGCGTGATCGCCGGCGAGAGGGCCGGGGCGACCGGGGTGCCGGCGCCCGCCGTCGAGAGCGGCACCTGCTGGAGCTGCTGCATGCTGAGGTTCCGGGCCGGGGCGGCCGGCGCCGCGCCCTCCACGGTCATCAGCGCGATCTCGCACCCGATGTCCACGACGTCATCCACCTTGCACCGCCACTCCTTGAGCACGCCGGCCGTCGACGCCTCGATCGGATAGATGGCCTTGTCGGTCTCGACCTCGCAAAGCGGCTCGTCGAGGGCGACCCTTTCCCCTGGCTTCTTGATAAGCGAAACGATGCGCGCGGCGCGGATGCCCTCGCCCATGAGGGGGATCTTGATGGAGACGTCGATGGGGCCCGATGCTGGGCCGGATTCGGGCGCGGGGGAAGCCGGCTTTTGGGGCTCCCCGCGGCGCCGGGCCGCCCCTGCCGGCCTGGCCGGCGCCTCCCCGGCCGCCCGCGTTGAGTCCAGGACCCGGTGCACGGCCTCGATGATGCGGGCCGCGTCGGGCAGGGCGGCGTATTCGTAGACCGGGCTGTAGCCGATCATCACGTTGCCCTTCGAGACGAGGAGCGGCGGGCTCACGAGGCGGCTCCACACGTCGGGCCTGCCGGCGATGTGGGAGATGATCATCTGGCCGACGCTGCAGTTCTCCGTGTCCTCCTGCACGACGACGAGCCGGCCGGTCTTGCGGACCGACTCCTCGACCATCTCGCGGTCCCACGGCACGATGGAGCGCAGGTCGATGAGCTCGACGCTCACCGAGTCGCCGAGCGTGGCCATGGCCTCCATCGATTTCTCGACCGTGTTTCCCCAGGCGACGATCGTGACGTCGCGGCCCTCAGCGAAGCACCGCGCGGCGCCGATTGGCACGGCCGTGATGGCCTGCGTGACCTCGCGCTCGGCCCACAGCATGTGCTTGGGGACTAGGACAAGCGTCGGGTCGTCGCCGTGCATCGCCGACCAGAGGAGTCCTACCGCGTCCTCCGGCGTGCTCGGTATGACCACGTTTAGCCCGGGGAAATGGGCGATGGACGCCTCGTTGGCCTGGGAATGCCAGAGCGAGCCTCCGGGCAGGTAGGCGCCGTACGGCGCGTAGATCACCGCGGGGCACGTCCACTTGCCGAACGTGCGCCAGCGCAGCGTGGCCAGGTTCGTGACAAGCTGGTTCCATCCCGGATAGATGAAGTCGATGAACTGCAGCTCGAACACGGGCCGCCAGCCGTAGCTGGCGAGGCCGCACGCCACGCCCAGGATGGTCGACTCGGCGAGCGGCGAGTTGAAGACCTGGCCGGGGAAGTCCGTCGACAGCCTCTTGGTGAGCGTGAACACGCCGCCCTTCGGGTCCTCGACGTCCTCGCCGAAGATGATCCGGTGCGGGTCGGCATCGAGGGCAGCGCGCAGCGTCAGGTTGAACATGTCGCCCATGCGGTACCTGCCGGGCTTGAAGATCTCCTCGTCCAGGTCGGGCATCGCGTGGACGACGTTGGCCTCGAGCTCGCCGGCGAGCGGATTCTCGGCGCCTTCGGCGGCGAGATAATCGGTGCGGACCTTCTCCTTGATCTCGGTGTCGAGCCTCTCGAATTCCTCCGCGGTGAGGGCGCCTTCGGCGACGAGCTGGTCCTTGAGCACCCTGAGCGGGTCGCGGCTGATGAGCGTGGAGAGCTCCTCCGGCGAGCGGTAGATCCGCTGGTCGTCGGAACTCGTGTGGCTCGTCAGCCGCTCGAGCTTCATCCAGATGAACGCCGGCCCGGCTCCGGAGCGGATCCTTGCCATGGCCTCGGCGGCGACCCCGTGGACCTGCTCGACATCCCAGCCGTCGACGACGGCCCATTCCTCGGCGGCCAGCACGTTGAGCGCGAGCGGGTTGGTGCGGCGCGTCGGGCTGGAGATGCCGTATCCGTTGTCCTCGACGACGAGCAGCAGGGGCAGCCTGCGCTCCTTTGCGAACGCCACGGCCTCGAAGAAGTCGCCCTGGCGCGTGGCGGCGTCGCCGACGGTCGCGACCGTCACGCTCTTCTTGCCGTCGAGCTGCATTCCCCAGGCCATGCCGCAAGCCGGCAGGAGCTGCGACGCGGTCGGCGTCGGCACGCTCCAGATGTGGAATTCCGGATAGCTGTAGTGCGACGGCATCTGCCGTCCGCGCGACGAGGACTCGCGCTTCGCCATGTAGTCGAGCGCGAGCTGGGAGGTGGTCACTCCGCGCCCGAGCACGAGGCCCCGGTCGCGGTAATAGGGGCAGGCGTAGTCGTCGGGCTGCATCAGCATGCCGATGGCGGCCATCGCCTCGTGGCCCTGGCCGGACACGTGGAAGTGCCCCTTGCCCTGGCGGTTGAGGTTCTCCTCGCGCAGGTCGCCATGGCGGCTTTCAAGGAGGGTCAGCAGCAGCTGGCGCTTGCGCTCAGTCGAGAGGGTGGACGCGGCGGTGGGCATTTGACGGGGTCTTTGGTGGTTGGGGTTTCTTGGCAGGGAAGGGGCTCACGCCGGGGGTCGAGCGCGGTGCGGTCTCATTGAAAGGGGGATGACCCTCCGATTCTGTTGGCGTAGCGCATGAGGCCCCCGCGAAACGCGGGAAAGCCGGCCCCCGAGACCAGCGCGAAGTCGACGTCGTCCTGCGCGAGCACCACGCGTTCGTCGAGGCAGCGTTTTCCCTCCGCGATCATGGCCCCCATGAGCGTGGCCGTGATCTCCTTCGGGTTGCTTGCCCGCGCGCCGACCGGTGCCGAAAGGCTGCGCGTGGCCTCGTCGTTCAGGGCCTCAACCCCGTCGCTGTAGGAGTAGAAGCCCGAGCTCGCGCCGTTCTTCCGCCCGCGCATGCGCGCGGCGAACATCGCGGCGCAGGTCTCCGACCGGACGAAGCGCTGCGGGAAATAGTGCGCCATCTCCCCGAAGATGGAGTCGGTCACGTCGACGCCGACCTCGTCGATTAGCCGGAGCGGCCCCATGGGCCATCCGAAGTCGCGCATCGCGGAGTCCATCGCCGCCGTGGCCACGCCCCGCTCCCAGAGCTTCACGGCCTCGTTGAGGTAAAAGAACAGCACGCGGGTCACGAGGAAGCCGGGCGAGGAGCGGCAGATCACCGGCGATTTCCCGATCACCTTGACGAAGGCCAGGGCCCTGTCCGCCGTCGCCGCGGACGTATCGCGGCCCAGGACTAGCTCGACGAGCGCCATGCGTCCGACGGGATTGAAAAAATGGATGCCGATCGTGCGTTCGGGATGGGGAACCTGGCCGGCGATCTCCTCTATGGGCAGCGCCGATGTGTTGGAGGCGAGCAGCGTGTCGGGCCGCACGAACCGAGCCGCCTCGGCGAATACCCTCTGCTTTGCCCTGAGGTTCTCGGCGATCGCCTCGATGACGAGGTCGCACGTCTCGAAGCCCTCCCACGCCGTCGTCGTGGAGATCCGGCCGGCGCCGGCGCGGGCCTCGTCGGCGGAGATCCTGCCGCGCTTCACGGCATCGTCGAAGAGCCCGTGGATCACCTCGAGCCCGCGCCCGACGAATTCGGGGAGCACGTCGCGCATCACGACCCCAATTCCCCGGGCCGCGAGCCACTGCGCGACGCCGGAACCCATCACACCCGCGCCGACAATCCCAACGCGGCTGATCCGCACCGGATTCGCGTCGACCGGCGGATACCACCCGTCGAGCGTCCGCTTCTTTGCCGCCTCGCGGAGAAAGAAGCCGTTCACGAGGTTCTTGCACACCGCGCTCGCGGCGAGATGGCCGAATGCCACGGCCTCGACGCCGAGCGCGAAGTCGGTGTCGAACTTGAAGCCCTGCTCGACGACATTGATCGCCGCGAGCGGCGCCGGAAGCTGCCCCCGGGTCCTTTTCCGCACGGTTTCGCGCAGGTCGGCGAAGAGGCCCGGCGGCGCGGGCGGCGGCGGCGGACGGGCGGGCGCGTGGCCCGCCGCCAGCTCCAGGGCGACCCCCTTTGCCCGGGCCCTGAGTTGGGCGGACGGGACGACCTCGTCCACGAGGCCGTCCCGGAGCGCCTGGTCCGCCGGCAGCAGCTGCGCCCTGAGGATGTGGTCGAGGGCGGCCCGCGCCCCGATGAGCCGCGGCAGGCGCACGCAGCCTCCCCAGCCGGGTATGGTGCCGATGCCGATCTCGGGCAGGCCGATCTGCGTGAGAACGGCGTCGCTCGCCAGCCGCCTGCGGCACGCCAGAGCGAGTTCGAAGCCGCCGCCGGCGCACGCGCCATGGATGGCGCAGACAACCGGCACCAGCATCGCGGCGAGCCTTTGAAACAGGTGCTGGCCCGTGCGCGCAAACTCCTCGGCAAGTTCAACGTCGGGCAGCCCCATCAGCCACTTGAGGTCGGCGCCGACGATGAAGATGCGCTCCTTGGCGCTGGCCACCACGATCGCCTTCACGGCGGGCAGGGTCAGGGCGGTGATGGAGGCGTCGAGCGCCGCCTGGGTGGCGGGATTGAAGACATTCACCCCCGATGCGGGATCGTCGAAGACGATCCAGCCGACGCCGTCCGCATCCACCGAATGGGTGACGGGGGGGGTCATGGGGCGCGGGATTGGGCGAGCCCGCCGAGGGCAGCGATCGCCTCGAGGGCCTCGGGGTTCTCGAGGCTGGCAAGGTCGCCTGCCGGCTGGCCCAGAAAGACGCGGGTGACGGCGCCGCGGACGGTCTTCCCGGAGCGCGTCCTGGGAATGGCGGCAACCGCGTGGATCGCCCTCGGCGCGAGAGGCTTTCCGAGCCGGCGGGCGACATGGGCGATCAGCTCGCCCTCCGGCGCCGACCGGCCGGGCTTGAATATGACAAAGCCGACGAGCGCGGTGCCCTTGATGTCGTCGGGCACCCCGATGACCGCGGCCTCGCTCACGGCGGGATGGGAGGCAAGGGCGCCCTCGACCTCGCCGGGGCCGACCCGCTTGCCGCCGACCTTGAAGGTGTCGTCCGTGCGGCCGAAGAGAAACCACTGGCCGTCATCGTCCTCCATCGCCCAGTCGCCGTGGTACCACACGCCCGGAAAGCGGCCGAAGTACGTGTCCAGGTAGCGGGCGTCGTCGTGGAGGAAGCTCTTTGTCATCGACGGCGCGGGCTGCCTGCAGACGAGGTGCCCCGTCTCCCCGCGCGGCGCCGGCCTGCCATCGTCCGTGAACACCGCCACGTCCATGCCGAGGCCGGGGCCGCCGAGCGAGCAGGGCTTGAGGCTGTCGAGCGGCGTGGGCGACAGGTGGCAGCCGACAATCTCGGTGCCTCCCGAGATGTTCATGACGGGACAGCGGCGCCGGCCGACCTTCTCAAAGAACCAGAGGTAGCTCGCCTCGTCCCAGACCTCGCCTGTCGAGCCGAGCACCCTCAGGCGCGAGAGATCGTGTCCGCCCGGACCGAGCCCATCCGTCGCCCGCATCAGCAGGCGCACGAGGGTCGGGGAAACGCCGAGCGTGACCACCCCGAGCCTCGCGCAGATCTCCCATACGCGGTCGCTCGTCGGGTGGTTGGGCGCGCCGTCGAAGAGCACGACGGGCGTGCGGTACAGCAGGCAGCCGATGATCTCCCACGGCCCCATCATCCAGCCGATGTCGGTCGTCCAGAAGAACGGCTCCCCGGCCCGCGCATCGAAGGCGTATCGGATCTCCTTGCCCATCTGCGCGAGGCAGCCGGCGTGCGTGTGCACCGTGCCCTTCGGGTGTCCGGTCGTGCCGCTGGTGTAGAGGACCAGGCACGGGTCCTCGGCCTCGGTCGGCTCGCAGGGCAACCCGGGCCGGCCCCCCTCAAGGAACGCCTCCCAGTCGCCGGTATCGGTCCAAACGACCCGCTCGACCGATGGCGCGCCTGCCGCCGCGGCCGACGCGATGGCGCCGGTGTCGACGGGCTTTCCGCGGCGCACGAGCCCTCGCGACGCAAAGAGCACCCTCGCCCCGCAGGACGCGAGCCTCTCGCGAAGGGCCTCCTCCCCGTAGCCGCAGAAGATGGGGACCGACCGGGCGCCGAGCTTCATCGCGGCGAAGAGGGCCACCACGGTGGCCACCTGCATGGGCGCGTAGAGGCCGACGGGGTCGCCCCGCTTGACGCCGATCGCCCGCAGCGCCGAGGCGCACCGATCGACGCGGTCAGCAAGCTCGCCAAAGGTCACCCGGCGGGCGTCCTCGCTCCGGCCCGAATCGGCCTCATAGAGCAGTGCCGTCTCGTGGCCGTGGCCGTCGCGCACGTGGCGGTCCACGCAGTTGTGGGTCACGTTCACCCGGCCGCCGACAAACCACCGCGTGAACGGGAAGCCCCCCGAGTCGTCGCGCACGCGCGCGTATCCGCGGAACCATTCGACACCCATGTCCTCGAGGGCTGCTTTCCAGAACCAGGCCGTGTCGGCCACCGAGCGGCGCCGCAGTTCGCCGAGCGTGGCGATTCCGTGCAGCGCCATGAACCGGGCGACGTGGGAGTCGCGCGTCCACGGGTGGTCTCCAGGTCGCCAGATTGCCTCGAATTGGTTCAAATGAGCTCGACGCAGGCCGCCATTCCCTCGCCCCCGCCGATGCAGATGGCCGCGACGCCGCGTCTGGCGCCGCGCTCGCGCATGGCGTAAAGGAGCGTCACCAGGATGCGCGCGCCGCTGGCGCCGATCGGGTGGCCGAGGGCGATGGCGCCGCCGCGGACGTTCATCTTGTCGAAGGATACGGAGAGTTCGCGGGCGAAAGCCATGGGCACCACGGCGAATGCCTCGTTGACCTCCCACAGGTCCACCTGGGCGGCGCTCCAGCCCGCGCGCGCGAGCGCGGCCTGGGCCGCCGCGATCGGGGCCGTGGTGAACCACAGCGGGTCCTGGGCGTGCGAGCCGAAGGCGACGACCCGCGCCATCGGCGTCCAGCCCCGCGTCCGCGCGGCCGCCTCCGTAGCGAGGACGAGCGCGGCGGCCCCGTCATTTATGCTCGAGGCGTTGGCCGCGGTGATCGTGCCCGCCTTGTCGAAGGCCGGGCGCAGGGTGGGGATCCTCTCGTACCTCACCTTTGCCGGGCCCTCGTCCCGGTCCACCGTCGTCGCGCCGCCCCTGGCGTCGGCGATTTCGACGGGAGTGATCTCCTGCGCAAAGCGGCCGTCCTCTTGGGCGGCGTTGGCGCGGCGGAAGCTTTCGCAGGCGTACGCGTCCTGCTGCTCCCGGGTGAAGGCGTACTTCCTCGCGCACTGCTCGGCGCACATGCCCATGTGGAGGTCGTTGTACGGGTCCCACAGCCCGTCGTGGACCATCGAGTCGACGACCTGCTGGTCCCCCATGCGGTAGCCCTCGCGCGCCTTCGGCAGGAGATAGGGGGCCGCGCTCATGTTCTCCATGCCCCCGGCCACCGCGAGTGCGGCGTCGCCCGCGGCAAGCGCATGCGCGCCCTGCATCACGGCCTGCAGCCCGGAGCCGCAGACCTTGTGGAGGGTGACGGCCCGGACGGAGGGCGGGAGGCCCGCGTAGAGGGCGGCCTGGCGGGCGGGCGCCTGGCCGAGCCCCGCCTGGAGCACGTTGCCCATGAGGACGTCGGAGACGTCGGCGGCGCCGACGCCGGCCCGGGCCAGGGCGCCCCTGATCGCGGCCGCGCCGAGACGCGGCGCGGGCACGGCCGCCAGCGAGCCCTGGAACGAGCCGAGGGGCGTGCGGGCCGCGGAAAGGATGACAATGGCAGGCATCGCCGGGGGTCAGCGCCGGTCGGGGCGCGGCAGGGAGAAGGTGTCGCGCGTGGTGGCATAGTCCTCGCCGCCCAGGCGGCCGACGAGGTCGAGTTTCCCGGCGTCGGGCAGCCTCCCGGCGTCAAGCACATCGTCGCGCACGTGCGCCACCAGGATCCGCCCGAAGATCACGTTGGCCGCGAGCGGCCCGGTGCCGATGTGGACGATCTGGTGCAGGGAGCACTCGAACGCCACGGGCGCGGCCGAGACGCGCGGGGGCCGGACCTTCGTGGACGAGGCGCTCTCGATCCCGAACGCTTCGAATTCGCTCTCGCCGTAGGGAAGAAGGGACGCCGTCTTGTTCATGGCCACGGCGAGGGCGTGCGGCACGAGGTTCACGACGAACTCCGGGACAAGCTCGATGTTGCGCACGGTGTCCTTCTTCCCGCCCTCGCGGTTGTTGACCGGGACAAACATGAGCGTCGGCGGGTTTGCCGTGACGCCCTGGAAGAAGCTGAACGGCGCCAGGTTCGTCCCGCCGCCCGGCGCCATTGTCGAGACCCAGGCGATGGGCCTCGGGAGGATCGTCCCCACCATCCAGAGATAGGCCTCGCGAGGCGCAAGCGCGGTGAAGTCTAGGAGCATGGCCGTTTTCTAGTGGAGGGGGCGGCGGGGGACGAGGGATTTTCTGCCCGCCTGCGGGTGGGCTCAACCCAGCCAGCTCTGGGGATAGCTCGGGTCGTCGAGGGCCAGCGCGTCCTCGGTCAGCTGCAGCGGAAACTGCGTGTCGAACATCACCGCGAGCTCCTCGGTGCGCTGGGCGTCGAGGCTCTTGACGATCGTGCCGGGATGCGGCCCGTGGGGGATCCCCTGCGGGTGCAGCGTGAACGAGCCGGGCTCGACGCCCTTCCTCGAGCCGAACTGGCCGCGCACGTAGAACAGCACCTCGTCGGCCTCGGTGTTGTCGTGGGCCCACGGAACCCGGATCGCCTCGGGGTGGTGGTCTAGCCAGCGCGGCGCGAACGTGCACACGACATAGCCCCGGATCTCGAACGTCTGGTGAACAGGCGGGGGCAGGTGGACGGTGCCGGTGATGGGTTCAAAGTCGTTGGCGTTGAAGGTGAACGGGTAGAGGTAGCCGTCCCAGCCGACGACGTCGAACGGATGGCTCGCCAGAACGACCTTCGTGAGGCGCGAGCGGTCCTTAAGGAGCACGGCAAAGTCGCCCTCCGAGTCGTCCGGCGCGAGCTCGGCGGGCCCGTGGAAGTCGCGCTCGCTGTACGGGGCGCCCATGCGGATCTGCCCCTCGGGCTGCAGGTAGCGCGCGGGGATGCGGACGGGATGGGAGGACTCGAGGACGAGGTAGTCCTCCAGGGCGATGTCGTCGGGCACGAGGCGGTAGGTCGTGCCGCGCGGGATGACGATGTAGTCATCCGTCCTGTAGCGCAGCCGGCCGAAGTTGCTCTCCAGGCGCCCGCCGCCGCGCCAGACGAAGATGATGTCGTCGAACTGGCCGTTCCGGTAGAAGTCGAATCCCCCGGCCATCGCTGTGGCCGGCCGGCACCTCGAGCAGATCATGTCCTGGTTGAACATGAGCGGCACGCGGCCCGTGTACGGGTCCCCGCGGCGCGGGATGGCGGCGGACTTGAGGTGGTGGTGGCGCAGGGGGGAGGGGGCGGCGGCCCTAAGCGCCCATTCGCTGGAAAGCTCGACGCGCTTCACGCGCGTCGGCGGCTTCAGGTGGTAGAGGATGGAGTAGGCGCGGTCAAAGCCCTCCGTGGTGACGATGTGCTCGTAGTGCAGGCCCTCCTCCTTGTAGCTCGCGGCCTTGTCCCGCGGGAACCTGATGTGGTGCTTGCGGGGCGTCTGCCCCATCCGGATGTACTGGGGCATGGCCTAGAGGGTCCCCCGCCGCGCCTGCTCGCGCTCGATGGCCTCGAAGAGGGCGCGGAAATTGCCCTCGCCGAAACCGATGGCGTGCCCGCGGCGCTGGATGACCTCGAAGAAGAGCGTGGGGCGCGCAAAGACGCACTTCGTGAAGAGCTGCATCAGGTAGCCCTCGTGGTCGCGGTCGACGAGGATCTTCAGGCGGCGCAGCACCTCCTTGTCCTCCGCGATCGCGCCGATGCGCTGGTCGAACTCGGCGTCGTAGTAGGTGTCCGGGACCTCGAGGAAGTCCTGGCCCAGGCGCCTCATCTCGGCGACCGTGTCGATGATGTTGGGCGTGAGGAGCGCGATGTGCTGCACGCCCGGTCCGCCGTAGCGGTCGAGGAACTCCTGGATCTGGGAGTTCTGCGAGGACGGCTCGTTGATCGGCATCTTCACCCAGCCGTCGGTGGAGCTTACCACCTTGGACATCAGGGCGCTGCGGCCGGTGTTGATGTCAAAGTGCATGAAGAGGTCGAATCCGAAGACGCTCTCGTAGTATTTCACCCACTCGTCCATGTGCTCCACGTTGCCGACGACGTGATCGATCATGGCGAAGTGGATGACGCCGGGCTCGGCGCGTCCGGGCACCGGCCTGTACCCGGGCGCAAACTCGGTGTGCGGCTTGCGCTCGATGAATGTGTGGATGGTGTCGCCGTAGGCCGCGACGGAGCCGCCGATGAAGGACGCGTGCTCGTCCAGCGCACGCACAACCCTCGCGCCGCGCCGCTGCGCCTCGGAGAGCGCGTGGCGGGCGTCCCTCACCCGGAAGGCCACGTCGCGCACGCCGCAGCCGTGCTTCTCCAGGTGCCAGCGCATGAAGTCCGCCTCGTCGCCTTGGCCCTGGGGCTCGGCGACCAGGAAATTGATGCGGCCCTGGCCCACGACGTGGGCGCGCCTGCCCTTTACTCCGGTCGCCTTGTCGGCGAAGAACCGGCTGGCCATGCCGTACCTGCCGACGAAGAAGTCGCGCCACTGGTCTGCGTCTTCCACGATGAACTCGATGTGGTCTATACCCTTGATTCCAAGCGGGTTGACGACTGCCTTACGCTCGAGCGAGGTTTCAAAGAATGTGGTCGCCATGGCGGGGTCCTCCTGGGTCTGGGGTTCTTGGAATATTGGGCGCGGGCTCGCGAATCGCGGCCTTGGCCGTAATCTAGTCCCGACAGGGGATATCGGCCATACCCCAAACGGCCTAATCTTGTTGAGCGGGGAATTGCGCGGCGCCGCGGCATCTGCTCCCATGATTCCCGTGGGCCTCCCGAGTCCCTCCAACGTCCTTCCCGCTCCCCTCATGTCCCCGCAGCCGGACGCGCCCGCGCTTGCGGAGGGCCTGTTGCGCCTGCACGCGGCCCGGAACCTGCGCGACCTCTGGCGCGCCCTGCAGTTCTTCGGGCGCGACACGCTGCCGAGCAGCTCCCAGACGTTTGAGGTGGGCTACGGTGCCGACGGAATCGCGCGGAAGGTCTACCGCCATGCCCATCCGTACATCCCGCGGGAGCTGCGGCGCGATCATCCGCGGCGCGCCTGGATTGCGTCCAACGCCGGCGCGCCTGCCTGGCGCCTGTCGGACATCGCCCCGGCGGCGGCCATGGCCGGAACGCCGTTCCGCGAGCGCGTGATGCGGCGCGAGGGCTGGGACAAGCTGCTCTGCATCGCCTCATGGCGCGGGCGCGAGCTGCAGGCCACGCTGAACCTTCACCGGGGGGCCGGGCTGCCGGATTTCTCCCAGCGAGAGCTTCGCCTGGCCGAGTCGCTCCAGCCCCAAGTCCAGACGGCGATAAGCCGCGTGCTCGCCTACGAGGAGACGGGCTTCCTCGCGGGGCATTTTGCCACGATGCTCGAGGAGGTGCCCGTCGGGCTCCTCCTGCTCGACTGGGACCTGAGGCCCCTCTGGTTCAACGGCGAGGGCGCCCACGTCTGCGCCGTCTGGAACCACGGCGAGCGCCGCGCGGCCGCGCTCAACCCGCGGCGCGCCTTCCGGGTTCCGCCGTCCCTGGCCCGCACCTGCGGCGAGATGCGGGCCGCATGGGAGGCGGCGGGCGGCTCCAGGCGCCAGACCGTGCAGGCTCCCCGCGTGCTGAGCGTGGACGAGCTCGGGCTGCACGCTCAGGTCGTCGTGCGCGCCCTGGGCCTCAATTCGATGCTCCAGCCCGTGTTTCACATCCAGCTCGACTACCGGCGCCCGCGGGGCGACCGCAACCGCCCGCTTTCGCCGGGCCTGGTCGCCCTGCTCGCCCGGCTGAGCAACAGGGAGCGCGAGGTGGCGATGCGGGTGCGCGAGGGCCTGCGTACCAGCGAGATAGCCGCTGAGCTCGGCCGGAGCCCCCACACGATCAAGGTGCAGATCTCCTCGATCTTCGCCAAGCTCGGGGTCGGAAGCCGCTCGCGGGTGGCGATGCTCCTTAACCGGTAGGGTCGGGCTACACGCGGCGCGACCCGATCCGGGTGCGCAGGACTCCTATCCGCTCGATCTCCAGCTCGACCACGTCGCCGGGCTTGAGCCAGCCGCCGGTGTTTTCCGGGCCGAGCTCGAGGATGCAGCCCGTGCCCACCGTGCCGGTGCCCAGGAGTTCCCCGGGGAAGAGCTCCGCGTCGCGGGATGCGTGGGCTATCATGCGGGGGATCGAGTGGTGGAGGCTGGCCGTGCTGCCGCGCGAGAGCTCGCGCCCGTTCACGCGGGCCGTCATCTCGAGGGTGAGGCGCTCCTCGCTGATGCGGTCGGCAAAGGCGTCGCGGGTCGCGATCCACGGGCCCACGGCGGTGGCAAAGTCCTTCGCCTTCGCCGGGCCGAGCCCGACCGCCATCTCCCCGCGCTGGATATCGCGGGCGCTCAGGTCGTTCACGATTGTAAATCCCGCCACGTGCGCCCACGCCCGGTCGCTGGGGATGTCTCGCCCGCCCTCGCCGATCACGATCCCCAGCTCAAGCTCGTAGTCGAGCTCGCGCGAACCGGCCGGGGCCAGGGCCTCGCCGTCGTGCCCTATCAGCGCGTTGTGGTTCGAGAAATAGAAGGCGGGGATCTCGTACCATTCCGGGACCATCTCGAGTCCGCGCCGCGCGCGCGCGGCCCTGACATGCGCCTCGAACGCGTAGAAATCGCGGAATGAGGGCGGGCGGATCACCGGCGGCATGAAGGCGGGCTTTACCGGGCGGTGACGCGTGCCCTTCCAGGCCGCGACGCGCTCCTCGATCCGCGCCGCCTGGGCCACGACCCAGGGCAGGGCATCCTCCAGCCGCTGCACGGGGCGGCCCGTCAGCCCCGCCAGCTCGATCCAGGAGCCGTCGGGCGCCGCGACCACCGGCAGCGGCTTGCCGCCCGCGGTCGCTAGAAGGGTGGCGAGGCGCATGGTTCGGACCAAGATGGCCGCCGGTTTCCCACAGTCGATTCTTTCCGCGCCGGCGGGGGCGCCACAGGCGGGCGCGTGTTTTAATACTTTCGACCTATGGCAAATCGGCAGCCGCGGCGCTACCTTAGGGGCATGACGCCGCCGCCCGCCCAGGCCCAGCCCGAGACACGGGCTCAGGACGGGTCGGACCCCCGCTGCGTCCCCTTCAAGCTCAGTGCGCCCATTCCCGTGGGCGACGAGATCGAGTACCCGGATTACTCCGGGGAGGACCAGGACGTCTGGCGCACGCTCTACGCGCGCCAGAAGGGGCTCCTGCCCGGCCGCGCCGCAGCCGAGTTCCTCACGGGGCTGGAGGCGCTCGAGCTAGACCGCGAGCGGATCCCGGCGCTCGCGGACGTGTCCCGCAGGCTCAACGGGAGCACCGGCTGGCGCATCGCGCGGACGCCGGGCCTGCTCGACGCGCGCGACTTCTTCGCCCATCTCGCGCGGCGCATCTTCCCCTGCACGGATTACGTCCGGGGGCGCGGCGAGCTCGACTACACGCCGGCGCCCGACTGTTTCCACGACATCTTCGGCCACACCCCGATGATCATGCACCCGCGCTTCGCGAACTTCTACCAGAAGATCGGGCTCGCCGCGCTCAACTGCAGGAACCCCGCCGTGGAGGAGGCCCTCACGCGCATCTACTGGTTCACGGTCGAGTTCGGCCTGGTCAGGAATCCGGAGGGCCTGCGCATCTACGGCAACGGGATCATCTCCAGCTATGCGGAGACCCAGTTCAGCCTCACCAGCAAGGCCAGGAAGCACCCCTTCATCGCGGACGAGGTCGCGCGGCAGCCCTACGACATCTGGCACCTCCAGGGGGACCTGTTCGTGGTGGAGTCGTTCGAGGACCTGGAATCGAGCTTCGACGACTGGGCGGCGCGCAACGCCCTGGCCTGACACTTCCCGGGCGGGCGGTCAGACCGTGCAGATGGCCACGGCCTCGGCGAGCGAGGTGAACGGGTCCCGCACCGGAATGAACTCCTGGGCGACAAAGCCCCTGTGCCCGGTCTCCTTGATCGCGCGCGCGATCGCGGCGTAGTTGAGCTCCTGGCCCCCGTCGATCTCGTGGCGCCCGGGAACGCCGCCCGTGTGGTAGTGGGCGATGTAGGTGTGATTCTCCCTTATCGTGCGCACGACGTCGCCCTCCATGATCTGCATGTGGTAGATGTCGTAGAGCAGCTTGAACCGCTCCGACCCGACCCGCTTCACCAGCTCGACCCCCCAGACGGTGTGGTCGCACATGTAATCCTTGTGGTCCACCTTGCTGTTGAGCAGTTCCATGCAGACCGTGATGCGCCGCCTCTCGGCCTCGCCGACGATCTGCTTGAGCGCGGCCGCGCAGTTCTCCAGGCCCAGCTCGTCGTCCATCCCCCCGCGGCTCCCCGAGAAGCAGATGACGTTGGGCAGGCCGGCGTCGGCGCAGGCCCTGATGCGCTCGATCATCCCGGGGACCATGAGGGCGTGGTGTTCCAGGCGGTTCAGTCCCTCGGGGATGCGCGTGACGCCGTTGGCCATCGCGCATGTCAGCCCGTGCCGCTGGACTACCGGCCAGTCGGCCGGGTCGAGCAACTCGACGGACTCCAGGCCGATGCGCCTGGCCTCGCGGGCCAAGTCCTCCAGGGGGATCTTCTGGTAGCACCAGCGGCAGGCGGAATGGTGGAACGAGCCGGTTGAGGAAGCGGGTGCGGTTGCGGGAGCCTCGGCATCCTTTGACCGCCCGCGCGGCAGGGCTGCGAGAGCGGCCGTGCCAGCCAGCGCCTTTAGCGCATCGCGACGGGTGATGTTCATATTCGGGCGCCGGATCCTGCGACGTCTTGCCATGGCCCTAAAGACTAATCGGCAGGATCACATGCGCGGACTTTGGGCGGCCGCCAGCCACGGCCGGAAGGAACAGCCATGTCCCGGCTTCCTGCGTGAGCTGGAAATCGAGGGCCGTCGGCAGGCTCGGCTCTATCTTTGCGTCCGTAACACGCCCGCGCTCATCGATTTCGAGCAGCGCCTTGAGGTGCCTGACCTCGAGCGTCTGGTAATGCGAGGGATCCAGGGTGATCAGGTAGGGCATCGGGTTCACCGCCGTGCTGCCGGCGGACCTCACGTGCTGCAGCACCGAAAGGCGGTGGCGGGCACGGCGGGTGGCCTCCGACTTCTCGTCCATCGAGCCCAGCAGGGACTCGACCTCGTCCAGCACGAAACCCGGCCCGACGTAGTCATTGCCGTGGAAGCTGTCAAAGAGCAGGTCCCCGCTCCGGGTGACCACGATCAGGTCAGGGATGGCGGTGCCTTCCCATCGCTCGACCGGGCCGGCACTGCCGACGTCGGAGAATTTCAGCACGGGCCAGGGCATGCCGACCTCCCGGACGTAAAGCTCCTGCTCCTTGGCCTCGTGGTCGCAGCTCACGAATACGAGCTCGAAGCGATCGGGCGCCAGCTGCTGCAGGCGGCGGTACGCCTCGACGAGGTGCGGGCTGAATTCCCGGCACGGGCGGCACCAATGGGCGCCAAAGTACACGAGGTATATCCTCGGCTCCGGCCGCGCTCCCGGGTCGAACGCGGCCAGCCCGCCCTCCTGCATGATCTGCAGCCGGCCCCGCAGGCTCCTCGCCACCTTCCCGTCGGAGTCCGCCCATGTCTGCGCTGCCCTTGGGGACGCGGCGAGATAGTCGGCGACGCGAGCGAGCGCCGCGTCGTCGAGCTGGTCGAGGGGGAGCAGCGTGGAATCGCCCCTGCGCGCGATGACGGCCACGGAGCCAAAGACTCCGCTCAGGCTTCCCTGAACGTGGTCCCCATTCGTGGTCCGCCACGTCTGCGCCCGGGCTGGCGGGACCGCCAGGGCGAGGCCGCATCCGCACACGAGCATGGCAAGCGGGCGCATAGGGCAATGTTACCTCTTCCCGTGAATCCGCCGCAAGGACTTTGGACGGGAAACGCCGCCCCAAGACGCTCAAACCGTGGCCAGGTGCCATTTCCCGCAGTGCGGGCAGAGGTAGGCCTTCCGCTGGCGCTCGACGCCGGCGACAAGGGCCGCGTCGAGGGCGTCGCCCTGGCTGCGGTACCTGCGCTTGCGGAAGCACCTGAGCTGCCTCTCCTCCCGGGTGGGCTCCTTCACGGAACCGAAGGGTTGGCCGGAGAGGATCAGGGGTCAAAAATTTTCGGCCGGGGCCGGCCGACTGCGAACGGGGTCCTTCGCCGCCTTGGGCTGGAAACCGGATGTCCCCCAAGCGGGGTCCTTTTCGGGGTGATGACCCCATGGTTGCCGGCCGCAGCCGGTGATAGAATTCCAGCCGGACAAGGAATAGAACCATGAAAAAACACTGCCCCGCCCTGGTCGCCGCAACTTTCGGCCTCGCCGCACTCCTCGTGTCAGGCTGCTCGAACAAGGAGCGGGTTGCGCAGGCCCAACCGGCCCCGGTGGCCCAGGCCACGCCCGCGCCGGCGGTCAGAGGCGACGCCGCCCCGGCGGCCGCGGCCGCCGCCTCGTGGGCCGCCATTAAGGATTTGACCTACGAACAGCGCGCTGAATTCGTCGCCGGGATTGTCGCTTTGGAGGGCCAGCTCGACATTCAGATCAACGGTTTGAACGCCAAGCGCGCGGCGATGACGACAGGCACCAAGGACTGGGATTTCGCGATGGGCGAAATGACAAACGCAAGATCCTACCTGCAGTCCATGGCCACCGAGGTGGGTAGCGCGACGCCCGACACCTGGGGCCAGGAGAAGGAGAAGGTCAACCAGGCCTGGCTGAAGGCACAGGACGCCTACGAAAAGGTCAGGGCGAGCACGACCAACTGAACCAAGGGAAGGCTTCGCGAGGGCGGCACTGGCGGCGGGCGCGCCGCCCCCGGGGCCGCGGAGCTCACAGCATCGGCGACAGGGGCCTGAGCGCGGCCTCCAGGAATTTGGTCCGGAACGGCCGGCGCGCGAAGGCCGCCTGGTCGATTTCCTGGCATAGGCCGAAATCGTGCTCGAGGATCCGCGCCAGCTCGCCGTTGCGCCCTGCGGAGTGGAAGAGCAGGTTGAGCTCGAAGTTCAGGCGCATGGACCGGTAGTCGAGATTGGCCGAGCCGACCATCGCCCACTGGTCGTCGGCCAGCATGATCTTGGCGTGGTTGATGCCCGCAGAGTATTCAAAGATGCGCACGCCGGCCGAAAGCAGCTGCCCGTAGTAGGAACGCCCGACCGTCACCAGCCACGGGTGGTCGTTCTTCTCGGAGATGAGCAGCCGCACGTCGACACCTCGGCTTGCCGCGAGCTCAAGGGCGGCGAGGATGACGTCGTCCGGCACAAAATAGCCGGTGGCAATCCACACGCGATCGCTGGCCTCGTTCAGGAGGCTGACGATGGACTTGCTGATGGGTTCGTTCTGGCGGTCCGGGCCGCCCAGCACGACGTGCACGAGATACCGCGTGCGCGCCCCGGCCGCCGGGAAATAGGCGGACGCGGAGATCTTCTCGCCGGTGGCGAAGAACCAGTCGTCGGCAAACACATCCTGAAGCTCGCAGACCACCCGCCCCTCGGCCTCTACCTGCACGTCGCGCCAGTGGCCGAAATCGGAGTCGAGGCCCTCGTATTCCCGGCCGATGTTCATGCCGCCGACGAAAGCGATCGCGCCGTCGATAATCTGGAGCTTGCGGTGGTTCCTGAGGTTGAGGAAGAAGCGGTTGCGCCTCGGGTCAAGGCTCTGGAACCACGAGAAATGGCCGCCGGCCGCCGTGAAATCCCCCAGCAGGTCCTCGGTGAAGCCGTGGGAGCCGACGCCGTCGAGCAGCAGGCGCACGATGACGCCGCGGCTCGCGGCGTCTTTCAGCAGCCGCAGGAACTTCAGGCCCGTCTCGTCCCCGTTCCATATGTAGAACTCAAGGTGCACGTGGTGCCTTGCCTCCCGGATCCTCGTCTCAAGCGCGGAATAGAAGTCACCGGCGTCGCGCAGGATGCGCAGGTTGTCCGCGGAGCTGACGGGAAGGCGATTGATGCGGGAAAGCAGCTGCAGGAACTGGCTGTCCCTGCGGGGCAGCTTCTGCAGGAGGCCGCTGGTGGCGTCATCCGTGGAGCCCGAGGTGACGCGCTCGCGCACGGACCGCGCGGAAAAGAGGCTGCGCCGCCTGAGGCGCCGGCGCCTCAGCCGGTCGGTTCCAATCGCAAAGTAGGCCAGCGCCCCAAGGATCGGGATGAAGACAATGGCCCAGAGCCACGCAAGCGTCGCCGACGGGCGTTTCTTGAGGAGCAGCAGATGCGGGATGAACGCCCAGGTCGCGAGGTAACAGGCGAGCAGGGCAGTCTTCATGCCACACGCTGCTCTACGGCCGTGGGTCAGTCCCGGCGAGATGAAATTGGGACGTCAGCCATGCCGCGCACGGCACCGAGCACGAGCGGTCCCCATCGCAACAGCGCGCCCATCACCCGGGCGCGGCGGCTGGGCCGGCGCTTCAGCAGGAATCCGAGCGGCGCGGCCGCGATCTTGACGAAAGGCGACAGCTGGCGCCAACGGGCGATCCCCAGGTCCAAGATCTCCAGCGGCCGGGCGGCGCGGGAAGCCGCCTCGGCGCACCGCTCGCGCCGCAAATGGATGCGGTCCAGCAGCACGGCCTTGCTCCCCGCGAGGACCGTCAGTTCTCTCCGCGGATACATGCGCGGTCCTCCTCGAACTCCCGCAGCGTGGCTGCGAGGAGCCTGGGCTGGCGCGCCAGATAGCGGCGGAACGCGACAATGAGCGTTATGAACGCCCCGGTGTAGGCCAGTGCGAGTCCCGCGAGCACGGCGAGACGGGCGCTCTCCCAGAAAAGATAGACCAGGGCGACGCTGGCGAAGGTCAGCGCCATCATCCCCGCGAAAAAGACCGCGCTGACCCAGAAGAGGGTTTGGACCAGGCGGAGTTTCTCCTCCTGGAGCTCGATCGAGATCAGCCCGAGGCGATCCTGAGCGCTGGAGACGAGGCCGTCGGCGAGCGCCCGGAGCGAGCCGAGGATGCCCGGCGGGGCGGGGGACTCGGTTTCCATGAGGTCGGCGGGCTATTTGCCGCGACGGCCAACGAGGATGCCGATGAGCAGGCCGACGCCTGCCGCCACCGCGATCGACTGGTACGGATTCTCGCGGATCGTCTCGTCGGCGTATTTTCCGCCGGCAACGACCCGCTTCTTCGCGGTCGCGTAGAGCTCGGTGAACCGCTCGCGCGCGGCCTCGAAGCGCTCGCGCAGCGCGGTGCCGTGCTCCCCGTTGTCCTCGCTCTCGGAGGCATTGGAGGCGTCCAGGATCTTCTGTGCCTCGGTTACGAGGGCTCGCAGGTCGGAGAGAAACGTATCGGGTGTCTGTTCACTTGTGCCAGTGGCTCGGCTGTTTTTCATAATGATATTCTAGACAGGTAAAGTGCGGGTGAGTTGCCTTAACATTGCAGCTTGGTCGCCCCGCCTCGCCCTTGGGTGGAGGATACGGCACCCGGCGCGCGGCGCCAATGGGGTGTTGTCCTCCGCTGGGAGCCGTGGGGTGTTCACCCCATATGGCCCATCCGCGCAGATTGGTAACGTTTTCCCAAT
Source organism: Opitutaceae bacterium (assembly GCA_035604815.1). Classification (GTDB taxonomy): domain Bacteria; phylum Verrucomicrobiota; class Verrucomicrobiia; order Opitutales; family Opitutaceae; genus Palsa-1447. The sequence goes on from DATNHT010000158.1 coordinate 79,363, forward strand.
GGCAAGGACCACCGTGCTGCGAACCGGGAAACTGCCATGAATACCGGCTTCGCAGTCCCCGGCGCCTCTCGATGCGAGGTTGGACGGGTGATCAACCTCCTGCTCGCCGACGAATTTGTCCTTTATACGGCGACGCGGGGCTTTAATTGGAACATTGCGGGCCGCGACCTCGCGCGGCTCCACGAGCTTCTTGAGAAGCAGTTCAGTCAGGTCGCCGTGAGGATTGAACAGCTTGTCGAGCGTTCATGCGCGATTGGCGTATGGCCGAGCGGCGGACTCAGCGCCATTGCGAAGACCGCCCGGCTCGATGCCAACCCGGTTGCGGATCTTGCACCCGAGGCCATGGTCGCCGAGCTGCGCGGCCTGCATGGGGGCCTGGCGGTGCAGCTGCGCAACGACATCGGCGCATGCGCGAAGCGCTGCCGCGACCCCGGCGTCATCGAGGATCTCCTCGGCCTGATGTCCTTCCACGAGGAGGCGGCCGGAAAGCTCCACGACGTGCTGGCGACGGGTGCCGAGGGCTTCGGCGCAGCGCCGGCGATCGCCGCCGGCTCCTAGTCCCGGGGGCCGGTATCGCGGTTGAGCATCTCCGCGTGCCTGAGGCCCAGGAGGACGAGCTCCGGCACGATTTCATCAAAGAGGCGCTCCTCCTCGAACATCCGGGCAAACCCCCCCGTGCCGAGCACATGGGGCCTTTCGCCGCCAAACACCTCCCGGGTGAGCCCGTCCAGCAGGTGCCGGACCGCGCCGGTGTGTCCGTGATAGAGGCCCGACTGGATGCTCTCGACCGTGCTGCGCCCGAGCACCGATTCCGGCCGGGCGATCTCCACGCGGGGCAGCTTGGCCGTGCGGCTCGCCAGTGTCTCGGCGGAGACGCCCACGCCTGGCAGGATGACGCCGCCGAGGTATTCCCCGGAGGCGGTGACCACATCGAGGGTCGTCGCCGTGCCGCAGTCGACCACGATCAGGTTGCGCGCCGGCCGGCGCTGGGCGGCGGCGATCGCGCCCGCAATGCGGTCCGCGCCGACCTCGAGCGGGTTGCGGTACCGGACCTTCAGCCCGGTCTTTACCCCCGCCTGGAGGACAAACGCCTCGCGCTTGAAATACTTCCTGACGGCGCTGCGCATGGAGTAGAGGGCCGCCGGCACGACCGTGCACAGCGCCACCCGGTCCACCGAGCGCGGGTCGGCATCATTCTCCCTAAGCACCGAAAGCAGGAAGATTCCCAGCTCGTCCGAGGATCCCAGAGGCTGGGTTGACTTGCGGAACTGGCAGCGCAGCGCGTCGCCGTCGAACACGCCGCCGTGGATCTGGGTGTTTCCTATGTCGAGGCAGAGCAGCACGGCGGCGTCAGGTGAGGGCCGCCTCGGCTGCGGCCGATGCGACGAGGATGCGCTCAAGGGCGGCCGCCAGGTCGGGGCGGGTCGCGCAGCGCAGCGTCGGGCTGCCGTCGGCAAAATGGATCTCGGACGGAAACGCGTCCCCGCCGGCGCGTTCCGCGAGGCTGTTGTGGACGACGAGATCGGCCCTCGAGTGGGCGAAGAGCGAGGCGACGGCGCGTTCGATGCCGTCCTGGTCGCCGCCGCCCGTCAGCTTGAAGGCGACGACCCGGATTGAACCGTTCACGCTGCGCGAGCGCAGGCTGTCTACCAGCTTGGGGTGGGGCCGCAGGCGAAGGAGCGGCGCCGAGTCGGAGTCGAGCTTGCCGCCCGCCGGCGGCCGGGCGGCTCCGTCGACGACCACCTCCCCGACGCCAAAGTCGCTTACGGCCGCCGCGTGGATCACCGCGTCGAAAGGCTCCGATGACAGGATTCTTGCGAGGGCCGCATCGAGGTCCGCGAACGAGGAGAACGTCTCGGTGCGGCAGCCCGGGCCGGCGGGGGCCGAGTCGCGCGAACGGAGGAGCACGGCTTCGTGGCCGCAGCGGACAAGGTGGTCCGCGATGCCCGCCCCCGTCCGCCCGGTGCTCGCGTTTGTGAGCACGCGCACGCCGTCGATGGGTTCGGCTGTTCCGCCGCTTGTCACAAGAACGCGCAGGCGTCTGGCCGGGCGCGCCAGCGCGGCTTCGACCGCGTCGACTATGTCCGGCGGCTCCGCCAGCCGCCCCTCGCCCTCTTCGCCGCACGCCGTGCGCCCCTCGCCGGGCTGGATGAATCTCACGCCCCAGCGGGCCAGCCGGTCTACGGCCTCCTCGGTTGCGGGATGCCGCCACATCGCCGGGTTCATCGCGGGGGCGACCAGGAGGGGCTTCGAGCGGTCGTGCGCGAGGAAGAGCGCGCCGGCAAGGTCGTCGGCCAGTCCCGCCGCGAATCGGCTGAGGGTGTTCGCCGTGGCGGGGCAGACGACAACGACGTCGGCCCAGCGCGTCAGATGGATGTGCTCGAGCGCCGCCCCCGGCTCAAACAGGTCCGTCAGCACGCGCTCGCCCGTGAGGCCCTCGAGCGTGGCCGCGCCGACGAAGCGCAGCGCTGACTCCGTGGCGACGGCGCGCACGCGGTGGCCCCGCTTCACCAGGCGCGAAATCGCGTCGCAGGCCTTATAACCCGCGATGGAGCCGGTGAGCACGAAGACGATATTAGAGCCGGACATTGTCGATGAGGCGGACTTTCTCCAGCCGGACGGCTGCGAGACGGATTCCATCGCGGTCCTCCACGTAATCGACCGCAAACCCGGCGAGGGCCAGCGCCTCCGCGGCCTTCTCGGGGCCGGCCGAGTCGCGAAGGATCCGTGGAAACGCCTCCGCCTTGGCGCGCGCCGGCGCGGAGAGCCGGCTGTTGCGCGAGCTGACCGCGAGGCCGTCGGGGTCGCGCACGGTCGGGCAGGGGACGATCTCGACCGGCAGGAAGAGGGCGCGGACCATGCCCCGCACGAGCTCGAGCTGCTGCCAGTCCTTTTCCCCGAAATACGCGCGGTGCGGCCGCACGAGGTTAAGGAGCTTGAGCACCACGGTGAGGACCCCCTCGAAATGTCCCGGACGGTGCGCCCCCTCGAGGCGCGGGCTGAGCGTCCCCTCGGTCACGCGGTAGCGGTAATGGTCCGCGTAGATCTCGGCCGAATCCGGGGCGAGCACGAGGTCGGCGAGGCCATCCGCCTTTTCCAGGTCGGATTCGAGCGCCCGCGGGTAGCGCCCCAGGTCGGCCGGGTCGTCAAACTGGGTCGGGTTGACGAAGATGCTCAAGACGACGCGGTCGTTCTCCGCCCGGGCGCGCCTGAGGAGGGACCGGTGGCCGTCGTGGAGGGCGCCCATGGTCGGGACAAACCCGACGCTGCTCCGGGATCGCTCCAGCGCGGCGCGCTCGGCCGTCCAGTCCTCCAGGCGGGTGAAGACGCGGGGCACGGCTAGAATCCCTCCTCCTCCGCGGGGAATTCGCCGCTGCGGACCGCCTCAGCGAAGCGGACGGCGCCGCTGCGCACGAGGGCGGCCCCGTCGGCGAACCGGCGGGCGAAGCGCGGCCTGAAGTCGGGGTTGAGCCCGAGCATGTCGTGAAGGACGAGCACCTGGCCGTCGCACCCGGCGCCTGCCCCGATGCCGATCGTCGGGATCCGCAACGCGGATGTCACCTCGCGCGCGAGCCCCCGCGGGATGCACTCGAGGACGATGGCAAAGACGCCCGCCTCCTCCAGGGCGGCCGCGTCCTCCGCCAGCCGCCGCGCGCCCTCGGCGTCGCGGGCCTGGACCTTGAAGCCGCCCAGTCCGCGCACCCACTGGGGGGTGAGCCCGAGGTGCCCCATGACGGGGACGCCGGACTCGACGAGATGCCGTATCGCCGGGACGTGCCCGCGGGCGCCCTCGATCTTCACGGCCTGGGCGCCCGCCCTGAGCAGGAGGGCCGCGCATTCGAGCGCATGGGTCTCGCCCTTGCGCGCCGCGAGGAAGGGCATGTCGGCGACGATGAACTTGCCGGGGGCCCCCCGGGCGACCGCGCGGGTGTGCAGCGCCATGAGGTCCGGAGTCGCGCCCAGCGTGTCCTTCTCCCCGTGCACGACCATCATCGCGCTGTCGCCCACCAGCAGGCAGTCGACCGGGGCGTCCGCCAGGAGTCGCGCCGACCAGGCGTCGTAGGCCGTGACCATGACGATTCTGGCGCCCGCGGACTTGGCGGCGGCGAATCCCTCGACCGAGCCGATGGACGGCGCGGCGCGCGCGCCTGGCGATCTAACGGCTGTCACATCGCCTCCGCAGTTTCCCAGCGACGGAAAACCTGCGGGCAGGCGAGGGGGGACGGGGTGCTTTTCGCATGGCGATGAAGCCTCGTTGTCCGGAGGGCATGGGAGTGTTACTTGGGCGTCCGGTCGCGATCGTGTTCGCGCCAGGCGCCCGAACGGATCGCCCATTACCCGGGGCGGCGCAAGAGAAAATCGCCGTTTTCTTCCCTAGCCTCCGGGGATCGAATTCTCGTACCTTGGCCAGTTCCTGAGGAGTTCGTGGACGACCGGAGATCCCGTCCTGTAGGCGGCCTCGAGCGCCGCGTCCGTTCCGAGCGATTCGTCGCCTATCGTGGTCTCCGGCGCCTGGCCGGGGGGCGGCATGCAGTAGTTGCTCGCCGTCCGCATCACCATCACGCGGTTGATGTCAACGAGCCCTTTCGCCGCCATCCGCGTCAGCGTCCCGGCGTAGTCCTGCTGCTCCATGGACGTCGTCGAGAATGTCCCCGTCCCGTTCGTCCAGAGCCTCACCCAGTCGCGGGCCCACTGGGTGCGCCTCGGCCCGTGCCAGTAGCGCACCGAGCCCAGCGTGTCGCCCATCATGACCCTCGGCGGGAGCTGCGCCAGCGGGTAGCCCGCGTATCGTTCCCGCCACGCCTTCAGCCGCGGCGAGTCGGGAAGCTGCACGCCCCTCGAGACCTCGTAGGCCCAGCGCGCCAGCCGCTTGTTGAGGGGATAGACCATGCTGTACTCGAGCTTGGCGCCGTTCCAGCCGCCGGCATGCCCGTGCTCCGCGGGAAGCCGGCCGGGCCCGTCGGTGCCGATCGCGAAGAGGCCGTAAGGCCACCCGGAGGGCATTTCCGCCTCGTCGATCTCCCGCAGGGCGTCGCCGTCCACCACGTTCTCGGACCAGACCGCGCTCCCGATGGGCCCGCTCGCCGGGTCTATCCCGGCTATGCCGTTGACGAGCCAGTAGGTCTTGCGCACGTCGAACCGCGGATCGAGGCAGATCGCCATGACAAGCTCGCTCGTCGTGACGGGTGTGAGCTGGGGATCGCGCGTCGTGCCGCCCACGTCGCCGTACAGCCCCTCCGCGTTCCTGCACAGGGGATGCGGCGCCCCGGGAAGCTCCACGCGGTCAAAGAGCCTCTCGCGCTCGTACCAGAACTGGAATTCGCCGGGGGTGTCGCCTGTGTCGTCGCCGACCTCGAAGCCGCACAGGACGATCACCCTGATCGGGATCCGCTCGGCGGCCCCCGAGCGGGATGCGCATGCGGCGAGGCCGGCGGCGGCCGCGATGGATGGGAGGATGAGGCGGGAAATGGTCCGGTTCATAGGCGGAATCAAGATCCGCGGCGCAGGCCCCGTCGAGCATTTCACTCGCCTCGCATGCCGGGCGTCGGGTAGTCAAATCCCCCAAACCGCGACCCCTTTGAAACGTTTTAGCAGCGATGCGCGCACGCTCCAGTGGATCGACCGGCGGGTCGGCGTGCCCGTCTGCCTGCTGCTGACGCTTGTCCGGCGCATCGGCGACCTCATCGGCGGGCCCGCGGCGGGCGGCCCGGTCTCCAGCGTCCTCATCCTGAAGCTGGCGGAGCAGGGCTCGACCGTGCTCGCGCACGAGGCCATCCGGAGGGCGGTCGAGCGCGTCGGGAGGGAAAACGTCCATCTTCTGGTCTTCGAGGAGAACCGCTTCATCGTCGACCTGATCGGCCTAATCCCGCGCGGCAACGTCTTCGAGGTGAGGACCCGGTCGGCCTGGGCCATGATGGCGAGCGGGGTGCGGGTGCTCCTCGCCATCCGGCGCAGGCGGTTCGACGCCTGCGTCGACATGGAGTTCTTCGCGCGGTTCTCGGCCGCGATCGCGTACCTGACGGGGGCGCGCAACAGGGTGGGGTTCCACGCCTACTTCGGCGAGGGGCCCTATCGGGGCGACCTGATGACCCACCGGGTGCTGTACAATCCCCACCTGCACACGGGCAGGACCTTCACGAGCCTCGTCCTCGCCCTCGAGGCCGATCCCGGGCGGTTCCCGACATTCGGCCTGGTCCCGCCGGAGAGCCCGCCGCTGCCGCTCTTCCAACCCGAGCCTGGCGAGGAATCGGCCGTCGCGCGGATGCTCGGCGAGCTGGGCGTGCCACCCTCAGGCCGCCTCGTCGTGCTCAACGCCAACGCGAGCGACCTCCTGCCGCTGCGCAAGTGGGACCCGGGGAACTACGGGGCCCTGGCCGCGCGGATCATCCGGGAGTTCCCCGACGTCTGGGTCGGGTTCACCGGCTCGCCCGAGGAGGCCGCCCGCGTCTCCGAGGTCGCCCGCGCGGTCGGTTCCCCCCGCAGCGTGTGCCTCGCGGGGCGCACGACGCTCCGGGAGCTCCTCGTCGTCTTCGGCCTCGCGGAGGTCCTCGTCACGAACGACAGCGGCCCCGCGCATTTCGCGGCGCTGACGAAGGTGGATGTCGTCGCGCTCTTCGGGCCGGAGACCCCGCTCCTCTTCTCGGTGCCGGGCCCAAGGCACCACTGGATCTGGGCGGGCATAGCGTGCAGCCCCTGCATCAACGCGTTCAACAACCGTCAGACGGCCTGCACGGACAATGTCTGCATGCAGCGGATCACCGTGGACCAGGTCTTCGAGGCCGTCAGCCGGATCCTGGCCGAGCGCGTCAGCTCCCGGGCTTGAGCCGGAAAAGCATCACGTCGTGTGAGTCCACCATGGCGGTGTGGGCGTCGATCGCCGTGCCGGCGGGCTTGCCCGCCCAGACGTCCGTCACGTCGTAATACTGGCCGGTGAGGAACGTGAGGTCGTGCATGTCGAGCGTGAGCTTGGCCGGGCTGTCGCCGGTGTTTAGCACGCACACGGCCCATTCCTTGTTCGACAGCTCCTTCGCCCAGATCTCCTTGTCCTTGTCGACGCGGAACCGGAAGCCCTCGCGGCCCAGCGGGTCCTGGTCGATCGAGATCACGTCCGCGTTCGTGAGGATTGCGCGTATCTCGGGCGCCATATGGCGCACGTCGTTGCCCGCGATCAGCGGCGCGGCGAGCATGCACCAGAAGCTGAAGTGGCCCCGCGACTCCGCCAGGGTCAGCCCCTTGTTGCCGACCTCCAACATGTCCGGGTCGTTCCAGTGACCCGGGCCGGCGTATTTTTCCAGGCCCACCTGCATGTCGAGCAGCGTCTTCCAGCCGTGCTCCCACTTGTTCTTTCCGCCGGTGGCATAGGTCGCCCCGATGTCGCCCGTCGTGCGCCAGAGGTGCCCGACCGGCTCCGCCCAGAGCCAGGGCTGGTTCTGGCCCCATTCGCACAGGCTGAAGACGATCGGCCTTCCCGCCGCGCGGATCGCGTCGCTCATGATCCGGTAGCTCTCGGGCCCGTTCGCGGTGCCGTGGTCGCACCAGTCATACTTGAAATAGTCGACGCCCCATGACGCGTACTGGCGGGCGTCCTGGAACTCGTGCCCGCGTCCGCCCGGGTAGCCGCCGCAGGTCGTCTTCCCCGCGCAGCCGTACATGCCGAACTTGAATCCCTTCGAGTGGAGGTAGTCCCCGAGGGCCTTCATCCCGTAGGGGAACTTGACCGGGTCCGCCACCAGGCCGCCGTCCGCGTCCCGCTCCTTCTTCGACCAGCAGTCGTCGATCACGATGTAGACGTAGCCCGCGTCGCGCATCCCGTTCGCGGCCATCGCGTCGGCGGTCTCCCTGACGAGGGCGTCGCTGCAGTTCTCCGCGAACGTGTTCCAGGTGTTCCAGCCCATGGGCGGGGTCTGGGCCAGTCCTTCGAATTTCTCGGCGTTGGCGGCGCCGGTGGCGAGGGCGGCGCACGCGAGGAGGCAGGGGAGTCTTTTCATGGGATAGGGGTGGGGAGTTGTTCGGGTCCTTGGTGCTCCGGCTTGGCTCCGGAAGAGCGTCGATTGTGGCGGGGGCGGGGGCCGTGTCCAGCCCTTGGCGGGGACGCTTCAGTACCCGGGCCTAAGTCGGAAGAGAGCCACGCCGTGGGCATCCACCTCTCCTGCCCATGGCGCGCTGCTGTTTGCGCCAAGCGCGCGTGACGCCCAGACGTCCGCGACCCTGTAGTACGCCTCCGTCAGGAAGGTGAGGCTGCCCCAGTCGATGCTCAGTTCGGCCGGGGCGCCGCCGGTATTGAGCACGCATACGGCCCACTCCTTGTTCGAAAGCTCCTTCGCCCAGAGCTCCATTGCCTTGCCGGCCCGGTAGCGGAATCCCTGGCGCCCGAGCGGATCCTGGTCGATAGCGATCGCTTCCCTGTCCGTGAGGATCTTCCGGATCTCCGGCGTCATCCGGCGCACGTCGTTGCCGGCGATGAGCGGTGCGGCGAGCATGCACCAGAGGCTGAAGTGCGCCCGCGACTCCGCCAGGGCCAGGCCCTTGTTGCCGACCTCGAGCATGTCCGGGTCGTTCCAGTGCCCCGGGCCGGCGTATCCTTCCAATCGGGCCTGGGCGTCCAGGATCTCCTTGAACCGCGTGTAGCTGGGAGCGATGTCGCCGGTGGTCCTCCAGAGGTGCCCGACCGGCCCGGCCCAGAGCCACGGCCTGTTCTCGCCCCATTCGCACAGGCTGAAGACGACCGGCCTGCCGGCGGCGCGCAGCGCGTCGCTCATGATGCGGTAGGTCTCGGGCCCGTTCGCGGTCCCGCGGTGGCACCAGTCGTATTTCAGGTAATCGACGCCCCAGGAGGCATAGGTCCTTGCGTCCTGGAACTCATGGCCGCGGCCGCCGGGATAGCCGGCGCATGTCTTCGAGCCGGCGCAGCCGTAGATGCCGAACCTGAAGCCCCTTTGGTGGAGGTAGTCCGCCAGGGACCTCATCCCGCCGGGGAACTTGACCGGGTCGGCCACGAGGTTGCCGGCGCCATCGCGCTCCATGGCCGACCATGCGTCGTCGATCACAAGGTAGACGTACCCGGCGTCGCGCATTCCGTTCGCGATCATCGCCTCCGCGGTCTCCTTCACGAGCGCCTCGCTGCAGTTCACGCCGAACGTGTTCCACGTGTTCCAGCCCATGGGCGGGGTCTTGGCCAACCCCTCGAATTTCTCGGCATTCGCGGAGCCGGCGACGAGTGCGGCGCAGGCGAGCAGGCAGGGCGTTATTCTTGATGGGCGCAAGGCGGTGTTCGGGATCCTGGTGGCGGCTTGGATTCCGGGGAGCGTTCAATTCTGGCGCGCACAGGGCCGGTGTCCAGTCGGCGCGGCGGGCGGCGCCCGGTCGCCCGCTGCGGGCTCCCCGGGGCCCCCGCCGGCGGCCGGAGAGGGGCGGACTTGCGGCCGCTTGTTTTTTTGCCGGCCCGCGCCACAATGGCCGGCCGCGATGCGCCCCGTGTCCGCCACGCTATTTCTCGCCGCCTGCTTTTCCGCGGCGGCGGCCGAAATCCCCGCCGACCCCATCGGCCATCTCCGCGGCGGGCATCCGCGCCTGCTTTTCACGGACGGCGACCTGGCGGCCGCGCTGGAGGCGGCGAAGGCCGATCCGCTGCGCGCCGCCCTTCACGCCCGAATCGCGGCCGCCGCCGCGGCGGACCTCTCCGCGCGGCCGCTGGTCCACGTGCTGAAGGGCCCGCGGCTCCTGGACCAGTCGCGCGCCGCAATCCAGCAGATCCTCACGTGCGCCATGGCGTACCGGCTCACCGGCGACAGCCGCTTCGCGGAGAGGGCCAGGCGCGACCTCCTGACGGTGGCGGCATTCCCGGACTGGAACCCGTCGCATTTCCTGGACGTGGCCGAGATGAGCCTTGCCGTCGCCATCGGCTACGACTGGCTGTACCGCGAGCTCTCCAAGGAGGACAGGGCGGCGATCAGGGAGGCGCTCCTCGCCAAGGCGCTGGCGTTCGCTCCGGCGGCCTACCGGCCGACGGGCCCGCTGGACAAGCGGCTGTTCTTTGTCACGGCCCGGATGAACTGGAACCAGGTGTGCAACGGCGGGCTGCTCGCGGCAGCCCTGGCGGTGGCCGACGAGGAGCCGGCCGTCGCCCGGCTGGTCGTGGAGGGGGTCCGGGTGTCGCTTCCGCTCGCGATGGATGCGTACCGGCCCGACGGGGCCTACCCGGAGGGCCCCGGCTATTGGGCCTATGGCACGAGTTACAATGTCATCATCCTCGCCCTGCTCGAGGGCGCGCTCGGCACGGACTTCGGCCTGGGCGCCGCACCCGCGTTCGAGCGGACCGCATTCTACAGGAGCGCCGTGGAGGGTCCCACGGGCCTGGCGTTCAACTACGCCGACGGCGGGAGCCGGATCGAGGGCACTCCGGCGTACGCCTGGCTCGCGAGGCGGTACTCCGACGAGGCTGCGCTGGAGCAGAGCCGGGTCGAGCTTCGCTCGGAGATTGACCAGGGCCTCGACGACCGCTTCCTCGCGCTCTACGCGGCCTGGTTTCCGGGAGCGACGGCGGGGCCGGGGGCCTCACCCTCCGCGCGGGGCCGCGACGGCGCGGACTCGGCTCCCGCGCTCGGGCGGATCCCCCTCTGCCTGCATTTCCGCGGTGGGGCCGACATCGCCCTGTTTCGCAGCGCCTGGAACGATCCGCGCGCCCTGTTCCTGGGCTTCAAGGCCGGCGACAACTCCACCAACCACGCCCACCTGGACCTCGGTTCGTTCGTCCTGGAGTCCGATGGCGTGCGCTGGGCCGTGGACCTGGGGCCCGATGACTACAACCTGCCGGGATACTTCGGGGAACGGCGCTGGTCCTATTTCAGGCTCAACAATTTCAGCCACAACACGGTGACACCCGGTGAAGCGCTCCAGGACCCAAAGGCGATCGCCCCGATCGTCGCTTTCTCGGATTCCGGCGCCCGGCCCTTCGCCGTGGCCGACCTGACGCCGGCCTATCCGAAGGCCGCGCGGCGGATCCTGCGCGCGGTGGCCATGCTCGACCGGGCGCGCATCCTTGTTCAGGACGAGTTTTCCGCCCTGCAGCCCGGGATCCCCGTTCGCTGGGTTATGATGACGGGCGCGCGCATCGGGCTCTCCTCCGACGGGCGCACCGCCCTGCTTTCGCGTTCCGGGCGCCAGCTCCGGGCCGAGGTGCTCTCCCCGGCCGGCGCGCGGTTCCAGGTGCGGTCGGCGAAGCCGCCCGCCGCGGCCGAGGCCCAAAATGACGAGGACTCGGTGCTTTCCCTCGACGCTGCGCCGGGAGACGCGCCGGCCGACCTGCGCCTCGCCGTCCTCTTCACGCCGATCGGCGATCGCTGGCCGCAAAAGCCCGTTCCGGAGATCACGGGGATCGCGGACTGGCACTGACGCCGGACGGCCGGGGAGGGGCTAGGGCAGCTTGGCCTGGATGAGCTTGCTCGCCGCCGCAAAGTCGATCAGGGCGGCCTCGGGCCTCTTCTTCAGGGCGCCCATCACCTTTCCCATTTCCTTGCGCGACTGGGCCCCGGATTCCTGGATGGCCTCGGCGATGAGCGCCTCCAGCCGGGCGCCGTCTAGGCCCCGGGGCAGGTATCTCTCCAGGAGCCGGATCTCCGCCTCGTTTGCGGCGACGAGATCGGCCCGGCCGCCCCGCTCGAATTCGACCTTTGCGTCGGCGAGGTTCTTGACCGCCTTGCGCAGGGTAGCGACGACTATGGCGTCGTCGATCGGCTTTGAGAGGTCCATCGACGCCCTCTGGATCGACGCGTCCGCCGTGCGCAGGGACAGGGCGGTCGCGGCGTCGCGGGCCTTCATTGCCGTGACGATGTCGGCGCGCATCTGTTCATAGAGGGTGGGCATGGACCTATTGGGGCGAAAGAATCGGAGATTCGCAACCCCGGCCCGGCCGGCCGCGCCCGGCGATCTGCTTCTCAGCCGGCCCTTTGACTGCTGGAATGGCGCCCTCATGCCCGGCCCCGAGGCCTCGCACAGTTCCCATTGCCAGAACTGCGGCGCGCCGCTTGCGGGGCCCTGTTGCGCGCAGTGCGGGCAGCACGACGTCGATTACAACCGGTCGTTCTGGCACAGCGTTGAGGACGGGCTGGAGGGGCTGCTGCATTTCGACGGGAAATTCTTCAGGAGCGCGCGCTACATTTTCACGCGCCCGGGGTTTCCCACGAATGAGTTCATCGCGAGGCGCCTAGCTGCACCCAGCGCTCCACGATGTCCGGCAGCTCGCGCAGCGATGCCGCCTGGAAGAACCGGCCCTCCGCCGCGGGAGGAACCTCGGCGTGTTCGTGGCCCCAGATCAACCGGTAAGGGATGTAGACCCCCGTGGCGCCCAGCGCCAGGACGGGCAGGATGTCCGACTTGATCGAGTTGCCCACCATGAGGAAATTCGCCGGCTCGATCTCGTGGCGCTGGAGGATCCGCTCATAGGTGCGGGTGTTCTTCTCCGACACGATGTCGACTGCCTGGAACCGGTCCGCGATCCCCGACTTGGCGAGTTTCCTCTCCTGGTCAACCAGGTCGCCCTTGGTTATCAGGAACATGCGGTACCCGGGAGCAAGGATCTCGAGCACTTCGGCGGTCCCGTCAAGCAGCTCGACCGGGTGGTCGAGCATCCCGCGCCCGAGCGCCAGGAGCTCGCGAAGCTCGTTCACGCTCAGCTTCCCTCCCGTCAGCTCGATCGCCGTCTCGATCGACGAGAGCATGAACCCCTTTATCCCGTAGCCGTAGAGGTCGAGGTTGCGCATCTCCGTCGCATGCAGCGCGCGCCTGACCGTCGCCGCGTCGTGGTGCCGGCCAAGCAGCTCGCAGTAGCGCTCGTGCACGCGCTCGAAGATGTTCTCGTTGTGCCAGAGCGTGTCGTCCGCGTCGAACCCTATGCACCGCACGGGAGTCATGGGGGGGGGTCGGTCAGGCCTTTGCGCCGCGGCGGAAGCGGTCCAGGAAAACGGCCACGATGATCACGAGGCCGATCATAATCTCCTGGAAATAGTTAGGCCAACCCATTTGTTGCGACCCGTTGCGCAGCACCGACATGATTAGGGCCCCGACGATCGAGCCGAGGACGGTGCCTGAGCCGCCGTTAAGGCTCGCGCCGCCTATGATGACCGCCGCGATGACGTCGAGCTCGAGCCCGACCGCGACGGTTGGGTCGCCCAGGCGCAGCCGCGAGAGCTGGAAGACGCCCGAGAGCCCGAAGAGGCAGCCCGCAAGAACGAAGATCATGACCTTGAGGCGGATGGTCGGCACGCCGCACAGGCGGGCGGCCGCCTCGTTCGACCCCAGCGCGAAGACATGCCTCCCGAAGACGGTCTTCCTGAGAAGGAGCGAAGTCACGGCCGCGAGGGCGACCGCCACCCAGACGCCGGCGGGCAGGGCGCGGCCCGACGGATTGGGCGTCGTCATCCACGCGTTGATCGGCGAGGCTTCGTAGTTCACCGTCTGGTTGTCGGCGAGCCACTTGGCCGTCCCGCGGCCTATCCCGAGCATGCCGAGCGTGATGATGAACGACGGCATCCGGAGCCCGGCGACGGCGGAGCCATTTAGGAGGCCGACCAGGCCGCCGGCGCCGATCGCCGCGACGGTGGTCGCGGCCGCCCCCCAGCCTTTTTGGATCAGCAGGGCCGCGATCACGCCCGTCAGCGCGACCGTCGAGCCCACGGACAGGTCGATCGCCCCGCTGACGATGATGAGTGTCATCCCCAGGGCGCCAATCGACACGATGACCGTCTGGGTCAGGATGATCTTGAAATTGTGGTAGGAGAGAAAATGCACGCGCGTCTCCGTTGGGATCGCGAACAGGACGATGACGAGGGCGAGGCCGATGAAGGGTCCCGCCTTTCCCAGGATGCGGCGCAGCGTCGGGATCATGGCGCGCTCACTCGTTGCCCACCGCGGCCCGCAGCAGCTCGGGTTCGCTCCACTCTGCCCTGGGCTTCGCGGCGACGAGCTCCCCGCGGCGCATCACGCCTATCGTGTCGCACAGGCCGAGGAGCTCGGGCAGGTAGGAGCTTACGAGGATGACCGACTTGCCCGCGGCCGCCAGGCTCCCGATGATCTCGTAGATCTCCGCCTTGCTGCCCACGTCGATCCCGCGGGTGGGCTCGTCCAGGATGAGAATCCGGGCCGGGTGCTCGAGCAGCCTTGCGAGCGCGACCCTCTGCTGGTTGCCCCCGGAGAGCTCGCCGACACTCTGGTCGACGTCGCGGCACTTGACGGCGAGTTCGCCCGTCCAGCGGTGCGCCGCAGCGGCCTGCCGCCCGGCGCGGATCCACCCCAGCCGTCCGAAGGCCTCGAGCTTCGTCAGGGTGATGTTGTCCTTGATGGACAGGTTGAGCATGAGGCCCTCCTCCTTCCGGTTCTCGCTCAGGAACCCCACGCCCTGGTTCCAGCGCTGGCGGGGCGTCTGCCCGAGCGCCGACCGGCCGAACACGGCGACTTCCCCCGCCGCCGCTCGGTCGAGCCCGAAGATCGCCCGGACTAGGTCCGTGCGCCCCGCGCCGACGAGGCCGGCCAGCCCGAAGATCTCGCCCTTGCGCACCCGCAGCGAGGCCGCCCTGAGCCGCGGCGGACTCTCGAGCGCGCGCGCCTCGAGGACGACCGACCCCAGCTCTCGCGGCGTCCTGTGGTACAGGTCGGCGACCGGCCGGCCCGTCATGAGGGCGATCAGCCCGTCCACTCCCGAGTCCCTCATCTGCCCGGCGCCGACCGTCTCGCCGTCCTTGAGCACCGTGTAGCGGTCGCAGGCCCGCCGGCACTCCTCGAGGAAGTGGCTGACGTAGATGATGCTGACGCCCTGTGCGCGCAGGCGGCCGATCACGTCGAAGAGCTTCTCCGTGTCGGACTGGGTGAGGCTGCTCGTGGGTTCGTCCATGATGAGAACCCGGGGCTGCGTGAGGAGCGCGCGCGCGACCTCGATCACCTGCTGCTCGGCGATCGAGAAATCCCCAGCAGCCCTCTCGAGGGGGAAGTGCCCGTATCCGAGGGCGGCGAGCGCATCCCCTGCGCGCCGGCGCGAGTCCTGCGCGTCGATCCAGCCCATGGTCGAGGATTCGAGGCCGAGGAGGATGTTCTCGCGGACCGAAAGGTGCGGCGCGAGGTTCACCTCCTGGTAGATCATGGCGACGCCGCGCTTGCGGGCGTCCAGGGGCCCTGCGGGGCGGTACGGGCGGCCGTCAAGCTCCATCGAGCCCGCGTCGGACTCGTGCGCGCCGCTCAGGATCTTGAGAAGCGTGCTCTTGCCCGCGCCGTTCTCGCCAATCAGCGCGTGCACCTCGCCGGCGGCCACCTCTAGCGACACCGACCTCAGGGCCTGGGTCGCCCCGAAGGCCTTGCTGACCCTGTCCAGGCGCAGCCGCGCGGCGGGATTCACTTCAGGTACTCCGAGAGCGGCGGATGGATGAGGGCCGAGACGGCCGGGTCGTCCATGTTCTCGCGCGTCACGAGGCCCACGCCCGTGTCGATCGAGGCGGCCACGGGCTCGTGGCGCAGCACCGAGACGGCGGTCATCACCCCAATGTAGCCCATCTTCAGCGGGTCCTGGACGACCAGGCCCTGGATGTCGCCCTGCCTGAGCGCGCTCACGAGCTGCTCGTTGGCGTCGAACCCGACGAAGCGCACCTTGCCGGCGAGGCCCATCTCCCGGAGCGCGAGGAGCGTGCCGCTGGCCGTCGACTCGTTAGGCGCAAAGATCCCTTCCATCTGCTCGCCGAAGCGGTTGAGGAGGTTCTGCGCCGCGCGGTAGGCCGTCTCCCTTGTCGCGCCGCCGTACTGGTCCGTCGAGACGAGCGCGATCCCGGGGAACTCGCCCTTCATGACCTCCAGGAAGCCCGCCTCGCGCTGCTCGGTGCTGTCCGAGCCGACCTCGTAGCGGAGCATGACCACGCGGCCTTTGCCGCCGAGCAGGGTACCGAGCCTGCGGGCGCCGAGCTGGCCGCCCTTGCGGTTGTCGGTCGCGACGGTGCTCGACGGCATCGGCGAGAGGAGCCCGGAGTCGAAGATGACGACCGGGATACCCGCCCTGACCGCCTCCTCGACCGGGGCGACGAGGGCCCGGCTGTCCAGAGGCGCAAGGACGATCGCCGAGACGTTGCGGCCGATGAAGTTCTCGACCACCTGGATCTGCTGCTCGCGGTCGTCCTCGAGGAGCGGGCCCTTCCAGATGATGTTGACGGCGATGCCCTTCGCCGCGAGCTCGCGCTGCGCCTTGACGGCGCCGGCATCGATGGACTTCCAGTACTCGTGGGTCGTCCCCTTGGGAATGACGGCGATCTGGTACGCGTCGGCGCGGGCTTCGGGGGAGAGGACCACCGCCGAGACGGCAAGGGCGAGGATGAGGGGGACGCGCATGGTGGTGGGATCGGGGTTAGGATTCCAGGGAGCGGATTCTCCTCCAGACTTCGCCCGAGGGATAGCTGTGCGCCTCGAGCGATTCCAGCTTCATTGTTATGCTGGCGCCGGCTGCCGCCGGAACCTGGTAGCGGCCCCGCCGGATGACGCACGGGTCGACGAAGTGCTCGTGCAGGTGGTCCACGTATTCGATCACCCGGCCCTTGCGCGAGCCGGTGACGCAGACGAAGTCGAAGATCGACTCGTGCTGGACGTATTCGCAAAGGCCCACGCCGCCGGCGTGCGGGCATACGGGCACGCCGAATTTTGCGGCGAGCAGCAGCACGGCGACGACCTCGTTCACCCCGCCCAGCCGGCACGCGTCGACCTGGCAGAACGAGATCGCCTTGGCCTGGAGCAGCTGCTTGAACATCACGCGGTTGTGGCAGTGCTCCCCCGTGGCGACGCCGATGCCGAACGGGGCCAGGGCCCTGGCGATCGCCGCGTGGCCGAGGATGTCATCGGGACTCGTCGGCTCCTCGATCCAAACGGGGTCGCACGGTGCGAGCGCCTTCACCCATTCGATTGCCTGGGGGACATCCCATCGCTGGTTAGCGTCGATCATGAGGGGGAGCTCGGGCCCGATCTCGGCGCGCACGATCGAGCACCGGCGCCGGTCGTCGTCCAGATCGGCCCCCACCTTGACCTTGAAGCTCGCCCAGCCCTGGGCAAGCGCCGCCTGGCACAGGCTGCGGATCTTTCCGTCGGGGTACCCGAGCCATCCCGCCGACGTCGTGTAGGCGGGGTAACCCGACGCGACGACCTCCGATTCCCGGGCCGCGCGCGTGGAAACGAGCCTGTCGAGCATTTCGCACGCCTCGTCGGGGGTCAAAGCGTCGGAGAGATAGCGCCAGTCGACGAGCTCCACGATCTGTGTCGGCGCCAGGCCCGAAAGCAGCTTCCAGAGGGGTTTGCGCTCGATCTTTGCCCAAAGGTCCCAGAGCGCGTTCACGACGGCCGCGGTCGCCAGGTGGATGACTCCCTTTTCCGGGCCGAGCCAGCGGAGCTGGCTGTCGCCGGTCAGGTGGCGGCAGAACGCTCCCGGCGCCCCGGTGAATGCCTCGAGCGGCTGCCCGACCACCATCGGGCGCAGGGCCATGACGGCGGCGACCACCACCTCGGTCCCGCGCCCGATCGTGAAGGTGAGCCCGTGGCCCTCGAGCCCGTCGGGCCGGTCGGTCCTTAGGATCACATAGGCCGCCGAGTAGTCCGGGTCGGGATTCATGGCGTCGGAGCCGTCCTTCTCGAGCGACGTCGGGAACCGGACGTCGAGGACCTCGAGTTCGACGATCTGGCTCATCGGCTACTTGCCGGCGCTCCAGCCCCCGTCGATCATGAGGGCGCTGCCGGTCACCATCTCGGATTCGTCCGCCGCGAGGTAAAGGGCCGCGGCGGCAATTTCGGCGGGCCTCGCCATTCGGCCGTTCAGCTGGGTGGAGGACATCTCGCGGTAGGCCTTCTCGGGATCCGGATACTCGGCGAGGCGCGCCGTGACGAATGGCGTCTCGACGCGGCCGGGGCAGATGCAGTTGAAGCGCACGCCCTCGTGGGAATGGTCGAGCGCGAGCGACTTCGTCAGGCCGACGACGGCGAACTTGCTCACTGTGTACGCCAGCCTCTCGCGCACGGCGACGACGCCCCCGATCGACGCGAGGTTGATCACGCTTCCGCGGCGGCGCTCGAGCATCGCGGGGACGAACGCCTTGCAGCAGTTGAAGGGCCCCCGCACGTTGACGCCATACATGCGGTCGAGGTCGGCGGCGCTCGTGCCTCGCAGGCTTCCCACGTGGCCGATCCCCGCGTTGTTGACCAGGATGTCGAGCGCCGGCAGCCGGGAGGCGAGCGCTAGGATGGACTCCGGGTCGCTCACGTCGGCGCCGGCGAAGTCCGCCTTTCCGCCCGCGGCCCTGATCGCCCCGACGGTCGCCAGTCCGCTGGGCGCATCGCGGTCGACAACCCAGACGGCGGCGCCCTGCGCCGCAAAACACTGCGCGATCGCCTCGCCAATTCCGGATCCGGCTCCGGTCACCAGGGCGGTCTTGCCGTCGAGCCTGAACATTGTCGCGTGTGGTTTGGAGTTATTGGCGTCCCGACAGGGGTTCAAAAACGGCCGGATTGGTCAATTCGTAAGAATTTGGTCAATAATCGCTTGGGAACTACTTATGCGGGTCGCTTTTCCTAGGAATCCAGACCGATTTGCGCATTGTTTAGAGTCACTTTGAGGCGCAGCCCAGAACAAACGTACGCAAATTCCCTTCCGACGCCGATCGCCGTCGTCGCCGGCGCGTTTCGTCGGGCCTGGGTGCGCGTCGTCGGCAGGGTCAACGGCGGGCGCGCCATGATGGAGAACGCGGCGAATCGCTCGGGCGACCTCGACGGACTCCTTGTCCAGCACGCCGTCCGCCATTCGAGGCTCGTGGACGATTCCCACCGCGTATTCAGGGCGCCCGGCCTTGTCGACGAACCCCGCGTCCCTTCGAGGCCCGCTCGCGCAACTCGGACCATGTCGATGCCCGTGGCATGGGGCTCCAAGATGGGGCACCTCTTCAGTAAGCCTGATCCCTCGTGACCATGTCGCCCCGGAACTCACTTCAGCGCCTCGGGGCATCGGCACCGGCCGGCCCTGCCCCGGCATGGGAATGTCGCCGGCGAAGCACGGCGCCAACCTTGTCGGGATTCCATTTTCGGGGGTTGTAGCGTACCGCAGGAAGCAATCCGCGGCACACGGAGGGATCGGGCAGGGGTGCCCGATCCCTCTTGCCCGCCGCCGGTCCCGAGAGCCGCGATCAGTCGAGGTGAAACACCTCTTCCATCGGCGCCCACCATTCGCCGGGCGCGCGCGTGGGCAGCGGATCCTGCATCGGCATCATCACGTCCCACCACCTCTGGGTCTCGGGGTCGGCCGCCATGAGGCGCATGTCGGCCTCGAAGTCGTCGCCAAGGTATTCAAAATAGGCGAAGAGCCAGCCTTCCCTGTGGTAGATGGAGTAGTTCGATATCCTGCACGCCGTGATGCGGCCCAGGACGGCGGGCCACACGGCCATGTGGAGGCGCTTGTATTCCTCGAATCTTTCGGGCTTCACGCGGAGCAGCATCCCGTACCGGCGGCGGCTGGTGGGCTTTGGTTTCATTTTGGGACGGGGGTGGCGCCGCCGGGAGGCGCGGCGTGGACGCCGTGGGTCGTCGAGTAGGGGCGGGGAGGGGCGGTTTCCGACGGAGCGGCGGGGGCGAGCATCCGCTCGACTATTTCGCGCGCGGGCCCCGGGACGCCCTCCCTCGCCGCGATTTTCGCTTGGCGGGTTGGCCGCGCGGACCGCCGGCGGCCCGCGATGGCCTGGCCGGCACCCGGCCGCCACCGCCTTCGGTGCCGAAGGCGCGCACCCGGCGCACGAGTTCTGCGCCGCGCGCGGCGTTCTCCTCCAGCACTGCCAGCATCCTCATCGCCCTCTCGCCGGCCACGTTTTGCCTGAGAAGCGAGACCGCCATCAGGATCGCGGCGAACACGTTGTTGAGATCGTGCGCGATCGCGCCGAGCTCCTCCAGGCGCCCGTCGCTCGGGGCAGGCGGCTCGTTTCCCCTCCGGCGCGCGACCGCCGCCTCCAGCGCCGACCTGGAGTCGGCAAGCCGCCTGGAGAGGCCCGAGACCTGGGCCTTTAGCCCGACTTCGCGCGATGGATGTTTGCCGCCCATTCTGGGGGGCTGGGTCAAGGCCGGAGCCGTCGGCGTGGGGTGGTTGAATTCTGTCCGTTCATTGTGTCCGCTCCGGGCCGGAGCCGCCGGGACTCAGGCTCGGGTTAGCGAAAAACAATCGGAAGGCAAGGCATATGCCCCGGGGGTGGTGTCCCAATTTGAACGATGCCTTGAAAAGGGTTAAGGGTGGG